>NZ_JBFTPS010000010.1:0-165969 GCF_056398605.1 Variovorax sp. 01T432
TCGATCGAGCAATGACCAAGGCGCCGAGGCCTCGATTGCCAAACTGGTCGGCGAGCTCGGCTTCGCCCCTGTGTCGCTCGGCAAAATCAACGAAGGCGGCGCTCTGATTGACATGGGAGGACCGCTCATTCTTCAGAACCTCATCAAGCAAGGTTGACGCCGCAGATTTTCTCCCGCCCCAGCGCCTTTGCCTCATCCACCGGGAGTCTTTGCTTCGCGTTGAGCGGCAGTGTCCTGACGCTCGTCTCGCCTGGGCGATGCGGAATACGTGGTTGCAAGTCAAGTCGGCCTCCCGCTCCTGAACGACCGCTTCGGCTTGAGCCGTGTGGCCGATAAGGCCCCGAGGCTGCGAAGGCGGCAGCAGGCTACAGTCGGCCATAAGCGGTCGTCCGCGACAGCTCCCCAATGAGGTCGCTTTGTCGGCTCGTCAGAGGTCCAGAACGAGGACGCTGGATTTCGACCGTGAGCAGCAAGGCAGGAACTTGTCGTTGCGCGCCTGCTCCTCAGGTGTGAGGAACATGTCGCGGTGGTCGGGCTCGCCTCTAATGACACCTGTTACGCAAGTACCGCAAATGCCCTGCTCACAAGAGGTCGGCAACTCTATGCCCGCCTCGGCGAGTGCTTCAACAACTGTCTTCTCCGGGCTAATCCGAATCGTCTTGCCAGAGCTGGCAAGCTGCACGACGAAGGTTTCATCCGACTCCAGCGCCACGACCTCGCCGGCGAAGAACTCGTGATGAATGCACGCATCGGGCCAGCCCTGGTCCTTGGCAGTCCGAATGACTGCGTCCATAAAGCCGCGCGGGCCGCAGACGTACAAGTGCGCGTCTGCCACGGGAGACTGCAGAAGTTGCACGAGGTCCAACTTCTCGCCGTCGGACTCTTCGCTCCAATAGTGAGAGACGGACGGCGCGTATCTGGATGAACCAATCTGTTTCATGAAGGCGGTGCGCGAGCGAGTTCGCGTCGCGTAGTGCATCGAGAACGCCCGGCCGGAGCCCGATAGGCTTTTCGCCATGCTCAAAATGGGCGTGATGCCGATTCCTCCGGCGATGAGCAGGGAACTTCCCTCGCTGGAGAGTTCGAAGTGGTTGCGGGGAGCGCTGATGCGGACTGCATCTCCAACTTTCATTTCGTGGATAGCGCGAGAGCCACCGCGTCCTTGCGGGTCGTGAAGCACACCAATCACGTACCTGTGGCGCTCAGAAGGGTCGTTGCACAGCGAGTACTGCCTCACGACCTTGTTAGTCAGATGGACGTCGATGTGGGCGCCAGCCGTGAAAGGAGGGAGAAGTCCGCCCGCTGGGTCAATTAGTTCGAAGCTGCGGATGTCTTCGGCCTCGTCGACGACGGTCGCCACCCGCACCTCAATCGTCTGCGGAGCGCTCACGCTGTCTCCTTGACTTGCGGCGCTTCCGCCGCCGCACGCTCTACGGTGATGATGCGATTTACCGCGCGCCGCATGTGCACGCGAGCCGCATCGGAGACGATGTCGACCAGGCCAGTCTCTCCCGTGGCCTCGAGAGTCTTCTGCTGTGCTTCGACAATCTGCTTGTCCTCATTGAAGGCAATGCTGATTTCGTTGAACAGGTCCAAGGTTGCCTGAGGCTCGTCCTGGCGGTAACCATTGGCAGTCGACCAGAAGTAGAAGCACGTGCCGTCGGTCTCCGGTGTGAGGCCGTGGAACAGACGCAAGGAGAAGCCGCCCGGCTGGTCGCGGTTGTCCATCGCGTTCTTGCCGGTGTCCAGAGCTCCGGTCCACTGGATGATGTTTCCAGGTGCGATGTATTCGAACTCCTGCCACCGGTCCACGCGTTCGCCAAGCGATGGCGCAGCCCGCTTGTACGTCGGAGGCGGGGGGAAGTCCTGCATCCAGCGGATGTAGTGCAGGCCAGTGGGGTTGGGCGTGACGTTCGTTTTGGCTTCAACGAGAGCTTTCGGATTGCTCCCGCCGATGGTCGACTTGTGGACGTAGGCGAGATGGGTCATGTCCATCAAGTTGTCGACAAGCAGCATGTAGTTGCAGTTGACGTGGTAGACCTCGTGCTTGTGCGGCCACTTCTTGTGGTCGTTGTGGTACGGGTAGTCGATGATGAGCGACTCGTCGGCCTTCTCCGGGTCACCCATCCAAATCCACAGAAACTCATCCTTCTCGGCGAGGGGGTAGGCACGAACCTTGGCTTTGGTCGGAATCTTGGCCTGTCCCGGGATGCGCACACATGCCCCCGCGCAATCGAAGACCAGACCGTGGTAGCCGCACTCCAGGCCGCCGTCGACCACTTGGCCAAAGCGCAATGGCGTACCGCGGTGGCAGCACCGGTCTTCCAGAGCGCCGGCCTTGCCAGACTG
The DNA here is from genome assembly GCF_056398605.1 of Variovorax sp. 01T432. NCBI lineage: Bacteria > Pseudomonadati > Pseudomonadota > Betaproteobacteria > Burkholderiales > Comamonadaceae > Variovorax > Variovorax sp. 01T432. Next base: position 2,350 of record NZ_JBFTPS010000010.1, read on the forward strand.
TGCATCGCGATACATCACGATGGCCTCGTTGCAAATAGTGCGCGCAAACGGCTTGTCCTTGACCTCGTGGGCCCAGGCGGCGATGTACCAAGCGTTTTTGATGAACATGACTTTCTCCTGTGTGTGTTGACTAGGCGAGTTGAGGGTCGGCAGAGCGCGACGCGGTCGCGGAGGCATTGCTCTTGAGTCCAATCGCGCTTGCGAGTAGTTCTGGGCGCTTCTTGAGTTCTGCGGTCGACCCCCAAAAGGCCGTCCGTCCCCGCTCCAACAGCAGAATCGAGGAGGCAAAGTCAAGGACCAAGCCGACGTGTTGCTCGACCAGCACGCAGCCCAATCCTCGTTGTGACGAGAAGGTCGACAGCGAGGCCGTGAGCTCTTGCGCGACAACAGGTGCGAGGCCTTCAAGCGGCTCGTCGAGCAGCAGGATGTCCGGCTGGCCCATCAGGGCGCGGGCGATGGACAACATCTGCTGTTCGCCACCCGAAAGCTCGTTGCCGAAGTTGTTGCGGCGTTCATGCAGCCTGGGGAACAGCGCGTACGCCTCATCCAGGCGTGAATCTGGCCCGCCCTGTAGACCCGTGCGCAGGTTGTCCCGCACCGTCATCGATTTGAATATGTCGCGCGTCTGTGGCACGTAGCCAAGGCCTCGACGCGACCTCTCCGCGGTCGGCATGTTGCTGACGTCAGCACCATTGAGGAGCACCTGGCCGCGGATTTGCTGCGTGAGACCCATGGCGGTCGCCAGAGTCGTGGTTTTTCCGGCGCCGTTCCGGCCAATGATGCCGACGCGCTCCCCTCGCTTCACCGAAAGGTCGACGTTCTCGAGCACGGTGGCGCCCGCGTAGCCAGCGACAGCGTTGCGCAGCGCAAGTTCAGTGAGCGGCATGCTTATCTCCCAGGTACAGGCGCTGCACGCGCTCATCGGCCTCAACCTGCTGAGGTGTCCCGGTCATGAGGACGCTTCCTGCGACCAGGACTGTGATTTCGTTGGCCAGCCGGAACACCAAGTCCATGTCGTGCTCGATAAGCAGGACGGCGAGGTCAGCTGGCAGTCGCTCTACAGCCTGAACGATGACGTTGCTCTCGCCTTGAGGCACGCCCGCTGCCGGTTCGTCGAGCAGCAGCACGCTCGGGCGCGTTGAAAGCGCGAGAGCAAGCTCCAGCAGGCGTTGTTCGCCGTACGCCAGCGTCGTCACGCCGGCGGATTCGCGGTCGTGCAGACCGACAGTCTTCAGGGCGACAAACACCTGCTCATCCAGGTCGGGTTCGGACCTGGTATCACGCCAAATCCCAAGGCGCCGGCCGCTGCTTTGCAGAATGGCGAGGCGGACGTTGTCGCCGATGGTCATTGGCCTGAAGAGGCGTGTGATTTGGAAGGAGCGCAGCAGTCCGAGTCGTGCCCGCTCGGCCTGCCCCAGCCCGGTGACGTCCTTGCCAAGAAGTTGAATGCGTCCCGATGAGGGGCGCAGCGCGCCGGAGACCAAATTGATAAGAGTCGTCTTACCGGCGCCGTTGGGTCCAATCAGCGCGGCGCGCGCGCCGCGACGAAGGGTGAGGTCGACATTCGAAGTCACATTGAGCGCCCCAAACGACCGGTTAAGTCCCCGCACCGACAGTGCGGTATCTGCCACTGCGTTCATTTCGTGCTTCCCGTGGCGCTGCCGAAATTAGCCAGGCGCACCAGTGCGCCGGTGATGCCGCCGCGCATGAAGAGCACCACAACAAGCAAAAGGCCGCCTATGACGAACATCCAGCGGAATGGGTCGACTGCGGCCGCGAAGTGATGCACGACCATGAAGACGACGGTACCGACCAGCGCGCCATAGAGGCGGCCAGTCCCCCCGAGTACCAGCATCACCAACACTTCCGCTGAATGGGCGAACCCCAGGCTGCTGAGGCCTACGACCTGGGTGATTTGGGCCGACAGTGCGCCGGCGATGCCCGCCAGCGCGCCGCCAATGGCGTAGACGATGGTCAAGTGGCGTTTGACGAGGCACCCCAAGGACGCCATGCGGTCGCGGTCCTCCCGGATGCCGATGTTCGTCAGCCCAAAGGGCGAGCGGACGAGCCTTCGAAGGAAGGCGAAGGCCAGCAGCAGCACGGCGAGGGCGTAGAAAAAGCCGGTCCGCCCCAGGAAATCGAACTCGAACTGTCCGAACAGAGGATTCGTCGAGATGCCCGACAAACCGTCGTCGCCGCCAGTCACAGAGCTCCATTTGCTGGCGACTTCCAAGAGCAGCTGCGCAATGGCCAGCGTAATCATCACGGAGGTGAGTCCGTGGCTGCGCAAGACCAGGAGACCACTCGCGGCCGCGACGGCGGCCCCGGCCGCGGCGCCAACTGCGAGACCGAGCAGCGGGTCACCCGACACGCGCACGGCGAAGATGCCCGCTGCATAGGCCCCGACTCCGAACATTGCGGCGTGGCCGAGCGTCACGATGCCTGCGTAGCCAAGCACCAGGTCGAGCGACAGGGCGAACAGACCGCCGATGAGGATACGGGTGGCGAATCCGAGGTCTTCCGGCATTGCGTAGAACAGAAGCAGCCCGGCCAGAAGCAGGCCAACCTCGGGAAGCAGCGACCCGGAGAACGACAGGCGCTTTCTCTTTTGGGCGATGAGGACGTGTTCCATGGGATTCAGTGCGTGCGCCCGAACAAGCCAGCTGGCCGCCAAGCCAGCACGGCCAGCATCGTGGCGAAGAAGAGGATTGAAGACAGGCTGGGGAGCATGTACTTGGCAGCGGTTTCCACCGTCCCAAGCAGCAGTGCGGAGGCCATCAGGCCCATAGGGCTTCCAACACCGCCAACTGCGACCACCGCGAGCAGGACCACGAGGTACTTCAACGGGTAGTAGGGTTCGAGCGGAAGCAGTTCGGCGCCGATGACACCACCCAGCGCGGCGAGGCCCGCCCCGAGACTGAAGCCCAGGATGTACACGCGCGAGGTGCGGATGCCCAAAGCGCGGGCTGCGCTCGCATCCTCCACAGCCGCACGGGTCTCGATGCCGAAGCGGGTGCGCTCCAGCAGCCATACGAGGCCAACCAGGACCGCGATGCCAACAACGACGGTCGCGATGCGCTGCGTCGGAACAACCCGGAAGCCCACATCTACGGACCCACGCAGCAACTCCGGAAGCGGGAGGGGAGTGATGGCGTTGCCGAACACCACTCCCATGCCTGCAATGCCGACGAAGACCAGGCCGATAGAGAACAGCACTTGGTCAAGGTCGCTGCGCTCCTGCAGTCGGCTGTAGAGCAATCGTTGCAGTGGCCAAGCCACAAGCGCAACCAAGAGGACTGCACCGACAACCGAGAGGCTGTAGCCGAGGCCGAAGGACTTCATCAGCCAGGCGGCGGTGTAACCCCCAGCCATGGCGAAGACGCCGTGGGCAAGGTTCACGAAGCCCATGAGACCTAGGGTGATGGAGAGTCCGATGGAGATGACGAACAGCACCATGCCGTAGGCAACGCTATCGATGAGGATGCTTGCTATAAGGCTCATGCGAGCCTCCTAAGCTCAAAGGGGAGGAAACTGACCGTGGCGTGTTGGCTCGCGACCGAGGAGCCGCGTGCGGCTCACGGTGCGAAGAGACTTACTTCTTCAGCTGCAGGCCGTAGTCCGGCTGGGCGGCATAGGTCTTCGTCTCGCGGTTGACGAAGCGACCGTCGGGCTGCTTTTCGACCACTCGCATGTAGACGTTCTGAATGACGTCGCGCGTCTCGGCGTCAATCTTCATTGGGCCACGCGGGCTTTCCCAGGCCATGCCCTTGACGGCATCTATCGCCCCTTTGCCGTTGGCGGTCCCACCCGTGGCTTCAATCATCTTGTAGAGCACGTGCGTGCCGTCGAAGGCGGCGACAGTGGCAGGGTTCGGCGCCGCCTTGAGCTTTGCGAGGGTGGCGACGAACGTCTTGTTCTGCGCGGACTCGTGCACGCCCGAGTAGTAGTAGCCGGTCTCTAGTTTCAGCGCGGCGTCGCCTAGCGCCTGGAGGTCTGACTCTTGTGTCTCCGAGGTGCCGAGGAAACGAATGCCTGCCGCCTTGAGACCGTTGTCGTCGTAGGCCTTCACGAAGCCGAATGTCGGGGGACCGAACGGCAGGAACGCGAACAAGGCGTCGGGCTTCAGGGCCCGAATCTTCTGAAGAAACGGGCCGAAGTCGGTAGCATTCAGGGGCATGCGGATGGACTCAACTACCTCACCACCGCCCGCCTGGAAGGTCTGGCGGAACGCATTTTCGGCATCGACACCCGGACCGTAGTCGGACACCACGGTAACGACCCGCTTGACCTTGATGTCGAGCGCATATTTGGCTACCGGCACCGTGACCTGTGGAAGCGTGTTCGAGGTCCGGACAAAGTAGTCGGATTTGCTAAGAATCATCGAGGTAGACGCATTGAAGATGACGGTCGGCACTTTGGCGCTCTGGATGAGCGGCGCCACCGCGAGTGCATTCGGCGTGAAGACGAATCCCCCCAAGTACTGCACCTTCTCCTTGACGATGAGTTCCTGCGCCAGCGCCTTGGCGCGTTCGGGATTGGGCGCATCAAGGTCGCGGTAGACGAACTCGACGCGCGTTGCGCCGGCCTTGTCGCCGTTTTGTGCGACGTAGGCCTCGATGCCTTGGCGGAAGGGAGTTCCAAAGGAGGACGCGAAGGGACCGGAAAACGGGCCAACGATGCCGACCTTGACAACTTGCTGGGCCTGGACGGCGGCGCCGCTCGCCAAGGAGGCCGCCAGCACAAAGAGGGAAATTGAGCGATTGCTTCGCGTCATGGGGTGTCTCATCAGTGGTTAAGTCGCCGGGGCGACGGGCGTTTACGTATACGTGAAAATCGGTTGACAGCCGAAATGTAGGTGTTGATGCCGAGGAAGGCCAGCCAAAAATGCGACTTTTGGGGCAAACCAAGGGTAAGCACGTATACTTGACGTATACGTGCTCGGTGAAAGATGCCAAAAATGGCAGACAATCAAGTCATGGCATCTAACTCCCCAACTATGTCGGCCGTTTCCGAGGACGGCGCCCAGTCGCAGACCATCCGAGCGGTCCTTGGCCTACGGGGTCTCATCATTGAAGGCGCGCTGCAGCCGGGCGCGCGCGTGCTCGAGCAGATGCTGGTTGAACGCCTGGGCGTATCGCGCACGCCTGCGCGCGTTGCGATGCTCCGGGTGTGCGAAGAAGGGTTGCTGGAGGAGTTGCCCTCAGGCGGCTACGCCGTAGCGCGCTTTTCGGAAGACGATGTGTTCGACGCCATTGCTATTCGAGGAAACCTCGAAGGCATGGCGGCACGATTGGCCGCCGAGCGCGGGGTGTCGCCGAACCTGTTGAGCAAGATGCATCGCTGCGTGGAGGAACTGGACGGAGTCATCGAGCGCCTGGAGATGTCCAATGACCTCACGGACTACGTTCGCCTGAACGACCGCTTTCACGACCTCCTGTACGAAGCAGCGCAGAGTCCCATGCTGAAGCGCTCACTCGAGCGACTGGTGGTTCTGCCTTTCGCTGCGCCAAATGCGTTTGTGAGCGTGACACAGTCCGACAGCGCTGCCGTCCGCAGCGTCCTGGTGGTCTCTCAGGAACAACACCGCAGCATTGTGGATGCCATCGAGCGTCGCGAAGGCACCCGTGCAGAGTCCATCACCATCGAGCACTCGCGCTCCGCGTGGAAGTACCTGCGCCTTATCTTGAGTACGGACACCAATGCTCTGCGCCTATCCGGCATGAATTTGGTCGTCGCAGACAAGGTGTCGGGAACGCGCTAACGCAGCCGCAACCGGCCAATTCTGCAAGTCGCGCGGTCGAAGCGACCGCGTCCTCACCCGATTCCCTATCCCTTCGGAAGTCCTATGCCTCAGCTTTCATTAAAAGGTGCTCGTCACTACTACCGCCTCGAAGGCATCCCGTCGCGGGCACCCCTTGTGCTCGTGCATCCCATCGGTGCCGACCTTTCATTCTGGGACTTGGCGGTGCCATGTTTGCTTCCCCAATTCCAGGTGCTGCGATATGACTTGCGCGGCCATGGTGGCAGCGAGGCAACGCCAGGCGACTACTCAATCGACCTCTTGGCAGAGGACCTGCTCGACATTGCCGCCGCCGTAGGGTGGAAAGAGTTCTCCGCCTGCGGCGTCTCGGTTGGAGCGATGACCGCAGCAAGAGCCGCGGCGCTGTCGCCAGAGCGGGTGAAAAGCCTGGTCATCTGCAGCGCTGCTCCCCACATGCACGCGCCACCAGGAGGCTGGGATGCACGGGCTGAGACTGCGCGCACTGGCGGCATGAAGGCGCTGGCCGGGCCCATGGTCGAGCGAATGTTCTCGGCGGCGTTCCGCGAAACCGGAAACCCTCACATCGAAACGCTGCGAACTGTCTTTCTCTCGACCGCGCCTGAGGGGTATGCGTCGACCGTTGCCGTCCTGCGCGATGCCGACCTAGCGGATTCGCTTCCCAGCGTCACAGCCTCTACCGTGGTTGTCACGGGCACCGCTGACCCCTTGGTTCCTGCGGCGGCGAGTGCGGCGTTCACGGAGGGCATTGCAGGGGCGACGCACGTCGAAATCGATGCGGGACATTTTCCGCCCGTCGAAGCGCCTGAACGATTCGCCCAACTGCTGACTGAACAAGCAACCTCGTCCGCTAGTTAAAAAAGCTGCGGCGACTCGCGGCTTAGTTCAACCGAGGCGCGTTGCGGTTTGTCGACTTCCGTCACTCTGGGAGCGGCTAACCGGGATTTCGACGCACTAAGCGGGGGAGATGTGCGCGAAGTTGGCTGCGCTCTTGGAGCGGGTGATAGTCGGCAATCAACGTCCGCTCTTTGGGACAACCCAATGCCGGCTTTGGGCCCAAAACGGCTATTCACGCCGTGGCCGCCGAGGGCGCCAGCCCCCGCGTGGACGGGAAAATTCAGCGTATGGTGAAAGACCTCCGGACGATTCAAACTATGTTGAAAAACCAGTTCAACGTGGTTTGGTAAATCTGCACGCAATGCCTTGATTTGCATGTGCGGCCGATTCAGCCCTTGTCGCGCATCGACAGTCGCTTTGTCGCAACGCGGAAATGCGTGATTGGGGCGGCGCGCGCCCGCGACGCCCTTATCCTCCGTGCAGCCCATGTCCCGCACCATTACCGTCTCCGCTGACCGCAGCCTGCCATGGCTGCAAAACCCGCTCCAGGCCCACAAGGAATGGCGCTCGACTTTGAGCTGGAAGCGCGCCGAGGACGACGGCAGCGCGGATGCGCCGCTCTATACGGATCACAGCAACAAGCTCTACCAGTCCTTCTGGGGCAAGTTCTGCCGCTGGTTCGCCAGCCAGTCGCTGCGCCTCGATCAGGTCAAACAGGCGCACATCGAGACCTTCCTCGAATCGCTCCGAGGCCGGAAGAATGCCCCAGCCAGCGTTCGCACCATGCGCACCTACCTGGCCGAGATCAACCGAGTCTTCACGCACCTGCAGGCCATCGGCATCCTTCGCTCCAACCCAGCGGCGGTCGTGCTCGAGCTCAAACGCAGCAAGGCCGAGACTCGCTTCGAAAACGATCCGCCGCTCCCTCCAGGTCCGACATTCTTGGCCGCCTACGAGAAGATGGCAGCCAAGATGTACGTGGAGGAGCGCGCCCTGCTCCGCCGCGGTTGGACGCCGGCGCGCAACCTTGCGCTGCGCCTGATCATCGCGGAATGCGGGCTGAAGCTGTCGGAGGTCTGCAAGCTCGTCCCGCGCAACGTGGCCATCAAGGAAGACGGCACGGTCGTGATCCGCACTCCTGGGCATCGCCAGGTCGCCGCGCGAACGCTCCTCGGGAAACGACGCCTGGCCGCCGCGCTCAAGCGCTGGATCGAGCAGCGCGCCAAGCTGCGCATCGTCCGCTCGCGCCGCGCGATCGAGGAAGGGGCCCGGGCCTCGAATCGCCTGTTCCTTGGCCAGGCCGACATCGCGCCCGCAGCGGATCTGATCGGCGGCGGCCTGGGCGCGGCGCGCAGTCCCATCGCGCCGGACCTGGCCGAGCGCGTCGTCACCAGCTGCGTCAAGCGCACGCTCGAGGAGCTCGGGCACCAGGCGGCATTCCATGGGCCGCAGTTCGTGCGGAACGCTTACGCGGCGCGGCTGATACTGGGCGGCATGAACGACGCCGACCTGTCGGACCAGCTCGGGATGAGGACGACGTTCACGGCACGGACGATTCGGGAAAAGCTCCAGCCAACGATCTGAAATGCAAGCGGTTGCGGGTACGCGACTCTCGCACTGGCCCAAAAGGCGCTCAGCGAGCGCTTAGACATCGAACGGGATGAACGCAACAAGCCGTATGGTTGCTGGTAAAAGTCACGCGCACAGGGGCTCTCCGTACCTCACCTGAACGAACAAGAGTCCGTGTGTCTTGTCGATTGCTGAGTAGCACCTCAGGAACCTGCGGCCCGCCGGCCTCATGCGATCGATGCAAGGTTTCCTCGATCAGGCTCGCCTCCAGCCTGGCCATGGACGCCAAAGCACCCCCGCGAGCGTTTGGCTCGACAAGGTAAGGGTCGTGAGCGCCACGCAGCCGCTTTCGCCGCCGAGGGCCCCGCCAGACGGTTTCGAGGCTGCCAGCAACTCGCTCTTGCAGACCACTGGCTCGGAATCAACTACATCAACGGCTACGCCATACCATTGCTGATTCTCAGCGCTGCGCTGCGAGCTCGAACCTCTCGTCGTCGCTGGCATGAATCAAGACCTCGGCCGGGATCCCAAGGCCACTGTGGATCTTGCGGATCATGCGCAGCGTCAAAGGCCGCTTGTGATTCAAGACCTCATACACCCGATTGAGTTGGCCGATGTACGGTTCCAGATCTTTCACTGAGAGGCCCTGCTGCTCCATCCGAAACTTGATTGCCTCGACGGCATCGGGCGGATCGATCGGGTAGTTCTTTGCCTCGTAGACCTGGATCAGCGCGAGCATCACCTCGAATCGATCGGCGTCTTCGGTCCCGGCCGCAGGCTCTTGGTCGAAAAATGGCGCAACCGCCTTCAGAGCGGCTTTGTAATCGGCTTCGGTTCGGATGGGTCGGATGTCCATGCAGCTACTCCACTTCAACGGTGAGGGCGTCAATTCGGTCGTATTCGGAGTGGGTGCCGATGAATTTGATGTAGATCGCCTCGAATCGGTAGGCCACGGCGGTGATCAAGCGGTAGTCGTTGCCCTTGATGTTGAAAACAACCCGGTTGTTTCCGACGAAGCTGGCATTGCGATATCGGTCTTTGATTTCTTGCGGCGTTTTCCAGACCGCGGACTTCGCCTCTTCGTGCCAGGCCTTCAGCGGCTGCTCCGCATCGGGGTTGAGTACCCAAAAGTCCCTCAGGTACTTCACCGAGATGATCCGCATTCTTGTATTTTAGTCCCAATTTGGGACTAAGGCAACAACGAGCATTCGCGAGGCTGGTCACTGCGGCCTAGAGTTCAGGCCTGGCATTTCACTTCCGGTCGAGTTCGCGCCTCACCTGGTGGGCAGAGAAAGCTCTCTCTTCACCCATGTGCATGCGCTCCACCGTCGCGGCAGCCATGGAGTAGCGCTCGAGATCGGCCAGCCTCCGGTCGACCAACTCACGCAAGTGGTCAGCCTTGGTGCGGCTGGCTAGCGAGGGCGGAACCTTGGGCTCACGGAGCACCGGAGGACTGCGTCAGGACGTCTGACGGCCCCGTCACCCTCGCGGCCTGATCCCGACGTCTGGGTCCGCGTCGTAAGGCCACCCCAGTTCGTAGCTGCCCAGCGGCGCAGGCGCCGAGTCGTTGGCCGCGCGCCGGTCGCCCGCCCTGCGCACGATCGGAAGGTACGACTCCCACTGCGTCGCCGTCAGCACGAGTTCGTCGATCTTCTCGCGGCTCGCGCTCGCCGGGACTGACAGCTTGAATCGTTCAAGTGTCCGGCCATCCATCACCCGCGAGTCGGACATCTTCAGGAACGCGGCGTCCGCGTCCTCCGCCATGGGAAACCAGCATGCCGGCATGCCCGATGGCGAACGTGGGTCAATCGCAACGCAGTGCATCACTTTGCTGGCTGAAGCGGCCAGCGACTCCGGGCGATCGCGCGGCTTGGGGAGCGGCGAACCGCTGGTATTGGGGGAGACAGGAAGGGGCTCCTTAGAACATTGACACACTTACATTCGTATTGGTATCTTGGTGTGACTCAATCATTTTTTCGCATTTGTTTGATATCGTGCAGAATTGATTGCCACTAGGCCAGAAGGACCCGAGAGGGTCCGGGACCCTCCGTTTGGATCGAACCAAACCATGACCCTTAGCAAACTCACCGGCAGCATGGACCTGATCTGCGCCGCCATCAGCATGGTCGGTAGCCTGCTCGTGTCCCGCTACGACCGATGGTCCTACCTTGGCTGGCTCTGCTGGCTGGTGGCCAATGTGCTGTGGATCACCTGGGCCTTCACGTCGACCGCTTCACCGGTCTGGGGTGTCGCCCTGCAGAACGCCTTCTTCTTCTGGACGTCCGTGAGGGGCTACCTCGCATGCCGTGCGACGACGAAGGCCGATGCAACGTCCACCGGCGCGCCCATTCGTGCCGCATGAGCCTCTCTGAAACCGCACGCTGCAATTACTACCCCATCTCTACCTTCCCTACCCGATGAACACGCGTTTCAACCCCGATCAAATCCCGGCACCGAAAGTGGAGGCCCTGCGAGACGCCTACGAGGCGGCGCTCAGGACCACGGTCTTCAGCCAGGTCGATCCAGCCAGCCGCGCGAAGCTGCTTGCTCGCGCGGGCGCCGGATACGTCGAAGGGCACATCGATGCGGCCTGGAACGGGTTCCAATGGGGCGGCGAGCATGTTCGCTCTCTGGTCCGCGACGCTCTTCAGCACCTGGATCACGGCGATGCGCAAGTGCGTCGACTTGGAACGCGCCGGCGGATGCAGCGCGCCCCAACGCCGAGCGGGTGGCAGCCTCCTATCACCCGCGGAAGAAGGACGAGTCGATCGATTGGTCTTTGCCCCCGTTCGACAGTGACGGGTATCCGCACCTGCTCGTCGACTTGGGCGCGATCCAGGTCGTGACGAAGCATTCGTTCGCATACGTCGTCTGGAATCGAGCCACGCTGGAGATGGTGAACAACCCACATCCTGAAGAGCTCCGGATTGGGAACACGCCCATGGCGCACAAGGAGCGTCAGCGCCGACGGGAGCTCGGTGCGGCCCTTTTTGCCGATCTGCACGCACGCGCGGGGACAGCTCCTGCGGACGACGAGCCGAGCGATCGGCCCCGCGGATGATGGGTGCCTCGGAGATTCCCGCCTTTGGCATGTTCCTGGGGGCAATCATCATCGGCGCGCTCGTCGGCGCCGCGATCGTCGTCGAATCCCTGCGCAGAGGCAGACTTGAGGTGCGAACCGTCGAGTTGCCGCGCCAGGTCTATGCCGTCGACGGTCTCAATATCGACCTCGAACTGAACACGACTGACGGCCAGGTCGTCGCGGTCGCCAGCCACCACATCAACATGGAGGTTCTCCGCGCGAGTGCCGTCCAGACATGGCTCGATCAGCACGGGTTGATCGCGCAACCCAAAGGTCGCGACTTCAAGGTTCCTGCCCGGGGCGCCGAGACGCAGAACATGGGCCTTTGAGCGTGCCTCGTAAGGCGAGCTTTGCACATGACGGCCGCCACGGGGCACACGCGCGTGCACGTCACGCTGCACCCCATGGACTCGCTCCACATCGGCAACCTCGCCCGAGCGCGCATCGGTGCGGCCATGCGATAGCAGCCCGACGTCAGCTGGCTCGTGGTGAACCTCGACGAGTCCAGCTACGCGGCGAGATTCGATGCCCGCGAATTCGTCGACCCCGAGAAACGCTGCAGAGCCTGGCTCGCCGAGCGCGCGAACCCGACACATGCGCTGCACGGCCGCCTGGCAGGCGCACACCCCAAGCGGGTGGAGATCTGGCCCGATTACCAGGCGCTTAGTGCCGCTGGTGCGCGCTTCATGAATTGGGGATTGCTCCAGCTGAATGCGAGCGGACACCGCAGCCTGCTCACGCGGATGCTCGGCGGCCAGGCGGCTCCGCAGGCGCTCGCATCGATCCTCTTTCCTGCGCCCACTTGAGACCTTGAATCCGATGGCGCTAGACGAGCGCCTTCTCGAACATTCTGGGGAGCGCGTTCATCGGCAATCCTGCGCGGAGGGCGAAGGATCTAGAACGTGCCCGCTGTCCTGGACGCGAAGCCACTTGGAGCCAGCCATCCCTGACGCGCGCCGCCGGGATGTGCCGCAAACGCAACACCCACGATGCTGCCGCCTTCGAGGAGCCGCCAAAAGATGACCACTCGAACTGCATTTAATTCGCTAGAGTAGGCTGCTACGACTTTTATAGCCCGACCATCGGAGCGCCCTACGCCACGGGTTGTTCAGGCGCGTCGCCCAAGGAATTGCGATGACCCCCATCCGCCTGTTTGAAGACACCCCCACAGCTGACATCCCACCAGCTGCCGCCCCTCCATCCTTTCCGGCATCGATCACCGCCACCGCAAGCGGCCAGCCGCCCGAGTGGGGTCCCTACGCGCTGGACATCGTCTTCGCAGGGCGCAAGGGATACCGCAAGACCGTTGTCGGAGCCGCCGCCGCGGAGCTGGTGCGCGCCTTGTGGACCTATGCCTTGGCGCGCCACGAGGCACTGCTCGCCAGGAAGTCGGCGCAGACCGCTGCCGCGTCGCTGGCTGGCCACCGGATGCTTCACGACAAACTGGACAGCGCACTGCGGCTGATCGAGTCGCACGGAATCGAAGTGCACGACATCCCCGCCGCGCGCCAGTTCGAGGCGCTGCTCGACCTGCGCGGGCTTGCCGGCGACTCGCCGTTCCCTGAACGGCCTTCTATGGACTCCGCGGCGACGATCGACCACCTGACGGGGGCCGCGTGATGGAACGCATGCGCCAGCACGAGCTCGCCGGCCTGCGCGCGTGGCTGCGATACGGGCGCGGTGTTCTCGGAGATCTCCGACCGCGCCGGCGCAGCAGCCAACACTTTTGCAAACATGGCGTTCAGTACCGCGAGCCTGACCGCACCCGCTTTCCAGCGCGCGATCCGGGTATACGACCAGGCCAGCGACGAGCCGTTCGGCGAATATGTAGGGCCTCGCGGCTGACACACCAGGAGCGCACGATTCACCACCACAGGAGCCCTAAGCAGATGAGCACATCGACCGCCCAGCATCACGGATACATGGAACATGAGGTCGATCCCACGGGCACCCGTTTCACCTTCAAACCGTCCGGATCCGAGTACGCTGGCATGGGAGGAACGTACCTCCGCTCGTGCTTTGGGTGCGGCAGACACAAGGCCGCCAGCAAGGGATTCTTTCGAACCCTCGCAGGCAAGCCTCAGTTCCTCTGCAGCGATGCCTGCGAAACGGGGCTCGGCCTGAAGCCTCGCTCGCCCGCCCTGCCAAGTTGACCCGTTCGCGCGCCGAGGGCCGCAAACGAAAAAGGCTCCCGAGGGAGCCTTTTCTCTGCTGGCATCGCCGGGCGTCAGCCGCCGGTGCCGGTCGTGAAGACGAACGTCCGAGTGAACGCCGTGGGACCGTTCGTACCTGCGATCGACACGTTGTAGTCCGTGCTCGGCGTAAGTGCCGCATCGGGAATGATCAGGGCCTGGTTCGCCGTGAGCGCGCCGTTCGGGTCCGTATCTTTCGTCATTGCCGCACGCAGGGCGACCGGGACATTGCCAGAAACCGTTGCCATTGATGCCGAGCTGATCGTCAGGACCTGGCCGGTACGGAGCGCTACAAGGATGCCCGGGCCAATCGGGCTGGCGAGCAAGTCGCGGCCCGGGATCGGGTTGGGCGATTCGTTCGTAACTCGATAGTTCACGCCGGTGGTGCCAGAGCAGGGGTAGGTCAAGATAGCGTCGCTGGCGGGCTCTTGCTTGCCGGCAGCGGCGGTGTAAGCCAGATCGTATTGCTGGACAGTGCGCGGCGCGGCCACGCCGACGTCGGTGCTGCTACGCACGGAAACGCCAATCTCGCGATAGGCACCGGTCAGGCCCACCAGGTGGTAGGGCGCCGAAAGCAGAGTACGGATGCTGGCCGCGCCTTGTCCCACGTTCGAGGCGCTGCCGATGATCGTGGTGAGCTCGTCCGTGATCCCTTGTGCGACATAGCCAGCCGCTGCGGCGCGATCGATCGCGGCGATGCCAGTGAAGCCCGGCGTACCCGCCGTCTGGAAGTGCCCGATCGTCGCATTGATGAGCTGCCAATCAGCGTGCCCTTTGGCGGCCGTGTCCAGAAGCGCGTTCTGCGCAGCCATCCCAAAGCCGCACTTCGAGCGCTGGTCGTTGAGCAGAGCAAAGGCCAGCGATTCCTCGGACGCGCCGGTGTAGGTTGGCGGGGGCACGGAGTCCACCACGGTCGCCGCTTGGACCACGGTAGAGCCGCCGCTGTTCGAGCCACCACCCGACGCACCCGAGGAGCCGCTGCCCGGAACGGACGTGGCGGCCCCGGCGCCTCCCGAAGAGCCGCCACCGCCGCCGCAGGCCGCGAGAGAGAGAATGCCTGCAATGGCCAAAGACCCGAGCAGAAGCCTGGAAGCGGAAGCGATGACTGTTTGTTTCATACGGTGAGTTTGCTACGAATTAAAGTGAGTCCATCGTATTTGACCGCATGTTCAGCCGTCAATGACACAGATTAGAAGTTCGCCATTGAAGGCATTCCGGTCGCCCAAAACTGCGGGGCATCGGATATCGGCATGCCGCGCGATTTGTTTAGTGCTCGGCGAACCGAACGGTGCGCCAACGTACCGACGGCGGATCGTTCGTCCACCGTCCGGTTTGGCGTCCTCGGCCCCGCGTCATGCGGGACTGCATGCCCGCCTGGAAACCAGTCCGTCGCCGACCATCATCCCCTACCCGAGCGACGCTCGAGTGATCGACGAGTTGGCAATCAGGCGTTGCTTGATCAGGTCACGTCACGTCATGTGACGCGACGTCAGAATACTGTGACCGAGTACGGACCCGAATTTCCGGGGCATTGATTCTGGAAAGTGATTCCGTTCGCGTTGAGCCACGCCCCGACGTTGTATCCCGCCACGCAGAGATACGAAGCGCCATGGCCTCCGCTGTAGTCGTAGCCGGTAAGTGTCGTCATGAATCCGACGCTGTTCTGCGCAGCCGCGTACGCCGCACCCGCAGTCCCTAGGGCCGAAGCCGCCATGCCCTGTGCCCCGTATGCCTGGCCCAGCGCGTAGCTGGCCGTGTCGTACCCGACCGCAGCCAAGTTGTAGGCATTGTTGACCCCGTTGTAGAGGTTATTGATGTTGTTGTTAATCGACGCCTGGTCGATCGTGATCGTAGCCAGGCTGGATGCGCCGGCCGAGCTCGCCGGCACGTAGTACGGATAGTTTGCCTGTGCGTGAGCATCGCCAACGCACAGACCAAGGCTCGCCACGGCGAGAAGCGCAGCCGCGAATAGTGAAAAAGTGTTCTTTTTGGAGTTCATGACTCGGCCGGTCTGTTTCAAAAACAAGGACTCTTTGATCAGGTCGCCTTGAACGTCTCCGCTTTCGACCTGGGTTTGATCTGGAAATATAGTCCGCATTTTAGTTATCTGATGCTTTTTTGATCGTTTCCGGATCGCTTTCCGTACTTTTGCGCCGCAATCAGGGGTAATAGCAGGAAATCACCAGCGTCGCGAGCGCACCCGCCGAGCCAGCCAGCGCGCCGCCCGATCCGTTCAGCAGCTGCACCGTCCAGGTTGCCCCGTTGTCCGTAACAAAGCGCGAGAAGCCTCCGTCGCCGCTGGACTCAACCTTCGGGATCAGTTGTGGTAACGCCACCGGCGCTGCGCCAGCGCCGTTCTGGCACACGGGCTTGGGGACGACCTGGCCATTTCTGACTTCTGTCGACGAGACGAACACGAGGTTTGTTGTGATGTCCTGGAGCCGATTCCACCGAGAAGCCCCTGTGGCCGGATTCATCCGGCACAGGAACGCGTTCTTCGTCCCTGGCGCTCCCGCATAGCCAAGTGTGCCTGGTGCGTACGCACCGCAGCCGCCGCCGTCGACCGCTGCAGGCAGGAAGTCGGACAGGAGCGTCCATCGCAGCTGGAAGCAGTACAGCTGGCGCCCTGCGGGGTCCGTTGCACCCAGGCCCTCCAGATTGCACACGCCGCCAGCGGCCGCAACGGTCACCACTGGGGTCCAGACGCCACTCGTGCAAAGCATGATCGAACCATTCGGCAGGTTAGCGTTCTTGCCGATGGCAGCCGGATCCGCGCAGGCCGTGCCGGGAACAAAGCTGCCGGTCGGCACGAGGCGGTTGCCGGCCATGCGGCCTGACGTGGCCACCTCGGCCTCGCCAAGTGGGTTGACGCTGGTCATGCGCGCGAAATTTCCGTTGGCGCCATTGAACCCCGAGCCCAGGTCGGTAGTGACGACATTTCGATCGGCGACCACGTCCACGGTGCGCACACCACCAGACATGCCCGCCGGCACGTCGTCGGGATTCAAACAATTGAAGCCACCACGCCCATTGGGAAGGAGGCGCACGCAGTTGTTGACGTTCACGGTCCCCGCGTCCACATCCCCGGCAACGGACAAGTTGTTGTTGACCGTGGTCGGGCCGTTCAAGGTCGTGGCTCCCTCTACCGTGAAGTTGCCCTGCAGATTCGGGTCGCGCGTATCTCGCACCCGCACGAATTGCTGGAAGAGCGCCGTGTTGACGGTCGAGCTTCCGCACACGATGCCCGGCACGTTGCCGAAGGGATTTGGCGTGTTGAGGACCGGTCCGCGAATCGTCGCGCCATTCGTCTGCAGCGACTGGCCGCCGATCCCCCTCTGGAGGTCGACCATCACCTGGGCGAGGTCATACCGCACGTTGGCGCTGCCTAGCGTTACGGGCGTTGTGGTGCAAACCAGAGTCTGCAGCGTGCAGTTCGCACCCGGGCAGTTCTGCTTCAGGACGTCGATCCTCACTTCCTGCCGCGTCGGCATGGAGCCGGGTCCGCTCGGGAAGCCGGGATTGAGGCCCATCTTCTCGACGATCAGCTCGGGAATGGTGGGGTGAAGATCGTCGGCCGTCGACGGCACGTCCGTGCCCGCGGCAAGCGCCTCGTAGTTCGTGAGGGCGTGCTGCTCGGCGGCCGCGGCAACCTGCTGGATATAGGTTCCCGAGCCCTGGGCCAGCACCTCTTCCGAGTCGTGCACGATCCGCGCCTGCGCATAGACCGCGATGATGGCGGAGATGCTGAGGACGATGATCAGCTCGACCAACGTGAACCCAGCCTGCGGGCGGCGGCCCGCTCCGCGGCCAGGGAGCCCGGTGAAGCGCACGGATGGGAGAAGCAGATTCACGGAAGTTGTGGATTCAAGTTGTCGCCGCGCGGTGTGACTCAGCCCTTCGGGGTCCGTCGCCGCGGGGGCCGATGCGACGCGGGGACCGCGATCACTGGAACGTGAACACAAACGTGTTCGTATCTCCTGGGGAGCATGCGTTCTGCGCGGTGCCGCCGTTGTAGGCTCCGCCAACCACCTTCACGGCGGTGCCGTTCACCTGGATCACCTCGGCCGCGCGCGAGAGCTGCGTCGCAAGCCCGGGGCACGCCGCGTCGTTCACGTTGTCCAAGGTCACTGCGAACGCGTCGCCGGCCACGGACACCGTCGTGGCCGCCACCGTAACCTGAGAGCCGGTCTGGCCGAGCGGATGCTGCACGGTCGCAGTGGCGCCGCTGTCCGTCACCGAGAGCGCCGACGCCAGCCCGCGCGCTGTGTTCGCGAACACAGCGGTGGCTGCAGAGTTCGAGCCGAGATTGAGGTAGGGTGTCACGCCCTGCCCCGCGAAGTTTCCACGCACCGCGGTCACCGTCTTGTTGATGTCGTTGGCGGTCGGCTCGACCTTGCCGGCGATGATAATGCTTCGGGCATACGGCACGCCGAAGAGCGCGAGCAACGCGGCGATCGCAATCACGATGATCAGCTCGACCAGAGTGAAGCCTGCTTGGGAATTCTTGCGAGAGCGGTTGGTCTCGGTCATATGTGGAAGTTGGTAGTTTCGTGTGGTGGACAGATGCCCGCGAGAGGCGGCATCGGAAGCGAGCGCGGTGAGGTTCATCTCGAGCCGTAGTAAGTCATCATCGTGTCCTTCATTTCATAAATGACGCTCATCTGGGTGCCCAGAACCCCGAGGACGGAGCCCATCGCAAGGAGCAGCAGCGCCCACCGGTAGACCGTCATCCGCTTCAGGATCTGGTCGAGGATCGTGCCCTCGACGTAGCGGCCCGTTGCTTCGAAGCCCTCGGCGAACCCCTTTGATTCGTGCATGTCGACCAGGAAGAAATACATCTCGGGAGACAGCAGGTTCGTGTCGAACGCCGAGGTGCCGATTGCGCCTGTCTGATTGACCCCCTCGTTGATCTCCTGCACTCGCCAGCGCAGCCACGGAGAGCGGATCGAGCGGGCGAAAGTCGTCAAGGCCTTGGAGAGCGTGTACATGGTGTTGCCGCGCCGACGCGTCAACGTCGCCATGGTGGCCAGGAACAGCGCACCCTTGACGTCACGCACCACCCGGTACACAGCGACGTTCCGGTCGAGCCAGTCCCGAATCGGGCCGGTGAGGTTGTTGAAAGTCCAGTGGATGTAGACGGAGGCGACGATCGCTGTCATCGCGAAGTACAAGCCGTATGTTTTTACGTTCCCCGCCCAAGCATTGAAGAACCTCCCGCGCGGGCCCCACTCGTTCAACGGGATGAAGGAGTACATCTCCTGGAGCTTGTTCGAGGCGAACACGGGATAGACGGTCAACATCACCATCGCCACCGATACGCCGACGAACGCGGCGATCAAGGTGCCGATGGACTGGCGCTTCACGCGGTCCGAAAGGCTCGCGATACGCGCTACGTCGCGCAGCGCCGCCAGGAGCGCGCCGGCGCCGGCGGTCTGGGCGACGTCAATGATCGCCACCTCGTCGTCTGGCAACGTCCCGCGCCAGGCATCGGAGAGATTTGCACCGTTCGTCGCGTAGCGCTCGGCCCAGAGCGCCGACAGCACGGCCCGGGAGGTCTTCCCGTGGCGCACGGCGTCCTTCTCGAAGATCTGCAGAATCTTGATGTCGCCGCCACCGGCCTCGAGCAGATCCGCGAGATGTTGGTAGTACGTCGCCCGCTGGCGCCGAAAGTTCGATGCGGCCTGGCGAAGCCAGAACGCTTGCATCATGGCCTGATTCACGTGGACACCCCAGCGTCGGGGCCGCCCGCATCGGGCACGATGATCTGGGATGAGCTCCGCCGCGCCGCCGAGCGCTTCTGCAGCTCTCGCTTCGCCTCAACCGTCTCGAAGCTCATGAAGCGCGGCTCGATCTCGCGCGGATCGATATTTCCGTACATCGCCCCTTCCTCGCCCGCGCCCCTGACGGCCTTGAAGACTGCGCACTCCATCGTTGTCTTGCCGACGAGATTCGTGTCGTCGAAACGCGGCGTCGCGAGCGAACGCCAGTAGCGATCGCGCCCGATGTTGTCCTCGCTGAGGATGAACTCGAGCATCTGCTCATCGGGCTCAACCATCTCGCTCACCACCGTCCGTCCGGCGAAGCCGTTCAACCCTGGAAGCTCTGGCTTCTGGCACATGGGGCAGCCGTTCTGATCGCGCATCCGATAGACGTCGCGCGAGATCCCATAGAGGCGCTCCAGCCGGTCGAAGTAGCGGTGGTGGGATTCGAGCGCCGCGCCGGCCAACTTGAAGGCGTGCGAGTACTCCGATGGTGACTTCGCGCAATGCGGGCAGTTCTTCGGGAGCAGCGCCTGATACACCAGCAACTTGAGAATCCCTGGCGTGGCCAAGACATCCTTGGGCATGCCGATGGCCGGCGACTTGAAGCGATCCGTGATGCCGAGGGCCGAACGGGCGTGGGTGGTCGTATAGACGCTGTGGCCGGACTCCGTCACTTGACGCGCCACGAGGCAGGTCTCCCGGTCGCGGACCTCACCGAGATACAGCACGTCGAGCGCAGAGCGATAGAGCGCCCTCGTGGCTGAATGGAACGCCGTGTCATCGACCGCGCCGACATCGCGCGTGATGGTCTTCTGATAGGCGTAGGGCAGATCGAGTTCGACAGGGTCCTCGAGACTCTGGATCTTGATGTCCGTGGGCAGCATGCGCAACATCTGCACCAGGGACGTCGACTTGCCGGAGCCGACGACGCCGGCGAGGACCACCATGCCACCTTCGGAATGGATCACCCGCTTGATGATGTCCATCTGGGTTGAGACATACCCCGCATCGTCGAGCGACTTGATCATCGCCGACTCGCCCAGCCGCTGGATCCGAGTCGTGACCACGGTCCCCTTGTCGAGAGCCATCCCACTCCAGCGAAGACGCACGCGCGCTCCGTTGGGAATCTGGGGYGACTTCGGCAGATCGATCCGCACGAGCGCCTGTTGCTCGAGCTTCACATCCAACTGCGACGCGTCGCCTCCGCCGGACTTCTGATACGCGATCCCGAGCATCGCCATCACAGTGTCCGTCGGGACAAGGAACTTCTCGGGCCGAATGTAGCGGCCGCCGATCTTGAAGCAGATCTGGCTCTTCGAGGCTTCGAGGTCGACCGCGAAGTCGATGTCGTCGGCGTTGTTCGCGTAGGCCCAGGCAACAATGTCCGTGAATGCGGACATGAGCGCGTTCTTCTGCGGATTCCGCGAAACCTCCCGCTCAAACTGCAGCTTCGTGGCGGTCACGTCGCCCTGCGACAGCGCAAGCACGAGCGTGGACGGGGCGAAGTAGCCTTGAACGGCCTTGTCGGTCAGCTTGTAGCCGCGATTGAGCATCTGCTCGACGACGGCCTGGAGCTCTTCCTTCTTGGCGCGAGACTTGTCCACGAAGACCAGGCAGGCCTTGTCGCTTCCGTTGATGGTCGCGATCGCGACCGAAGCGTAGAGGTGGGCTGCGAGCAATGCGTCCTTGTTGACGATCTGGTGAAAGGTCAGATTGGTCAGGTCCGCGGTTGTCTCAATCGGCGTGGAGGAGAACCGCACGCCTCCCCAGGTCTGCCCACCGCTGGCTTCTGCCTGCGCGGAATTCGGCCCCCCCGCAGGCGCGGCCCGGCGAACGACCCCTGCCTGCTGTGCGTTGGCCGGAGCCGCCGCGCCCCGAGGACCGGCCGCCACGCGAAGACTCGGCGATGCGGGGGCCACTTTTGGCTTTCTGTTGAATAACATTGCTTGCCCTTAGTTCGAGTCTTGTCCCGGCGCTGCACGCCGCATGTCTTGCGCAGGCGCGATCGGCCGCGCAGCCAAGGGGATAGCGGTCTGACCCCGCACGGTCGGCTCCGCCGGCACGAGCTGAACCATGGGCTGAGCGCCGTTCAAAGGAGCCCGGCCAGGCAGCGCCACCGGATCCGCTGAGCTGTACGGCCGTGGCGCGGGAACCTGGTTCACAAGAGGCGAAGGCATCGAGGTGGGTGTCGCTGCGACGAATCCAGAGCGCGGGCCGGCGCCTTGCTGCATCGCGGCGTTGAACGGCGGCTCGCCGGTCCAGATTCCGGTAGGGCATTGCGACGCCGGAAGGCCCTTCACGACGACCTTCAGCTTGACCAGCTTGCCTTGAATCGAATCGATCACGCAGCCGCCAACGCGGGCGCCGACCGTCAATCGCTCGTAGGTCGAGCCGTTGTAGTTCACACTCGTTCGCAGCTGGCCTTCCACGCCAGAAATCGAGTTCACGACGAAGGCCGCTGGGGGAACGACGGCGGCAGCCTTGGCAGCCGTGTCGCGCGTCGTTGTGTCCGGCGGGATAAGGCCGTTGGCCTCGGCATCGCGGCGGGCCTTGAGGCGGGCCGCCGCGTTCTCATTCCTCACGAGCTCGTCCACCGTCACGATGCTGTCGTTCATCGCGTCAGTCGCGGCGGGACGAGTGGTCGAGCGGGCGGCCCCCGCAGGCCCCGCGGCCGGCCCGGCGGCGAAGGAGGCTCCGCTGAGACAAAGGAGGAGAGACGCGGCAGTCGCCGCGACCAACGGACGAAGCGCCGCCGAGCTGACGCTGGGACGAATGGATTGCATTGGGATGAGATCGATTGGGTGGGTAGCGAATGAGGGGCGTCTCGGCTCTCGCCGGTCAGTTCTTTGCATAGATCACCCCCTTCACTTCGGCCGTGATAGACGAGGACTTCAACGTCATCGCCGTGCCAGAGGCGTTTGGCACGAAACCGATCCGGAGCTGCGTCCAGTCCGCCTCGACGCCGACGTCGATCAGTGCATCAACGCTGCGCAACGGGCCTTTTGCGGAGATCTCCCCTGCTTGCAGCTGCGGGACGGAGGCGACGATGGGATATGAGGTGCCGTCGGGCTTCTTGGGCGGCGGAAATGCGACGGAGGAGAACTTGATCGCTCCAATCGTTCCGAACGCGGGCAAGACGTTCTGTAGGCGGCTCACGGTCTCGACCTGGTGAAACGCGACACTGCGCAGGGCCTCGAATTTGAAAAGCTCCGCGGGCTGCTGGACGGACCATGAGGCCACGATCGTGTCGAGGCCTTGGTACTGAACGCTCCAACCTGGGAGAGCAATCTCCCCCATGTCGCGATTCACCCTTCCCGTAGCCGGCCGCAAGTAACGAGCCGCACAGCTCCATGCTCGCGACGCCCCGCTGCTGTTTGTCCCGGCAGCCGCTGATGTTCCTCGCGCGGCCGCACCTTGCGCTGGAACTGCGCTGCAGGTAGCGCTCTCCAGCATCCAGCCGCCCCAAAGGATCGGAGTCCTACCCAGCGCCGCACGCGGAGCGGTCAACCCACCGGAATCCGCCGCAGCGTGATCCGCAGCCCAGCGGCTTGTCACGCGCGCCCAGGCTTGTTCTGGCGGCTCCTCGGGCACCACGTTCATCCGCGCGAGGCGGGCGCGCTCACGATCCTGGTGGATGGTCCACGCCTTGTTCCCGATTCCGACCGCCGCGGCAATCAGCAAGGTGTAAAGGACGGGCTTCGGCAGAATCGACGATGACCTTGGCAGCGGCTCGAGCAGATCGTCGTCGCCGGCGGCCATCATCAACAGGTCGTCGGCGCTCAGCCCATTGACCTTTCCAGCGAGGCCATGGCTCTCGATGTTCGTGTAGACGGTGTAGTGAACCTCGTCTCCGACAGCACTTTCGATCTCTTCCTGAGCCAGATCCAGCACCGTGACGTCGTTGTCCGCATGGATCACGCGGTCGACCGCCGAGGGCTGGCCGCCACGGATCACCGCAAGCCAATAGATGCCGGCCTCGATCCGGATGGCATACAGGCCGTCGCCACCATGCTGGCGCGCCGCCACCTGTGCGGCCGGATGGATCTGACCCACGGCGTCGGCTGGGACGGCGCCATAGCCGTACTGCTGCTGCTTGAAGATGAGATGCGTCGCGCCGGCCGCTCGCGCGACACCCGCAGCTTCGGCCTGCGTCCCGTTGCGGGAAGCGACCGCACGCCAGGTCAACCCGAACGCGAGCGATTTCCCGCCGTCCTCGTCGGCCAGGATGATCAGGGGCGCGCGGCCGGCATTGCTGCGGGGAGCGCTCTTTTTACGTAGGAAGGCCAAGGAGAGGGTCCTCGTTGGATTGGTTTCGCTGATGAGCAGGCGGCCGCGCGCTCCGCGTCCTCAGACGCCCTCTTCCGCAATCGCAGTCACCAGGAGCACCATCCGGGTCTTCTGGTTGCGACCTTGGTCCGATCCGCCGAGCAGCATCGGGAGGCCAGAGCCCATGCGCCTGGAGGTCACTGAGTTGCTGCTCGTCTCGATTCCACCGATGACCACGGTCTGTCCGGAGCGCACCGGCACCTCTTGAATCACCCCCGTTCCATCGATCGTCTTCTGCTGGACCGTCACTGCGGAGGCTCCAGATCCCACGGTGAAAGCCTGCAATGGCTGAGCGCTGGTGACGTCAAAGCTCACGGACAGGAAAATGGTTCCGTCGCTCTTGGCAGTCGGAACCAGCGTCACGAAGGTACCGACGGTCTCTTCCTTCTGGGTCACCGTAGGGGCTTGCGCCTGGGTGCTGATCAATGACGAGCTGATCGCGGTGGCCGCCACCTGGTCGACGTAGTTGAAGGTGGTCCGAATCGCTTGGGTGACCGGACGCCCAGAGGTCGTCGTGAACGGGAAGGTGCGGTGATTGACGACGGTCCCGACTTCGTTGAGCGCCTGAAGAATGACCTCCGAGCCGGTCCCCTTGCCCGTCTTGCGGCCAAGAGCCAGCGAGCCCACTTGCGGACCGACGACGCTCGCCGGTGATGCTGCGCTCGCGGCCGTGCTGGCAGTGGCCAGCAGCAAGTTCCAATCGAGGCCGTGATCGTCGTTGTCCTTGGACGTCACCTCGATGGATTCGATCAAGACTCGCACACGCCGCGACATGAGCTTGTTCTGCTCCTCGACGAATTTGGCGACGCGAGCCAGCGCGGGGGCGGTATCGGTGACGACGAGCGTCTGGCTCTCTTGGCTGATGACTGCCTTCCCGCTCGTGGTCAGGAGAGCGTCGATCGTGTCGCGCATGCCGGTGATCAGGTTCTGATCCTTCGTCGTGAACCCGGTCTTGCTCTGCGACTCGAAGACGTTGTTCGACCCCGCATTTCGCCCGAGTGTCGCGGTGGTCGTAGCAACTTGCGGGATCGCAGCCAGCTGAAATACTCGGGTCTCGACCCGGTAGAACTCCGCGCCGGTGGGCACAGGGCGCCATGACACGTCCGCCTGGCGCGCGATGTCGTCCAGCAGCTGCCACAGCGGCACGTTCGAAGCCTGAAGCTGCACGCGGGCCGGACCCTGGGTCGGGGGATTCGGCGTCGACATCCGTGCGGAGAACGCGCTTGGTGGCAGCAGCGCATCCGGCGTCGCCGTGATGATCAAGCCCGAGGCCTCGGCAACCTGGTTCAACGCGGTCTGCAGATCGACGGTTCCCCGTTGGTACATCGCCGTGACAGGTACCGATCGGCGAAGTGCTGGCGGCATCGTCGTCTCGCGTGCAAGTGGCTCCTGGTTGCCGGCGATGTACGGGCGACTGACATCCTGCGCCGCAATGCGCCGACTCTCGGAGTCCTTGATCGAGTCGACGAGCGGCTGACGCTTGGCAGCGATGTCGATGTTTGCCTTGAAGGCGTCCTCCTTCACGCGTTCTTGGTAAGCGCAGCCCGCAAGCGCGAGCGCGACCATTGGGAGGAGAACGAAATGGTGCTGTTTCATTGGAAGTATCCCGGGGCGTCGAATGGATCAGTTCGCCGTCTTGTCGCAGAGCTCCGCCCTGGGCACCACGCGCAGAACCATGTTCGAGTAGAAGCAAGGTTGAAGCGGAAGATTGGTCAGATCGGTGCTCGACAGCAGCGCACGCACCGCCGTCTTGTAGTTCGGCCCGAGGTCCGCAGAGGACAGGACGGGCAAGTCGAAGCTCACCGTCCAATGCTCCGGCTCGAACGTCCAGCCCGCTCGCTTGGACCAGGCCACCAGCGCCTCCCGGATGGTCTTGTCGCTGCGTGAGATCGTGAAGCTCTGCGCGGCGGCCACGGGCACAGGTGCCGCGGACGACGGCGACGCGACCGGTGCAGGCGACGAGCCCTGTACCGGCGACACAACGACCCCTTGCGCCGATCCGTCAGGCTTCTGCGCTGCGGGAACAGCAGGAGAAGCAGCGGCCTGAGCTTGAGCTGGGCGACTGTCCACAAAGCCCGCCAACGCGCTGCCAGTCGAAGCTGCCAGGACGAGGGCAAAAAGGGCTGCGCGCCGGGCGCTGGTCGTTGGCGGCGCGGAGGCCCGTCTTGATGCGTTCATGAACATTACTTGGAGGAGGAAGGAGGCCGATCGACGGCAGGGTGGATGGGTTGGAGATGAGGACTCAGAGATACGACGCACGGCTGCGGTCAATTGCCGATCGGCCTCGTGGCCTTGGCGGATGCTTTCGTGTACGTTCGAATTCGTTTTTGTTCCTCACAAGAAGCACGCTACGAAGTATTTTATCGATTACAACATGTCGGCTCTTTGCGTTGCAATGAAACGAGCAATGTTGGTGATGCAAATTTGCAAATAGCGCACTTGACCCCGTTGCGAACGCATGGCGCTTAGCGGGCGGCAACCCTCAGACCGGGCGCCGCAGCGTCAGGGAGTCCGCCGCACCCGTCGGGCCGCACATCTGGTCCCCAATCGCCCGCTCGAGCGCGTTTCGCCCGCCGGAGTGGGCGGGCGATTCAACACCCCTGCGTCCAATCGGGGAATCTTTCCTGGCACTGGCGCCAGACAGCGAAGGTGGGCGCAATGAAACCGGGCCGCTCGGCCTCGGAAACGGACTTCAGACACCCCGCGGCGCGGGGCAGTAGCCCGCTGCAGCGGTTCGACCTGAATCAGCCTTCGAAGGAGGCCCCTGGGCCGCGCGGCTCACGCGGTTCCCCGCAGTAAGGACTAACCAGCGGCCAGGCCCTGGAGGTGCTTCCGCGCGTGAACGTCGTCCGGCGCCATCGCAGCAAGATAGGAGCGACGGCTCTCCTCCGGGGGTGACGCCCCCGTGCTATGCCCGAATGCCGCGTAGCCCATGAAGTCGCAGATCTCGGTCACCGCCCGCCCCGTCTCGGCATCGAGCTTCATGTACTTGTGCTTGATGACAGCGATGAACCCACGCCCTGGAAGGTTCCCGCGACGCGGCGCGCCATACTCCAACTGAATCTTGGCCCACCAGGCAGTAATCACTTCGCACGGGCCGGCCTTGTCGAGAAAGCTGTAGACGGTGGCAATGGGGATGCCAGTACGAGGCCTTCCGGCGATCACCGCAGTGCCAAGCAACTCGACGCGATAGACACCTGGCGCCTCGACGATCACCATCCCGGTGCCTTCGGGGACGCAATTGCCGAGCAGGGCGGGAACCGCGATCGGCTCTTTGGCGAAGAGCGCGTGCGCGACCCACCAGTAGTACTTTTGCATCGCACGCGAGACGCGCGTTAGTTCGGAGCCCTTGGGCGTGTGAGAAGTCCAAGCCGCAAAGTCGATTCGGGGCAGAAATGGAATGTTGGCATCGGTGGTCACGAAGCCAGCATACCGAACGGAATCGCGATCCGTAAGGTCGGCGGGGCGAAATGCCGGGCTACGAACGCCCAGGGATTTTGAAGGTGCGCCCGACTTCGCG
Organism: Variovorax sp. 01T432; assembly: GCF_056398605.1. Classification (NCBI taxonomy): domain Bacteria; kingdom Pseudomonadati; phylum Pseudomonadota; class Betaproteobacteria; order Burkholderiales; family Comamonadaceae; genus Variovorax; species Variovorax sp. 01T432. The sequence goes on from NZ_JBFTPS010000010.1 coordinate 29,417, forward strand.
CACTTGGTCCCAGTCGCCTGTCGCAACAATCGTGTGTTTGGCATGGCGCACGATTCGGTCGCGGAGATCGGCGTCTTGCACGAGCGGATGTGTCGGATCTAGTTTCGCCAAGGCCGTGGCGAGAGCGTAGCGCAGCGCCAGGTTTCCGGCGGTCGAGGCAACAAGATCGTCGTAGTGGCCCCGCAGATCTCGCTTTTCAGCCATCAACTGGGCGACCGTTCGGCGTTGTGTGTCCTCGAGTGCGACGCGCTCTGCGGCAGCGCGATTGCGCTCGATTCCTAGATGCATGTCGGCGTAAAACTCGTCCATTCCAGCCATATATACCTCTAGTCCTATAGAAATCCGGAGGGTCCTGGTGGCCTCAGATAAATGTAGTATCGCCGCGGTTCGACGAACTGCGCTAGGTAGACAGACTCAAAACTTAGGCGGCAGAACAACGGGCGTGTCGGGCGACGTCTGTGAGCTGGGCTTTCCTTCGGATGTTGCTCCCGAACCGCGCGGTTTCATCGCGCCACTCATACCATTCTGACCAAATCGACCAAACGCCATGAACTGCCCGCGTGTGCTCGCCTCCGCCTCGCGTCCGAGGTGCGCACCAATCGCCTTGCCGGCCCACGCAAGCGCCTGATCCGGCAGCATCACAGACAGGTTGCTCAGGGTGGTGACCAGCGTGTGCATCAAGATCCAGAAGATGAACAGGAAGCCGATCACCGAGAAGATGCCTGTGATCGAGTTGCCCTGCACGTTCGACATCACGGACGGGTAGAGCCAGAAGAGGAAGCTGCCCATCACCATCATGAGCGCGGCTGCGGCAACGAAGCCAAGCAGCATCAGGAACGGTCTGAACAGCATGTTGATGATGAACAGATAGCCCGTCTCGGTTCGCTGGCCCATCCCCTCCCCGTTCGCATCCAAGTGGACGAAAGCCCAGATCGGACCCGCTGCAATACCCTCGAAGAAGATCGTCAGGTATTGCACCAGGCCGCCCCACCAGTTCACGAACGGGATCATCGGGATCCACAGGCTCATGATCATCCCCACGATGAACATCCCGCCAACGATCGCGGGGAGCAACGGGCCCAGGGCCTTCAGCGGAGCCAGAACGACGCCGATGGTGCTCCCTGCGAGCTTCTTGATCCCAGTGGAGATGATGTTCGAGGCCACCCCGTCGGCAGGAAGTTCGTTCAGGTAGGAGTAGACGGTGAAGACCGACTCAGCGGCCACCATCATGTAGTCGCCCATGTTCTTCATCGCGATGATCGGGTCGATCAGCCGCAGCCCACCGTTCGAGCTCGCTCCGCCGCCGGCCGTCGAGGACGCTCCACCGGCGCCGGCCGTAGACATGTCGATCAGGTCCATCGCGAACGTCTGGCCCAGGCTGCAGTTCCCGATTGGCCGATAGCCCGGCGGGGAGATCGCGCCGGCGACAATCTTGCAGAGACCCTGCCAGGAGGAGTCCCCCGCCGAAGAGTTCGCATTCGACGCGTCCGACGACGCAGCCGCACTGGAGGTGTCGAGTGCCGTCAGGACCGCTTCCAACGCGGTGTTGTAGCCGCCGTCGCCTTTGCTGAGTCCCATCGGGATCGTCGAGAAGCTGACCGACTGAGCCGCCTGGGCAACCGCCGCGTTCACCTCGGCCAGGGTGGCGTACCAAGCGCCCGCGCCGAACCAGCCGAACTTCTTCATCGAATCGATGGCCTGCGTGGATAGTGCATTCGCTGCTTGTTGTGCCTCCCCAGGCTGCGGCTGGAGTGCCATGTAGTAGGTTGTCGCAATGCCCTGCAGTTCGAGGACCGGAACGACGGGGCGGGCGCCACCCGTCGTTGCATGAGCCGTGTAGTCGTCGTACCAATGGTCGGCGAGCGTCGCGATCTGGTTCACGTACGTGCCGAAGTTTCCCGTCGCACGAGCCTGCATCGCAGAAGCGATGTTTTCGTAGTTGACAGAGGCGATGCGATAGCCTCCCATGGAGCTGCTCGACCGGCTATCGTCCTTCACCGTGGCGGTCACCTTCACGCCGCCGCAGAAGTCCCGACTGTCCGGCTTACCGTACTGCACCCCTGTGATGCCGGCAGGATACGTCGCGCTGATCGTATCGGCGGTCATATCCACGCCGAGCGCCTGCTGCTTGGCGACGTAGTCGTTCTGCGCCCTCATGCAGATTCGCGCCTTGAACAGCGAAAAGGCCGCCTCCTCCAACGAAGCACCGCCTTGCGCCTTGGGGCTCACGAACGAGGGCGAGACGACCGTGGTCATGTTGTTGGTGCCATTCACCATGGCATCGAAGCCAAGATTGGCCGCACCAATCCCCAGCGTGGTCGCGAACACCAGGACGGCCTGGGAAAGCGAGAAGCCGCCAAAGGCCGGGATCAGGCTGGCCACGCCAGTGACCATCCGGATCGGGAGCCACACCTGGGAGAGCTTCTTGCCCATCAGCTGGCCCTCGTGCGCAGTCTGGACGATCGCCACGCCGATTCCGTACGTCGCCCAGATGGTGCCTGCCACCAAGATGAACGTATTGAAGACCAGGAACATGGAACCGAGCAGCGTCGAGGCGCTACCGATCGCAGAAAACGGATTCGTGAAGAAGGTCCCGAGCAGCGCCGTAAAGGCCTGCGTCGACATATCCGTCGACTTGGTTGCGTCCAGGTAGGGCTGCGTTAGCTGCCCTGTCCCCCCGCTCTGCGCCGCGGCGATCTGAGCGAAGAGCACGAACGCCAGGAAAGCAACGAAGCCGCCTAATCGGCGCGGCGGAGTGCCGAATCGCCTCGATTCGGGGTTTGCAGATACTTGGATGGCAGCGTGGGCAAAACGACGCATAGTGGATCCTGACTCGACCATGGCGCCGACCGATGTCGGCTCGCAGCATCTTCGGCGATGACAGAACGCCATGGATGCCGCTGTGAAACCGTCGATTTCCTCCGCAGCATCAGGCTGATACGGACGCCCCGACTCCTTCGCCGATCGTATCAGCACACGCCACATGGGGCCGGAAATTTTTGAGTTTCGTGCGGGGGAAGCGCAACAGCGGCGGCGCGTGCCAGACGAGGGGTGTTAGGCCGACGAGGGGAAACTAGGCCGGCTCGTCGCGGCCGCCGCGTGCGCGCCGCTCGTGGGGAAGGCAGAATGCGGCCAACCGCCGGAATCGGCCAGGTGCAGACGTTCGCCAGCGACTGGTTCGGAGCAGGTTGCCCCGCTTTCTGCGAGCGCGTGGCCGCTCAAGCACAGCCGCCGAGGTGGGATGACCAACTTGGGTGGGTCCCATGGGGGGACATCTTGCACGGCCGGTAACGTGGCAAACTGACTGAAGATACAGCATCAGCCGGGAATCCGAAGTTCGATGCCTGAGCGCGCGCTCAGTCGAATTTGGCAAGATATGCACACCAGCCGTTGTTTCGCTGGGCTGGCTCACACGACGTTTCGCGACGCTCCGAAGGCAATCTCCCCGTCTTCATGAACTCAAAAAAAACTACTGGCAGAACCACCACCACCGACTCTGACTCTGACTTGGTGCGAGCGAGCAGGGACGGGGACCAATTCCACTACCACTGGGCGGCACGTCACTGCCTTTCGCTCCTGCCTGGCGTGAGCGACCTAGTCGCCATCTCCATTGAAGGCGCCTCGGCCGCCGAAGGCCCTGGCTCGGCCAACGAAGGCGACGAACTTATCGACGTGGGGTTCTACTTTGGGAGCGAAGAGCTGGAGGACGCACGCCTGGTCCGCTATGTGCAGTTGAAGCACTCGACGAAGCGCGTGCAGGAGCCCTGGAAGGCCAGCGGCCTGGACAAGACGCTCAAGGGCTTCTCGAAGCGGTTCATGGGGCTGCGCAAGGCGTTCATCTGGGAGGACCTAAAGGACAAGCTGCGCTTCACCTTCACCACTAACCGTCCCATTGACGAGAAAGTGGCTGAGACGCTGGAGGACCTCGCATCTGGAAGCGCCGCAAGACATCCGTCTGTTGCGAAGACGCTCCTTGGGTATGTGAATGGGCTCGGTAGCGAGACGACAAGTTTTTTCAAGCTCTTCTCGATTGAAGCGGGCGAGCCCGACCTCTGGAACCAGCGCAATCTGCTGTTCAAGGACGTCAGCAAATACCTGGCCGAATCTGACTCGGACGCGCCACTTCAGCTCAAGGAGTTGGTGACGAAGAAGGCCACCTCTGAGCACGCTTCGAACCCATCCATTCGTCGCCTTGATGTGCTGCGTGCACTCGAGACCGACGAGGCAGACCTGTGGCCTGCAAAGTGTCTGATTGCTGAACCCACGGAGGGCGCGCTTCCGCGCGAGCAAGAATCTGAGATTCGAGTGATTCTGGAGTCCGCGACCAACCCTGTCGTCTTGCATGCAGAGGGAGGAGTCGGGAAGTCCATCCTTGCGTGGCAGCTCTCCAAGTCTGTCCCCGAAGGTTCCGTCGCGGTGCTCTACGACTGCTTCGGGGACGGGCTGTACAGAAGCGCCCAACACTTCCGGCATCGACAAAAGGACGCTCTTCCGCAGATTGCAAACGAACTCGCTGCGCAGGGGCTGTGTCACCCGTTGATTCCAATCCGCGGAACAGACAGCAAGCAGTACATGCGCGCGTTCGTGGCAAGACTGACTCAGGCTGTTAGCCTGCTCAGGGCCAAAACGCCCGGCGCCAATCTCTACCTGATAGTCGACGCGGCGGACAACGCCGTCATGGCCGCTACGGAGTTTGATGATGCCGCCTTCGTGCCCGACCTCATTCGCACGGGGATGCCCGACGGTGTCAAGCTCGTCTTCAGTTGCCGGACGCATCGGCGGGACTATCTGCAAGCTCCGCCCGACGCGGTGCAAGTCGAACTTCGCCCGTTCAGCCACGCAGAGACGGCCAAGCAGCTCAGGAAATCCTACCCGGACGCGACCGAAACCAACGTTACTGATTTCAACTTCCTGAGCAGCTCCAACCCACGCGTTCAGGCGCTGGCGCTGAGCCGCAAGCTGCCAATAGAGGCCATGTTGAAGGCGCTCGGGCCTTCACCCTCTACCGTTGAGCGTGCCATCGCCGAACTGCTGGCGCATGCCGTCGAACAGCTGAAGTTTCGGGAAGGCCATGTCGAAGCAGAGCAGATTGACCTCATCTGCCAGGGCTTGGCTGTGCTTCGACCTCTCGTGCCAATCGCGGTGCTTGCGGAGGTTTCCGGAACTACTGATAGCGCGGTAAGAAGCTTTGCCTATGATTTGGGACGACCGCTGCTGGTCAAAGGTGGCAGCCTCCACTTCCTGGATGAGCCTTCCGAGACGTGGTTCCGCGAGACCTTTCAGCCAAGCAAGGCAAAGCTCGCGACGTTCCTGGAACGGTTGAAGCCGCTAACAGCCTCCAGCTCCTATGTGGCATCGACGATTCCTCAGCTGCTTCTTGCTGCGGGGCGCATGGATGAGCTTGTGGACTTGGCCCTTTCTGCTGAAGGCCTACCCACGTCGAACCCGCTCGAGCGTCGTGATGTGGAGGTCCAGCGGCTGACCTTCGCGCTGAAGGCGTGCTTGCAGGAGAGGCGCTACGCGCCAGCAGCGAAGCTGGCGCTAAAGGTAGCTGGTGAGCTCGCCGGCGTAGAACGTCAGAACGAACTGATACAGAGCAACACGGACATCTCATCTGCGCTTCTTTCTCCCGACCGCATCGACGAGCTGGTATCTCGGCGGACGTTCGGCGGGAACTGGACGGGCGCGCATCACGCCTTTGAAGCCGGCCTGCTGGCCGGGCGCGCGGAGTTCCTTGCCGAAGCACGCAGCCGTTTGAGGATGGCGATAGATTGGCTGTACTCGTGGGCCCGCATGCCGCACGAGGAGCGCGAGAAAAGAAACGAGCGTGTCGAAACCAGCGACATGGCTGAACTGGCAATGGCCAAGTTGCTTGCGGAAGGACCGGAGAACGCCGTCAGATTTCTAAGGGGGTGGACGCCAAGGTCTCTATCGATGGACGCAGGCGGCATCTTGGCACGCAGGCTAGTAGACCTTGGGCGCCAGGACCTTCTCGACCAACTGGCGGAGCACGGCGCCACGGATGTCTGGCTGATGCTCGGGCTAGCAGCGGAAGCTTGCGACGGCGGCCATTCGCTGCCGGCCAAGCCGGTTGAGACGCTCATGCGTGCGTTGGGTTCACGTCGCATTCAGCTGCAAGACCCGGACGGACCAAGCATGAAGTGGAGCATTCTGAACGGCGTCACGTCTGCGGTGTTGCAAGCACTGCGAGTGCTGCCACGTGATGACGCGGTATGGGCAAAGGTCATACGTCGTTACTTGCCAGAGCATCCGCCCCGAGAGCTGGCGGAGAGGTACGCCTCGGACAGGTCTACGCCACTGAGGGCATACACGCTTGAGGCTGCGCTGCTGAACAAGCAACTCGCACTCATCGACTTGGCTCCAACGAAGGTTCGAGAGGAACTGGAGAAAGAGGAGAACCACCACGGCCGGAGCTTGGAAGCCGAGGCCTTCGACAGAGCGACAGGAGGCGTCTTGCCTTGGTTCGCCTTTAGTGCTGAGCTTGCTTGCGGTAGGACTCCGACAGATTTCGCCGCGGTCGCCCAGGAGGCGCTTAGGGCAACGAACGCCGCCAGGTCGAGGGACTACAGCAACGTCTTTAATCTAGACCAGGTCGTTGCGCTGGAATGGACACGGGCGCTGCGCGACGCGTCGATTTCGGACGGGGCCTCGCTGACCGCATTTCGAACGTGGTTTGAAGAGAAGGCAAGCATTCTCTGGCCCGTTACCATGACAGGCGTCTGTCGCTTGGCAGCCCGTGCAAAGCCACTCGAAAACCTCGCGCTCGAAGTATCCATCAAGGCCTACGAGGCCATCGAACAGCATCGTGAAAGCGCTGAGTCTAGAGTTGAGTCATATCAACGTCTGGCTCGCGCCATTTTCCCGGCCAGCAGAGCCGAAGCTCGCTCCTATTTTGAGCGAGCGGTGGAAGTATCCAGCCGAATCGGGCAGGAGAACACGGACCGATGGGGGGCGCTCCTCGGGTTGGCCGAGGCGAGCGGCAAGGACAGCCCCTCCCGACCCCAGTCGGCCTATCGGTTAGCGCGAGGGGCGGAGTTGGCGTACGACTACATCGATAGGGACAAGCACTTCGACTGGGGTCACACCATTGATGGATTGTTGAGTCTGTGTCCCGCCTCGGCCATAGCCACCCTCAGTCGCTGGAGAGACCGTAGGGTCGGCTACGCAGACAGGCTTTTGAAAATCGCAGTCGACCGCCTGGTTACGCGCGGCTTGCTTCCGCCCATCGCGCCGGTTGCGCTGTGCCCGATTGGCGACGAGTGGGTACGCGACGAAGAACTGGCGAAAGCGGTCGAACATGAGTCGAACAAGGACGTTCAGCGTAAGACTCTGAGCGTCGGCTACCGCTACTTGAGGGTCAGCTCGCCGTCGGAAAGGGAGCTTGAGCGAGTTTCAGCGCTGGCACGCTCCTGCGACTTCGTGGCCCCGGACATAGACAGGCTACTCGCTGCGGCACGGCAGCCCAAGCGTGAGAGTGAAAGTTCATTCCGGCAATACATGCCGGAGACTCCGGAGAAACGCAACGACCCAGACTGGGATGTCTTGTTCAAAGGAGTCGACCTCACAAGCTCCGTCGAGCTTCGTGCGGCATATCTGCACCTGAGGACGTTTGACCCCCCCTATAAGACTGACGAGTTCTATCAAGAGGGGCTGCGCCGATGCGGCTTGGGTGGAGCCGCTGATTTCTGCCTTGCGGTCGCGCATTGGCCAGACATTGGAAACTATGAGCTCAAGCACCTCTTTGACGTGCTAGGAGCGCAAAAGACCAAGCCAATGTCGCTGCGCAAGGCGATGGCCGAGGTGGCACTTTCCGTATGTCGGAGGAGTCCTGAGTGGGGCAGACGGTCGCGGTGGGGAAGCTCGTTCCCGTTCCAGCACCTCATCAGCGAAGGCATCGTAAACGACGACCAGCTAGTGGATGCGACGCTTGAGGGGTTCCTTGCGAAGGTCACGACGCTGAATGCAGGGGAGCTCTTCCAGATGCTGGAGCCGTTGGCCTCTCGTTTGACCAGTGATGAGGCGGACGATGCACTGAACTTCGGGTTGGCACTCCTTGAAAGCGACCTCCGCCCGGAAGATGGCGATGGTCCTTGGAGCGACGACATGAAGCCTCTCGGCAGCTGTGAAGAAGCGCTGGCCGGGTACCTTTGGGCCTTGCTAGGTGCGCCTAGCACCGCTCTGCGTTGGCAGGCCGCGCACGCCGTTCGAGCTGCCGTAGAGCTCGGCTGGGTTCCAGTGCTGACTGCGCTCGCGAAGCTAGCAGCAGTCGGTGCGGGCGCCTTCGTCGACAAGCGCTTCGTCTTCTACGAATGGCACTCGCGCCAGTGGCTCACCATGGCGCTGGCCAGGTGCGCCGCCGAGGAACCGGATATGGTTCGGCTGTTCGGTGATTTTCTCCTGGCGTCAGCCAGAGAGGAGCATGTGCTGTTGCGTCATTTCGCAGCCCTTACCTTGCGTGAACTGCCTGAGCTCTTGGTTGAGTCGACTACGCTGGGCAACCCAGAGATAATCAACGTGGGTGCGCTTCCCATCGTCGAATACAACTCCTACCGGCAGCCTGAGAAGGAGACTGAGCAGCCGACCGACTCATCGGAGGACGGTATAGACAAATATTACTTTGGCATCGACATCGGACCATATTGGTTTAACAGCCTTGGACGTGCCTTCGGTGTGTCGGAGCACGACGTTGCTCGACGTGCAATCCAGGTCATTCGCGCGCGACTGAGTAGCCTCAGTGGCAAATCAGGTGACGATGCTCGATATAAGAGCAACGTATTCCGCCACGAGGAGACTAGCCACTCCCATGGCACCATGCCCCGCGTGGAGGACCTGAGGGCTTACCACGCCTACCACGCGATGATGATAGTGGCGGCGAGGCTGTTGAAGACGCACTCAATCGGTAAGGCGAGCTACAGTCAGGAGAACGATTTTGACGAATGGATTAAACATCGTCTTCTTACTCGCACCGACGGTAAGTGGGCCGCGGATAGACGCGACCCACAGCTCACCAGGGCTGCTCCAGCGGCGGAGCGCCACGGTGACAAGGAGTGGCGCTGGAAGGTAACCGCTGAGCACCTTGATAGCTTGTTAGAAACCGACGAAGGGCTGCACGTCGTCTCCGGGGACTGGACGAGCGGGTCACACGATTCCGAAGAGTCCATCTCCGTGACTAGCGCACTCGTGCCAAAGGTCAGCGCAGCAGCGTTTCTCGCGGCAGCGCAAACAGCCTTGAACGCCCATGACTACTTCTTCCGATTCGATGAAGACCAATTTGATGTGGGCGAGGACGAAGACGAGAATGCCGAAGTAGGCGATTCGGAGCAAGTTTCGGAAGAGCGCCGAGATGGCCAGTTCAAGCTGCGCCGTTGGAAATCTGAACGAGGGGAGAGCTACGGAGTTGACGAATACGACCCCTGGAGCGAGCGAGTGCGTGTTCCTGGCGATGAACCGAACACAGACACCATCTCGGCGATGGGACTTCGCACCGTCGACGACGGGCGCAGATGGATTACCAAGAGCGGGGCTCTGTTGCGAAGTGAGACCTGGACGCAGTCAAACGGATACGGCCGMGAAAAGGAGACGATTCCCGGTACTCGTTTGAGCTCAGACAGAGCGTTTCTCCGAGAACTGCTCGCCGCCAACCCAGAACACTCGCTGGTTGTCGGCCTCACACTGCATCGACGGCGCTCGCGCTACAGCTCGGATGACGATGAGTCAAATTCGTACGCGCCACCCTACGTTCGGTACTACTTGATTGAAGAAGATGGAATCGCTCGAACGCTCAAGCGCAGTCATTGACCTCGGAAAGAGGCTGGTCGCCCAGCTGAAGCTTGGGGACGACATAGCTGCTCAGTGGATGGCACACATGCTCGCTCAGCGCATCCACGATGCGGAGGATGCTTCTCCGGAGGCAAAACCCGCGGCCCAAAGTTCTTGCGCAGAACTGGTCTTTCAGTTGTGGGAGCGAAGGTACGGCCTTCCCTCTCGTCTTCGTCCCTTGAAGAAGCTGGAACCGCTCCTACGGACACTTGACTCACTCGATGCGAGCAACGGCCCGCGATTTCTCTTAATGCAAGAGCCTCCAGGGGACGTGAAAGTCGAAGAAGATGTCAAGGAGATGCTCGACGCGGCCGTAGCAGTGGACAATGTGGCGCGGATTCTTGTGCAGTACTACCTCGCCTCAGCGGCGGAGCAAGCCACAGAAGAGGCGAAGCCTTGGATTCAGGGCGCCCTCGACGCAGGGGCGGATTCGACGCTTGAAGTCCGCGTCGTTCGTTTCGTGGAAGATGGGCTTGACCGTTCCTCCGACGAAGCGAAAGTTGCCCGTGAAGTTCTGAAGAACAAGCTACAAGTGCTCGAGAGTTTTGCATCTCTCGCAGCTTCCCATGTTGCGGACCAAAGAGCAAAGCACGGTCTGCTGACTGATGAGACGGACGAGGCCGAGCCGGATGATGAGTGATTTGAGCCCGTTGGCAATGTGATGCGACGGGCTGAAGTAGACAGCTTTGCAGTAGTCGGGCCCTGGCGCTCTGAAACTATGAACGACCGATGCCGGTCGCCAAAGTCACCCGGCAATGGACCATTCGGGAAGATGAGGGACTCAGCCGGGCGTCGATACGCTGGAGAATGGATGTCAGCTAACGGGCGACCAATCTCGAGCGGCCTGCGTCCGCTGTGGGCCCAACACGGCTGTTCGCGCCTTACGGCGCCCGCCGCTGACGACCAGCCCGCAAGGCCCGGAGAATTCAAAGACAGGTAAGGAGCCCGTCAAGATCCTGGCTCCCCTGCTAACCGAGATGAACCTGCCAAAAAGGATTGGCGCATGACGCGCCAAATGTCTCCACTCAGGCGATGCGCTCGCCCTGGTTCGCCGAGGCTCGAGCATCGTACGCGGCGAGAGCCTGGCTGTTATAGGGCTTGCCGGCCTGCTGGGCCGCACGAATCGCTTGTTCGTGCGCGAGGGCCACGAGGCCCTCGGCGCCCACGGTCATGAGCCGCAGCTCGTCGGCAAATAGGACCATGCACACGTCGCCCAAGCGCATGATCCAGTGCGCGCCTGGCGCATTGCAGACGCCGGCGCTTTGCGCCTCTTCGAGCAGGGCGCGCGCGGCGGTGTTGAGATCGACGTCGATCATCGACGGTGAAGCAAGCTCGATGCGGCCCAGGCCCTCCACATGGGCGAGCAGGCAGTCGCGCAGCCGCTCGAGGTCGCTGTCCAGGAGCGCAACGTGGCGTACCGGCGGGCCTCCCAGCCGGCGCTCCTCCTTGGCCCGAGCGGCCAGGACCAGGGTCTGTCCCTGCGCCTCGTCGGCGCTCATCATCGCGAAATCCTGCATGATCTGTCTCGCTACAGCGTAATCTTGATCTCTCTGTCCTGCCTCACGGCGGCTTCGACCACCTTCTTCGGGTCGGGGCGGAAGGTGATGACGTTCAGCCGCGCCACCACCGCGTCGCGCTTTTCGTTCTTCTCGGCAACCCGCACCGCTGCCGAATGGACGAATGCCTTGACATAGGGCCGCTCGCGCATGAAACGCCAGACGGCCGAAGGGTACCGAACGAGCAGGTGCTCCAAGCTCAGGCCCGCAGCAGCCTGGAACTCCTTCGCGGGGATGCGGCCCTCCAGGTACGACAGGACGATGTCCTTCACCTCTTGTTCGTAGTCAGCACGCAGCCGACCGGACGTAAGGATGCCCGAGCTGCGAACGAGCTCCTCGGTCACAGAGGTCGTCGCTGCTTTCAGGTGGTCAAAGGCCACCCACACGTCCAGCTCGTACAGCAGCTTGCCTTCGTCGATCGATGCCTTGGAGAAATAGATGCTCGCGTCGGCAATCGACCGGGTACCGTGGATTCCCCAAGCAAGGTCCGCAGGCGCGTCCTTCGCATTGAGACCTTCGATCTGCACCAACGTGTCTCGGTAGTTGATGACCGGAGGCCGTTGGTCGGCCAGCAGGAAGGATCGGAAGAAGGTCGCGCCGTGAGCGCGCCCGATGCGCTTCTCCATCTTCGGCGGGAGGACAACAGGTTGCTTCATTTTGGCGCTGATCAGAGTGTGAGGGGGCGGATGGCGAGTTGCAGAGCGGGGTCGCGTGCGGCGGTGCGCGAAGCGCCAGGAACGCGGCCGCGCCGGTTGTACTGCATACCTTCCACAGGCGCCGGTGCGCGCTTCTCCAGATCACCGCCTCGAACTCTGTGAACGAGCGCGGACAGGCTCTCGAGCGTCTCACGTGGATTTGGCATCGACATCACCTTTCGCAGGAGCACGGCAATGACCATGCGGGAAACGCCTTCGGTGCTGTCCATCCAACGGTAGGCCGTCGACGACGAACGGTCCAGCGTGGCGGTGAACCGAACGGAATAGTGGGTCTCAGCGAACGCGCGGTCTTTGTCGGTTGTCCCGAACTTGTCGATCAGTGGCCCATACAACGTCTTGAAGACTTCGTCCGCGCTGTACGGACGCCAAGGCGCCGGCGTAGGGCTCATCTCATACAGGCGGGCGAGCATTTCGACGTCGAACGGGACGACGCGCGACGAGCGCAGCAGCACCGTAAACTGGAACCGGTTCTGCAGGCCGAGCGCCGATGCGAACTCCGAAGCGGTAAGGCCGAAACGCTTGCTCAAGACGTCCAGATCGCGGCCGGTAAAGGGTCGATCCGTCCAGGGCTTCAGGAGATCAGTGTGCTCGAGCTCCATCTCCTTCTTGATGGTGGGAAGACCCGGACGCTTCGGGCGCCCACGCGTTGCCTTCGCCTCTGCCTTGGCCTGCTTGCGGGCCAGGCGCTCGGCGAGCTTCGCCGCTTCGCGTGCCTTCTTCTTTTCTTCTCGCGCCACCTGTCGCGCCATGCGCGCGTCTTCCTTCTCGCGCAGGAGAGCGCTGCGCCGCTCAGCCTTTGCGAGCTCCCTCGTCTCGCGCGCCTGTTGGCGAGCCAGGATCTGCTTTTCCGACAAGGCGCGCGGCTTACTCACGGGCTTTGCCGCAGCTGTGGGCTTGCCCGCCTTTGCCTTGACCGTCGCTTTCGCTCCGGCTCGTGGCTTCATGGCGGTCTTGGCCGGGGCTTTCTTAGCCGCGGGGGCGCTCTTGTTCATGCTCATTGTTCGAAATGGTTGAAATCAGTGAAGCCTTCAGGCGGGCGATCCGCTCAGGACTCGGGCCGTCGGGTGAAGTCTGGAACTCCGGCTCGACGCCGATGGCCATCCCCGCGCGCTCGGCAGGTGTCAGAGCAGGAGGCTCCTGCGGCGACATGTGCTCAAGCCTCGCAGGCCAATCGGGCAGCGCGTCGCCTACCCTCGCGCGATCCGCAATGTCGGCCACGTTCAGGCCCTGCTGCTTGAGCGTCAGGAGGTAGGTCTCGATCTTCCCCTGATGCTCGGCTGCCTTCTCAGCGAGAGCGCTACGCTCCGCATGGAGACGACGGATCTCATCGCCCTGCAGCCCGCCCACATTGGCGCTTGCGAGGACCTGGGCGAGCAACTCATCGGCAAGTTTGCCGCTCACCGCAGCCAAGGCGACCAGCTGGGTCTGAATTTGTTGGTCGAGGGCTCGTGTTTGGGCTTCGGAAAGCACCACCTTGGAAACGTAGTCCCTGAGCAGCGAAACCGCCATGGTGATGACCGCCTTCCTGGGATCCATCTGCTCAAGATTCGGATGCTCTCCCGCGACCCCTGCCAAAACGCCGTGGACCGTGTCCGCGCCCACCGGGAGCTTGGGGCCCTTGTACGATGCCGGGAGTCCGAAGCGTCCCGTCAGTTTCACGGGCGACGGCTTACCCTCGTCGGCGGAAGATGGGACCCTGTCGTCATCCTCGTGCCCACTGGCGGATTCATTACCCCCGTCGGCAGGCCGCGCGGACTCGGCCGGCGAGGACATGATGTTGTTGCGATCAAGACTCCCCGACTTCACTGCCTGTGAATCTGATTGGGTCGAGGCAGTCGGCGACCCGCCTCCGGGGGTGGGCCGAAACGGGCGAGTAATCCACCTGAAGAAGTTCAACAGCATGTCGATGAGAGACTGCAGAGCGGTTGCCGACCCGCGCCAGAGCTTCTCCGCCGTCTCGCGAATGAGACGTTCTGCCTCTTCGAGAGTGATCGAGTCTTCCTTCGCCGCGGCGCCGTGCAGCAAATGCTGCCCATCAACCCGCGCGCCACCGCCGGCGGCAGCCGCGACGGGGGTCATTGCGAACGAAGGATCGGAAGCAGTTGTCGATGTGATCATGGCGAATACGATATGTCAGGCCGGGGTCAGAAACCTTCGATCCCGGATCTTCCAAATTTTCCACGAAATGAGTGCTGCACAAACGAATATATGCAGTACGCCAGATTTTAACAACTGGGACTTCAGCCCAATTCGCCAGGAAGCGACAGAACTACAGCACGATTCGAAACAGGCCTACATGGCTTCGCCCAGGCTTGCCAGGAACTCATCGACGCTCTGCTCCTTCCCATCGGTCGGCAACTCATCCTCCTCGACCGGCGTCACCTGTGCGGCAACGATGCGCTCGGTGATCTGGGCCGCGGCCACGGGATCTGGTCCGCCCAGGGCGGCTTCAACCGAGACCACCAGGTCCCGGGTGCGATCGTCGAAACCGATGGCATCGGGTCCAACCTTCTTGAGCGTCGTTTCCGCGCCCGCCAAGGCATTCGAGACCCACCCCTGGTTCTGACCCAGCGTGGCCGAGGCTGTCACTTTTGGTACTACAACCTCTTCAGCGGCGCCATTATGCGTGTGAACGATCGCCTTTCCGCTCGAAGCCGAATTATATTGTTCGCGCACGACTGTCCCGGTGGACAACATCGCCGCGATCGTCGCCTTCACCGCCGACGACAGAACATCCGGCGCAAAGATGTCCGAAGCGGCTACGAGTGGCTCGCTTGCGGAGTTCGCGTGCGGAGTGGCCTGGCTGGCGGCAGCCGCCCCGTCGAGGTCGGCGAACAGAGCAGCGGGATCGACGGGCGCCGATGTCGGCGCTGTCAATGGTCGAACGGGTTCCACCGTCCCCATGGCGCCGTCGATGAACGCATCCACATCAAACGCATCCGGCTGCCGGCGAATCGGGGCTGGTGCGGGTGCGGGTGCGGGGGCTCCGGACCGCAGGACATTGGCAGGCGGAGCCGGGAAGGCCGGCACAGCCGTCGGGGCGCGGCGCGCCGGTGCGGCCACCTCCTCCACCGGCCGGCGTTCGAAGATCGAAACGTCGAGGTAAGCAAAGGGGTCGTCGCTCGTCTCCGACGCGGCCTCGACAGGCGGCGCGGCCAGGCCGGAGGAGCCAGCCTCTTCCGTCGACGAGAAGGCCAACGGCGCCGTTCGTGCCTCCGCAGGTCTCGTGAACGATGCGAACTCGCCCGAAGACGGGAGACCGACGCTCTCATCCGGATCTCCGGCGGCTGCGGCCTGGCCTGCGGGCACCTCAGCGCCTGGCTGAGCGGTGTTTCCGACGCCGGCATCCGTGTGCGGCCGGTCACCTCCGCCCAACGATCCACCGGCACCCGCTCCGCCGACGATGAGGCCCAAATCCTCCGCCGCCCGGCGCGCGGCGACGTACAGGGCCGCGCCGCGCTCGGCGCCGGTGATGCTCGCAGGCAGGCCTTGCGCCACCATGGACACCCGTCCGATCAACATGTCGTCCTCGACCTGCAGGTTCGGGCTCGTCTTGTAGGTCAGGAGCTCAATGAGCCTCAGGCCGCGCGACACCTTGTCGTCGAGCGCGTCCGCCTTGATCGCATTCGCCTCGACCTCCTGCATCGACACCGGGCGCACCTGAAGGAACCGGTTCAGCCGGAACGTCTTCATCTTGTACCGGTCGAGGTAGTCGCCAACATAGAAGCCAGCGATGCCGAAGGACTTCCCGCGGGTGTTGATCAGGCCCTGCCCGGTCTTCATGCTCTGCATGTCGTCGATGGTCACTCGCTCAACGGTCTCCACCGAGATCGCCTTGTCGCGGCGGAACCCGCCGGCGTTGAGCTCGTACTGGTTGTAGACCGCCACGCGCGCCTTGCCCACGTAGTCGGAGATCAGCTTCTGTGTCTTCTGCGCATCGTCGATCCGCATGAAGTACTTCGCCACGGCGTTGGCCAGCATTGCGCCGGCTTCCGCGGCACGGCTGCCCTCGGTGAGCTTCTCGATGTCCTGCGCCGCGGCGATCATCGACATGCCCAACGACCGGGCCTGCGCGAACATCACTGCGATGCCGTCGGAAAAGTAGTAGCCCAGCTCGTCGAGCGCGACCAGGAACGGGTAGTTCGCCTCGGTGGCCTTCGACTCGAGCACCGTCGATCGGTCGCCTTCGATGTCCGCGCCAAGATTCCGGCCCATCATCACGCGCAGGCACGCGATGGCAAGCTTGCCCAGGTTCTCCGCTTCGGAGGCTGACTTCTCAAGCGACGGGATCATCATCACCAGCACACGATTGTTCAGTGCCACGTCGACCATGTCGATCTCGGAGTACTTCGCGCGGAAGATGTGACCATAGGTCTTGTCCAGCAGGTTGAGCGCCGGCATGAGCTGGCCGATGCGGTAGCCATGCTGGTCGTAGGTCGCCTGGTCTTGCTCGGTCTTTTGCGCAGGCTTTCCGGCCGTGGCTGCCGCGGAGCCGCGGCCGCCCCCCGCTGCGCGATCGGTCGGCAGGCCGGTGCGACTTGCGGAGTTCGGATCAGGCGGGAGGTTGAACTTTGCGATCACGCGATCGACCATGAAGCCGGGGCACCCGCCCGACTCGCAGTAGCTCTTGATGCCGACGAAGCCGTAGGACCACTCGCCCTTGTCGATGTATTCCTTGTAGCCTTCGGCGTACAGTTCCTCGACCTTGGGCAGGCCCATGTAGTCGATGTAGACGCCCACAGAGATCTCGAAGCCTTGGGTGTCCCGCTTGTAGCAAAGCGCGGCCACCAGGGAGCGCCAGAAGTTCAGGGCCTTCTCCTGCCAGCTCTTTCCGTCCCCTTCCGCCTTCGGCAAGAGGTTGGCGCCCATCTGGATCTGCGTGTCGGCGTCGGAGTCCGAGAACGTGTTGATCATGTTCGTGCGCCGGCGGCGCGACGCCCGGATCTTCTCGGGCGAGCTGCCGCCGATCAGGAAGTTGAGCGCGAGAAAGTCATCGTCCGCGCCCAACATACGGCACATGGCCATCAGGTCCAGCGGCATCTTGTTGTCCGCCTTGCCATCGGCCAGGAAGAAGCCCGAGCCCCAGCACAGGGCGTTGTAGAACATGCCCTTGAGCGTCTCGGATTTGCCCGAACCGGTGGAGCCCAGGATCAAGAAGTGCGTGCGCAGATCCGAGTCGGCCATCCACACTTCGCGGAAGTTCTCATACGGGTTGGACGATCGGATATGGCCCACGTACATGATCCCGTCGCCTTCCTTGCCGTTCTCGTCGTGGCCGTCGGGCGGATACCGAAGCGGCAGGATCACGCGGTAGCTCAGGTGCGTGAAGAAGAGGAAGAGGAACGCAACAATCCAGAGGGGCCAAAGCGGCTTGAGAGCGACCATCGCCAGGATGACCCCACCGACGTTGACGGCCAGGAAAGAAGGCTTGGATAGCTTCTCAGCATACTTTTCCCCCCACGAGCGGACGTCCGCAATGTTGCGTGAGAGCTTTACTTCCTGGTGCTGTTCGATGAGGGCCATGTAGGGTCCGATTCAGCGCGGGCGCTGGACGTGAGGGAGTGGGATGCGCAGCGGGTCAGGCCCAGGCGCTGGTCTGGTCGACGCACATGGCAGGCCTCGTGCCCTGCAGCATCTGCGCGATCTGCAGCGCGACGGCCACCGGTCCGACAATCCCCAGGCGAACCATTGCAGCGGCTTGTTCGTCGCTCCCCTTCAGGATGTCCGCGGCGATGTTGCAAAGCACCTCGTTCGCATCCTCAAGGGCCTTCAGGTCGGCAGTGCCAGGACCGGGCTTTTGGCGGTGGAGCGGATGGGCGATCCAGCTGCGGGTGCGCGCCAGCAGCGCGCCGGCCTGGAGCGCTTCGGAATGGTGGGCCCTCTCCACGTCCACGATGGCCGCCATGACGGCGCCCATGACTCCGCGCACGAACTGCTCGCGCATGACATTGTTCGCGGCCGTATGTGCGGCGACAGCGGACACTGCATTGTCCGGCGCGGCGATCTCCACGATCAACGAGGAGATGGTGAGCGTCTCGCGCGACTGCAGCGCCTCGAGCACCCGCTCGACCCTTCGAGGGTTGACCTTGGGCAGCAGCGCTCCGCTTGACCAGGCCTTTGAAGCCGCGCGCACACCGTCGTCGAACGCGGTGACGCAATCGACCACCTCCGGCGATGGTTCGGACGGCTCGTCATCGCCCGCGAGCTCGGGCGCCGACGGCTGGCGATTCACCAACGCGAGAACCCGCGCGAGGAAGCCACTGAAGGAAGATACTGACATGCGAGGGTCCAATGGCGAGGATGGGTCGGTGGGACTCGTTTAGCGGGCGGCCGGCTGAAGAGCGTCCGCCTTCAGGCCGCCGTTCGCCACAAGCCATTTGTTGATGTCGTCAAGCGAGCCGGAGCCCGCCGCGACTTTCCCGGTGGCGGAGACGAGGGTCGGAGTACCCGTGAAGTTCAGCGCCACGAAGGCGCCGTTCGCCTTCGTGACCTTTTCCGCCGCGCCCGCGCAAGCCCCATCGCTCACCGCGTCGCCCCCCGGCTCGTAGGCGCCGATGGCCGCCGACCAGGCAGCGACCGTGTCCTTGGCGCATAGGACGCGCTTCACCAGTTCCTCGGAGCCTGGCTTGAACGACACCGGGACGATCACCGGCACGAAACGCGGATCGACCTGCGAGAGCTTGGGCTCCAGGTCCTTGCACGACGTGCAATTGGGATCGCTGAAGACGACGAAAGGCTGGCCCGACGGGCGCATCTGGATGCCCATCTCGCGCGTCGCGTTGGCCACCACCTGCATCTCGGTAGGCGACAAGGTCTCGCCGAGGGTGCGGTCGCGCAGCTCGGGCGGGACCGCAGCAGCCGCAGCAGCCGAGGCACTCACCTGCGCCGGAGCGCCTGCCGTCTTCCTGCCACTGCACTGCGCGAGCATCGTGACGCACAGCACGATGCCCATGAGCATCAGGAACCAACGCACGAGCGCGAGGAGCGAGCGACCGACAGCTGCCGGGCTGGAGACACGGGTCTTGAGACCGCCGGCCAATCGTGCGAAGCCACCGAGCGGAGCCGTGTACGGCATCTGTTGCTCCTTGTGCGCTCGGAACTGCCCAGCGATCAGCCGAAATGCTCCGGAGCCCTTGAGCGATTCCGGTCCCGCTGCGACATCGGCGCGCCAGATCTCCTTGTCGCCTTGGTACAGAACCATGGAAGACTCCGGCCCGATCCAGACGATCCGCCACACCTCCACTGCGCGGATCGCCACCATCAGGGCCACCACCGCAGTTGACCGGTCCTCCGGCTTCGGCTCTTCACCGTACGTGATGCTGAAGCGGCCGCCAGCCGAGAGATCCAGAATCGGGGCCGACGGCGTTGTCGGCGATTGGGTCCGGTGGCTGTTCATGTGTTTCGATTGCATGTTTCTGGGTGAAGAAGTGACCTGCTCGGTCAGAAGTCGAGAGCGCCCGAGCGCGCGGCACCCTGGCCCGCAACGCCCGTCCGGCCAGCCGCGGCCGCCAGGGCAGCGAAGTCCGCCATGGATTCGCCGGTCCCCATCAAGGACTCGGCGCCCTCACGCGCCTTGCTGTTGAAGCGCCGCGCCGCCTCCTCCCGCTCGGAGCGCGCCTCGTCGTCGAAGCGGGTGTCTGCGTTTGCCGCATGCAGCGCCTCCGACGGCGGCAGCGGAGGCGCTTGCAGCTTCACGTTGTTCGCGCGGCGCCAGATCTGACCCTCCGCCCACCATTTGTCTTCGTCATCGTCCGTGCCATTGACGTGGTGGTTCCACGCTTCGACCATCGCCTCCTCGGCGGGCTGGACCACGATTTGCGGATGGCCTTGGGGACTGACCGGAACGAGACCGGCCTTGGCGGCCTTGCGCTCGAAGTCGAACTGGCACCAGACGGCAGCCGACTCGGTGTGCGGAACCTTCCGTAGCACTGTGTTCAGCACGTAGAAGAGAATTCGATCCTGGGGCTTGAGCCAGATCCACTGCCTATGGGTGACCTTCCCTTGGCGCTTCGCCATGAAGAACAGCGCGTACAGGTACGTGTACTCCCAATGGTGAACAGCGAAGAGGTTCGAGGCCCGCTCATGCAGCCGGTACTTGTCGAAGATCCACTGCGCTACGGTGAGGTTCGGGAGGCCTTCCGGGTGGTTCGTGCACGAGTAGTTGAGCTCGTTCATCGCCCGCTCGTAGTCCTTCTTGCCTTCCTTTCCACCGAAGGCGTGCGCGACAAGCAACGCGTACATGACCTTGCCGGCCGGACTCATGCGGTCCGGGTAGACCACCTTCTTGCCGCGATCGTGCAGGAGCGAGACGAGCTGAATGCCCAGCATGTGGCTCTTGAGCCGGTTCGCTCCCTTGATCAGCTTCGGCTCGCCCTGGAAGTACTGGCGGACCTGGTCGAGGTTGACCTTGTTGTCCGTCAGCATGGGCTTGCCGTTGATCTTGTGCTTCATGAGGACCTCCTCAGGCCATACCTGACGGCGCCACTTGGGGAGCTTGTCCAGAATGAGTTGAGAGCCCAGGTGCATCACCGGGACGACGCCCGAGAACCGGCGCGACAGGATCTGGGTCAGCGTCTCCGGCGTCGGCCTGCGCGCGAGCTTGTTTGCGCTGCGCGTGAACGTCCAGGCCACCGCGCCGACCATGGCGATCGCGGTCAGGACGACCAGGGGAAAGAGGGCCAAGTCGGCGAAACGCAGGAAGTCCGTCAGCGCCACATCCCTGGGCCGCGCGCGGAAAGCGTCGTGCAGGTAGCTCACCCGTCCCCAAGCCTCCCCGCCCCCGGGAATCAGGTTGTAGAGCCAACCGGCGGCCTTGAAGACGGGGGACCAGTAGTAGACGATCCGATTGGAACCCGTAAACCAGAGCGCTGCCCCCAGGATCAGGACCACCAGTCCCATGCCAAGCATCATCTGGATGGCCTGGCTCTCCGCGTTTGCGGCGTTCGAGCTCGCGCTGTTCCCCTTGGCCATCAGAAGGCTCCCCGCTGCAGGATGTCAACGTGCGCTTCCCACACCTTGGCGACGTATTGGCGCTGGAGTTCGAGCGAGTTGGGAGAGTGGTAGCGAGCCGCCGCGCACCACAGGTCTCCATTGCACTGCGCAGATCGCGATTCCTTTCGCAGGATGAACGACTGCGCCATCAGTGCTTGGCAGTTGTCATTGAGAAGCCTCTCCGGGGCGATGCCGTAGTTCTTCATCAAGTAGGGCGCCCACCACTGCGAGTTGATCTGGGAAATGCCCAGGTCGCATCCGCCGCCGGCGTTTCGGCAGTTCACCGCCTGCCGACCCCTTGACTCTCGCTTCACGATGGCCAGAAGCAACATCGCCGGCACGTCATATCGATTGGCCGCCGCTTGGACGCAGTGCGCTGGCAACTGCTCGGGCAGGGAAACCTTGACCTGGCTGGTCTGGGCCGGCTGGCCCATTCCGAGCGACCCGGCCAGGACGGTGATCAGCAGAAAATCCATCGGAAAACGTCAGGCTGGACGAGGAACGTCTTGAAGTTGATGAGGGAGCGCCTCGTGTACTGGAACTCGACCAGAGCCCAGCGGAATGCAGTGGCTGCGCCAATGGCCAGGACCAGGAGGGCCGCAGGGATCAGCAGGAACGCGATCCACATCGGAACCACGAAAATCATGAAGCAGACCAACGCGAAGGAAAGCGCGGTCATCACGATCGAGCCGAACTTGGTGCGGCGCGCCGCCCGTACCTGAC
Source organism: Variovorax sp. 01T432 (assembly GCF_056398605.1). Taxonomy (NCBI): domain Bacteria; kingdom Pseudomonadati; phylum Pseudomonadota; class Betaproteobacteria; order Burkholderiales; family Comamonadaceae; genus Variovorax; species Variovorax sp. 01T432. The sequence goes on from NZ_JBFTPS010000010.1 coordinate 51,243, forward strand.
TCTTGTGATATTCGGGGTCCCAGTCCATGACCTCGTAGAGGAACTCGAACCGCTCCGATGGATCGGCCGGCAACAGGTGCTCCGTCCCGTCCTGCAGGATGACCGACTTGATCGGGAGCTTCGAATCGAAAAGCAGTCGCCGCCTCGTCTCGCGCGCCGCTTCCAGTGCCTCGCCAATGTTGTGCTTGGACTTGCCGAACTGGCAAAGGGCCAGTCCGACCCCCTTGGGCACCAGTACCGTGTTGGCCACCTCGGCCGCTCGGCGCAACTTGCCACGCGGCGGCGCGCCAGCGGTCTTCTCGCTCTCAGGAGCAGCCATTCCTCATCTCCCACTTGCAGCGGCCGAGCCGCTCTGGTTGTCCATCTCGAGGGCGAAGCGCAATCGCAAGAGCGGCCCGGGCTGGTAAAGGGCGTTGTAGCCAACGATGCGTACCATGGCTTCGGTGTAACGAGTCACCTTCGGCATCAGGCGGCCGACCGCCGGCGCGTTCTCGGCGAACCACTGGACCACCACTCGAAGGTGAGCGCCATGAAGCATCGAGACCCATTGGCGATCGATGGCATGCGCATGCTTGGCGATCACGACCACCGGGGTGTCATGAAACCAGCGCAGGAGTTTGTCGGAGCATTCCTTCTGCTGCGCATCCGTCAGAGGCCCGCGCTGACGCGTCACGTCATCGCCGAACACCAGCTTCGCGAGCTCGCGGTCGAATGTGCCCTTGGGCATGGTCGTCATCGTGGACTGCATCGGCGGCCGTTGAATCTCTGGAAGTCGTGGTAAGGAGCACCTCTGCCGCGCGGCAGGTGCCTATTGCGCGCGCAACCCAGCCGATGCCGCATGGGCAAAGGCTTGGGCCCGATTCGGGGACCACTTGTCCCCAGTGGCTGTGGATAAGTGATCCGAGCCTTCGCTAGCACTTACGTGGCGAAAGCGTGGCATGCAGACCTTCAGGCCGCGTATGCCCGGGCGGTCTCGACCGAGTCGGCGGACTCGTCGGCGTCAAGCTCGACGATCGCTGGGACGAGAGCCATCGCCGGGCGGGGACCTGTGACTGCTGCGCCAACGACGCCAGCGGCGGACGAGGCGGCGGGCGCAGGCGCGGGCGCGGGTGCGGGTGCCTGCTCGACGACCTCCGCGACAAAGGCAGCAGCGTTGGAGACCGTTGAGACCGTTGCTGCGCGGGCAATGGGCGCACGGAGCTCGCGCGCGGCATTTCGGGCGCGCTCGATGGAGGCCCGGTGCTCCTGTGCGCGGCTGAGCTCTTCCTGGAGAAGGGTGTCAATGCGCATCTTCACCTCGGACTCGGAGAGCATGCCCATCTGGGCGCTCATGAAGCCGCCGCGCTCGTAGTTCATGCAGCCGGCGGCCACCGTGACCTCACTGGCTGTGACACGCGAGGTTCCGTGCACCACCAGGTTCGCCGCCAGAATTTCGCCGTCGGGCGCATCCACGACGCCGTGAACTTCCAGGTGCGCCGCGAAGATCGAGCCGATCACCATGCCGGAACTGGCGATAACGACCTTGCCGCCGTGGAAAACGTTGCCTACGACACATCCTTCGATGTACAGGTCCTGGCCTTCACGGATGCTGATGTCGCCCATGAAGTTGGAGTCGGCACCGATCACGGTCCGGGTGGAATCGCCCTGCGACAGGAAAGCCGGAATGCTTGCCGTGTCGTTCCCGTGCGAAATATTGCTTCCGTTCATTCCGAAACCTTCTTTGACGTTATTTACACCGTACTATGATATCGGTGCAAATTATATTCGGTCAATGTTGAGCCCAATATTCTTCAAACAGGCTGAGTCGCTATTGCTACGGACTGCCTGGAGCCGGCCGAGCGCTTGTCGCCCGCCCCCCGTTGCCCAGGGTCGGCGTTCGGGACCGGAACCGAAGAGCTCGTCTACAACCTGAGCGACTGCTCGCTAACACATGCCTGCCAATCCACCGACGAACCCGTCCGATGTGCGAAGTCCGTACGAGCCACCTTCTCGCCCTACCCTGAGAGCTGCGCTGGGGTTCGGGACCCGTCCCGCCGCGGCCGCTGGAGCGAATGGAGCCACGGGGACGAGCGCAACCGCAGGCGGCAGTTCCGGGGCCGCCGGCTCGGCCGGCGCCGAAGACGCGGCGGCAGGCCTGGGCGTCGACGAGTACGTTGACCCGCTCGGAGGCCCGGGTCGGGACGCAAGCCGTCACGCGGACATGAAGCACCTGCCCGGCAACGCCCTCAACATGGTCGAGATGGTTCAACTACGCGAGCGCAACCACGTTCTGATCCAGCAGGCCGCCCGCCGTACGGGCGACCGCCGGACCGTCCGCCTCGATTCGGTCGGCCTGGAGCTGATCCAGCAAATGCAACGCAGCGTGGAGCGGGCGCACTTCAGCCAGGCTGCCACCTCCATCAGAAGCAAGCCCGCGGACGTCTCCGAGGAACGCTTCGCGCTCACCCGCCCCGACGACATCCGGCAGCGCCGAGATGAGCCCCCCGTCGACGTATGGCAGGCAGATGCGCCATTGCCAGACGAGGCCGACGTGCCGCTCGGCTCGGATCCCGATCGACCCATGACCAGCGTGGCCAGCGAACGCGCGGCCCTCCAACGCGAGGCATTGCTCGAGCTGTGCGCGGAGGCGCATGGTGAAGCGATGGCAGCTCTAGCTCTATTGAATCAGGCCGAAGGTCTGAGCTCCAACCTGCGGAGCCGTCAGTCCACGGGTCGCGACGCCGCCACGCCGCTGAACGACAGCGCCTTGGAGCTCCAAGCCGACAGCGCCGAACAGTTCGAGGCTTCCGCACGTCATCAGTTCGAGGTCTCGAACGCACGCGCCGTTCAGCTGGCCGGCGCGGTGCAAGGGCGGCGCATCGGCTTGAACAATATGCTCAAGGACAAGGCTCCGAGGGCGCCCCGATGACCTTGCACATGAGCCATGGCACGCGCGTCGCCTGCGCCTTGTACTCGCCCTACGCGAGCGACTTCACCTTGCCGATCGAGCACCAGCTCCTGCAGGTCGATTGCATCTTCTCGGTGATCAACGTCGACGGCGTGGACCTCGGATGGATCGATGGAATCGACCAGGACGATCCCATCCTGGTACCCGTGCGCTCGATGGAAGGTCACAGCGATCTCGGGACCGTAGAGCAATACCTCAGCGAAGAGTTTCACTCGGGCATCGGCCCCGAGCTGCAGACGCTCTTCCGAATCGCCCGTGAGGAGCAACTAACCGCCACCGTGCTTGTGCGCGCTCTGGCTATCATGCACAACGACGGCACTATCGGTGCGACCGACGCCGTGCAGCAATCCTTCGATTGGGGGTTCACGCTTCTTCGCGCCGGCGTCCTCGACAGGTACACGTTTGGACTGAGCGAGATGCTACGGCGTTAGCGGGTGCCGGAAGAGACCGACGCGGCTTCAAGCGAAGGTGAAATCAAGAGGCACGCGAGATTGATCTGTTTCAGGTGCGCCATGGCCCCGCCAGCATCCAACATCGATCGCCCAAGAGCTAGCCCGCGTCCTTCAAGGACCTCTTGGCCTCATGTTTACTTTCTTGCTATAGAGGCCGAAGTCCGCCAGGCGCCGTAGCCGACGGGTGAGAATGAAGGCTCACTCCCCTGATCTCGTAGGCATGCCGTCCCGCTCTGTAGTCGTCCGCATTCTCTCCGGCCTCGCCGTCCTCGCCGCAATCGCGCTCGCCACCTTCGCCGCCTGGTGGACGACGCTGCCGATCCGTGACGCAGCCCTTGAGAGCGCGCGCCGAGAGACGCAACTCGAAGCCCTGAGCCTCTCAGAGCAGTTCACTGCCGTCACGCGCAGCGCGATTTCAAGCCTGAATGCGATCACGTTGAAACTGCAGGCAGAAGGAGGGCCACGCGGTCAACCTGCCTCAGAACTCGACGCGGAGCTGCGGCGCGTAGCGGGCGATGCAGTAGGCACGCGGGCGATGCTTGTGCTCGATGCGACCGGGACGGTTGTGGCGACGGTCGGCGTGCCTGCGACTCAGGAGGGCCTCTCCGTGCGCCAGCGTCCGGCCATCGCTTATCACCTCGCGCACCCGACGGACCTCGGCATACACGTCGCTCATGCCCACTACTCCGACCTGACCGGGGGGTGGGTTCTGCCCATTTCGCGCATCATTGCGTCGCGCGACGGAAAGATGCTGGGCGCCGTTCTGGTCGGGATCGACCTCTCGTATATGCACAGCTTGTACGAGCAGATGGGGAATCTGCGCGATGCCAACTTCTTGATCGTCGGCCGGGGAAGCGGGGGAATCATCTTTCGGCAACCGTTCATCGACGGATCGATCGGCTTCCTGCCCGTTGGAGATCCTCCCATCTTCCAAGGCGCGGGCACGTACGAGGTGAAGAGCCAGCTGGATGGCATCACGCGAATCATGAGCTATCGACAACTCCGTGACGTCGACGCCGTGATGCTCGTTGGCTATCCTCGAGATCAGGTGCTCGCGCCATGGCGCACCTTCGCGCGCGAGCGCATGATCTGGACCGCGTCATCGCTGAGCCTGTTCTCCCTGATCTGCTACGCAGCCTGGTTTGGGTATCGAAGATATGGCAGGCAGCTGCGCGCTCTGGAGCAGGGCTTCAAGACGAGAGAGAGCGAGCTGCGCCGAGAGGCCGACAACATCGAGAACTTCTCGGTCTCCTTGTCTCAAAGGCTCTCGACGCCGTTCAGCAAATTGCGCGGCATCCTGGAAGCCGACGCCGAGAATCTGCCTGAAATGCGCGAGGATGAACGTCAGGATGTCCTGGCGTCTGCGATCAAGATGGAAGGACTGGCCCAAGACGTTCAGGCGTTGGCGCTTGCTCGAAACACCGCGGTGAAGCGGCAGGACCTTGATGTCACGGTGATGGCGTACGCGATCGCGCGGTCGCTGCGGGGCGGCGACCCGACGCGGACCGTCGAATTCCGCATCCAGGATGGCATGTACGCGACCGCCGACGCCACTCTGCTCAGGGTGGTGCTTGCCAACCTGATGGGGAACGCCTGGAAGTTCACAGCGCAGTCGACGGGGACAATTATCGAAGTGGGGGCGCGCGCAGGATTGGTCGAAACGGTCTTCTACGTGCGTGACAACGGCCCCGGTTTTGATCCCGCCAACGAGCAGTGGATCTTCAAACCTTTTCATCGGCTCAACACGTCGGACGACTTTGAAGGGCAAGGCATCGGCCTCACGGCCGCGCAACGCATCATCGAACGGCACGGCGGCCGCATCTGGGCCAAGGGGCGCGCCGGAATGGGCGCCGCCTTCTTCTTCACGATCCAGCCGCCTCTAAAGATCAATCCGGACACCTTCACCCACGCCGTGAGGTAGTTCCGTTCAAGGCCGGGCCCTACGAAACGGTGCGTGAACAACGAAGAACGGTTCAGACCACCACGGCTTCGTCCGCGCGCTCGTCGACGCCGTCGCTGGAAAGCAGTCCTTCGCTGTGTGCCCGTGCGATCAATCGTGCGGCCACATCCATCGACACCGACTCCTCGGTAACGTCGAACTCGCCCTTCTCGGCCATCAACGCCGCAATCATCGGCTTGGCTGTGCCGGCCGGAAGCATCTTGGCCAGCAAACGGAGCGCCTGCCAGTAACTATCGTCGGTACCGCCCAGCTTCAGCGCGAGCGCCGCGCGGACCGGCGCGTCCGCGGCGTTGGTCGTGAAGGCCCATTTGTCGAGCGGGCTGGCGGTGGTCTTCAACACCTGGGCCAGCACGCCCTCGGTGGTGGCGAAGCGCGCGAAGAGCGTGCCTGGCCGGCGGCAATGCGTGCTGATCGCCTGCATCTCGGCGTCGCTCAGCTTGAACGCCGCCTTCACCCGGTCGGCCATGCTGCCGTCGCCCAGTCCGAACACGTAGAAGTTGGTCGAGTTCGCCATGATCGCCTCCGGAAAGTCGGAGATCAGCTGGCTCATCATCATCGTGATCATGTTGAACTTGCGACCCACGCGCAAGTCCTGCTGCAGCAACATCTGGAACGACTCGGCGCCGGATGCGTAGTGCACCTCGTCGTACTCGAGGAACTTCATCTGCTCCCACATCTTCTCAACGCGATCCTTCTGGTAGCGGCGATATAGCTCCGGGACCAGCGGCGCGATCTCCTCCCAGCGGGCGAAGAAGTTCTTCGCGCCCAGGCGGCGGGCGAACAGGAACATGAGCGCTGAGCGGCGGCGGCCCTCCTCCGACGTCGTCGAACCCACCACCTCCTCGAGGTCGATCGAGATGGCGCGCGCGGAGCCCAGGTTCGCCTGGGTGTAGCTGCTCAGAAGGGTGTAGGTGCCCGTGGACGCCGCGCTCAGGTTGCGCTGGAACACCTTGATCATGGTCTCGACGCCGTTGGCCGCCAGCGCCTCGCCGTACATCAGCATGATGTCCGGCTGCGAAACGACCTTCGACAGGTCCTTCAGGATAGGCATTGCATAGCGCTGTGCGCGCTCGGCCATCACAACATGGCCCGCCTTGAACAGAGCGTCGACCACGTCCCACACGCGGGTACGCCCTTCGATGATCTCGTTGCCCAACTGCTCATACAGCGCGCCGACTTCCGGATCCATCGCGTTCTGCCATGGCTTCGCGTCCGATGACAGCCGCGAGAAGCGCTCGTACGCAGCGGCGATCAGCTTCTGGAAGAACTTGTCGGCTTCTGCTCCAAGAGCCGGGGAGATGGTGCCGAGGACCGCAACGATGAAGTCGCGATCCTGCTCAGTGCACTGGTCGAGGCCCAGGAAGGTGTCGAACGGGTTGACCGTGTACTCGGGAGAGTTCTTGATCCGGATGGAGACGACCTGGTCGCGCTTGCTCGCCGGCAGCATGGCGCGATAGAGGTCCATGATGAGCTTCGAGCTCGGCCCCACGTCGACCACCGTCACGTAAGGCACGTCTTGCGCGCCAGGCGCCATGAGAAGCCCCGAGTTGAGCAGGTTCATGAAGAACGACTTGCCCGAGCCGGTCGGGGCGAAGCCTACCGTCGCCCAAGACGTTTGCAGGCCCGAGCCGAGCGCGATCGGGTACGGCCGGCCCTCCAGGGTCGAAGCGATCAGCTGCCCGGTCTTCCAGATCGACGCCGCGCGCACCACCGGTGACATCCGGGTGATCTCGCCGATGGGCGCCGGAAGGTAGGGCGCGGAACTCGCGCGCGAGAAGCCCGCCGCCGTCGAGATCGCCGCGAGCGCGGGCTCGCCCGTCTCGTTGGAACAGACGGTCGAGCCCCAGGCCTCGATCGAGCTGCGGAGGTACTCGACCTGGAACTGCAGCTGCTCTTCGGTCTTCGCCCAGGTGGTCATCGTCATGCGGGTCGCCGCGACGTAGCCGCCCTCCCTTTCAAGGCTCTTGAGCTGGTCCCACCCGCGCTTGATGCCCTTGTTGAAGTCACCCATGGCGGCCATGAAGCTGCCGAAGAACTGGTCGGCCTTCCGGAACTCGAGGCCCGAGGGCAGCACGTCCTGCGCGTAGGCCAGCGGGATCGTGCGGCCCAGCTTGTCCATGAGCTTGTTGAAGGGCTGGGAGCCTTCCTCCGGCAGCACTTCGACGACGACACTGGCCGTGAAGCTTGAACCTTGACGAGCGAACTCAAACGCCTTGAACTCTTCCTTGAAGCTCGCGGGGATCATCTGGCGGGAGAGCGCGACAGGCATTACCGCGGCTTCGTCCGCTCGCCTGATCGGACTCGCAGCCATGGCGCCCTTGTCGCCGAGGAATCGCGGCGCCCAGGTCGATGGGAAATCCGTGTGGTCGAACACGCGACGCACCATGTTCGCAGCCTCGCGCACGCTCATCGTGTGGGCCAGCAAATAGGTGCCGCCTGTGTTGATCTCCACTGAGAGATCCTTCACCAGGTTCTCGACCATCGACTTGTGGCGGGTAACCAGTAGGTTGGACGGCTGTGCCAGGGACTGCGAGAAAGTGTCGTTGAAGGCGACGGTGACCTTGCGGTTGCGAAGCTCCGCCGCCGCCTTCTTCTGCCGCTCGACCAGGTTGGCCTGCTCGTTGGCGTTCATGCCCGCGCGGTGCGTGAACACAGCCAGGTAGACCGCTTCATCGGTACAGGCCCGCGCCAGCTCGTCCACGCGCGCATCGAAGAACGCGGTCTCGGTCATGCCCAGGCGCTTGGCCGTCGTGGACATGGGAGCCATGAGCTCTCGCGCCAGCCGCACAGACCCCGCCGGATCGCTGCGAAAGCAGAACGTCATGCTGTGGTTGCGCCCGTTGCCGGCCTTCATCCGATTGGACAGGATCGTGGCGAGGTTCTCGGCCAAGGTCTCGAACTCCTTCGCGCCGACATAACGCCGGATGCCCTTGATCTCGATGAACGAGACCACGCTCCCGCTCTTGAGCGCCATGATCTCGGCGGGCACATCCGCATCCGTCTGGATTGGAGCGCGCCAGTCGCAGGCCAGGTCTGTGTCGCCGAGAGTGAGCTGGGAGCCGGCCCAGTAGATGAACGACTCGATTGCGTTGATGAGCATGGGTCTCCTAAGAACTGGCGCGCCTGCGGGCGCGTGAAAGGTGAACGCCGCGGCTCAACCGGCAGGACGCCGGAAGCCGAATCCGAGGGGCCGATCGCCAGGGGGCCGATCAGGGGCAGGCGCCGTCGAGCCTGGGCTCGTCGCGACCTCACCAGGCTCCATCGAGCCTGTCGATGCGGCACGAAAGCCGAGACGCCCCGGGCGCTCCGCTGGAAGGCCGATGGCCTGGTCGCCGCCTTGTTCGCGGGTCGCACCTGCTGCACTGGCGGACGCCGTGGCGGATGAGCCGCCGCGCAACTGCTTTTCTGACGCCTGGCGACGCATGTACTCCTTTCGAAGCCATGTTCCCATTGCCGCGGTGAACGCATGTTCGGAGGCAGATCCTGCAATCCCGAGCAGGTCCTCCATCACCCGCTCGCGCGCCAGCGCGCGCAGGCGCGTGATCTCGAGCTCAGCCTCGTCGGAATCCTCGAGGTTGAAGCCGCGCATCACCTCGTTGATGTGCAGCGGGCTGACGTAAGCCGTCACCGATCCTTCGTCACTCGCGTTCGTCACTGATGGCCGTTCAGATTGGACCTTCAGGTATTCGATCAACGCACGCAAGCGCAGGAACGCCGATGGCTGCCGAGCGATCTCGGCGAATGCCATCGGGGCACCTGGATGATGCGAGAGCATCCGACGCATGGGCTGCGTGTTGTCCTCATCCAGGACATCCCGCATCTGGCGCTCCTTGAGCGGCACGAAGGCGAACGGCTTCCTCGGTCCGGACTCCTCGCGCACTCCACTCTGACACCACATAGTGAGCCAGTTGATGAAGTCGGGTCCCGCGGCCGCCGGCGTTTTGGCGATGGTGTCGGCGAGTCGAGACTCGCGGTGGGCATGGTCGTTCACGTATCTCCCCTCTCTCGACCGACGATCTCCGAGGCCAGACACGGGTGACTGGCCCCGACTGCGTCGGACACTTCAAGCAGTTGTTGTACCGAAAGGTTCTCCAGGCGCACCTGAACGCCACCCGAGCCATAACCGGTCACGTTGCCGCCCAGTTCCTTGGCCGCCAGGGCCATCTGAAATGAGATCGCACGATCCATGGCTCGGTACCAGACAGACGTCGAAGAGATCTCGGACTGTCGCTTCAGCCGGCTGTAGACCGGCCGCGCCAGGCCCGCCCAGTGCGCCTCCGCGACAAGACCATGAGGAATGGAGAGCTGGTAGACGGGGTCGCCTGCAATCACGTTCGGCAGCTGAAGCTGGGGCGGGAGCTGCGCGGCCGCGTTTGCTGCATAGGCAGACAGAACCGTGATGCGGGCGTACTGCAGCAGCCACGTCAGCTCGATCTGGGACACCCAGCGGCGGATCAGGGTGTTCGATGCATCGGCGCCGAACGCAATGAGAGAGACCAGGTCAGCGTCAGCGTGGCGCCATTCGATCGCGACCTCGACCAACGACGGCTGCCCGGGGTCGAGCAAGCTGTCGAGGGAATAATTCGTGGCCATCGACCAGCCGTTCGAAGGAAGCGGCGTGCGCATGATGTCCAGCGCGTGTTGGACGCGATTTCGGCGGAAGTAGATCATCCGCGAGCCGCGGTCGTACATCATCTTCTGCTGCATCTGCGGGCTGCTCCAGGACTGGTAAGCCCCGCGCAGCGCGACTTCGATCTGCGCGACAGAACGCTCCACCGAGGGCAGAAGCTCGGAGATGCACTCGCTCAGGCGCGGCTTGTTCCACTCTCGATCGGGTGCCTTCCACGGATAGGCCGCCACGACCAGATCGCGGGTATGGTTCAGCACGCGAGCCACGTCCACCATCCCGCCCTTGTCGATGCCATTCACCTGTTTGAATCCGGTGAGCTCGGCGCCCAGATCCTCCGCGAGCGTCGTCAGCTTGGTCTGCAAGAACTTGTTCGAGCGCAGGCTCGGCAGCTGTTTGGGCACCATGTCCAGGTTCGTCACCCAGATGAGGTTCATGAGGTCCCCGCCGGACTGAAAGCGACGGAAGCCCCCCTTGGTCGAGTAGCAGACGCCGCCCGACGTCACGTCCTGGAGGTCGAAGTGGGCCACGCCGAAATCTGGCGCGGTCCCCAGGGCGGTCGGGAGTTCCTCCTCGGTCGGGGCGGAATTCCGGTACGAACCGGGACGCGAGCTGCTGATTGCCATGTCGAGCTTCCGATCCCTCGTGTCAGACCTGACCGGCCAGCGCCTCGTCCACCAGATCGCCATACGAGGCGCCCCAGGTGCTCGGCTTCATTGAGGGATGGTCCTCGAGCATGTCAGCGCCCGCCTTTTTCAGCACGTCAGGCTTCCACACGAGGCGCAGGTCGTACACGGCATCGCCGCGGTTCGCATAGTCGATCGCGTTCAGCTTCGACATGGCGCCGGCGAAGTCCAGAGCCTTGGAGGTCCCGAAGGCCGCACGGACGGGCCGAACGCGCTCGCAGAGCAGTTCGTAGATCTGCCTGGCGGCGGCCGCCTCGTGCGGGTCCGACATCGCAGCGCCAATCGCGCGCAGGAGGTTGTTCAGGTCGGCAGCCGACAGCTCGGGGATGGCGGCCAGCTGTGCTTCGGAAGCGAGCCCGCCCCCGCCGCCGGTCGACGTTGTCTTGCATCCAAGGTGGGGATAGCCATGGCAAAGGCTGCAGATGGGCGCCAGGTTGCTGTCGTCGTTGTGATGGTGGTCGTCGTCGCGGTGATGCACCTGCAGCTTGGTCGGCTTCTTCGGCGTCTGCATCGATCGGTACAGGCACCCCTGGCACGTGTATCGAGACTTCTCGAGCACCTGAGGCCGGCGCGCGACAAACACCGCGTCGGCTTGCGTTGCCCGCGGGTCATTGTCTCGAAAGACGCTGCGTTTGATACCAGGGATCAGCTTGAACATGTTCTAGGTCGTTACTTCACGCAAGAAAATGGCCGACCGCCAGGAGAACAGGTGCCCTCCCCGACGTCGACCAGCATGGTGCACTCCGAAGAATGCGAATACAGTTCGCTTGCCCGACAGCATTTTAGCCTTTGTATCAGTAGCCTTTTGTGAATTATTTGATTGGCGATGTTGTGCTAGAAGCTCTGAACCCTGCCTACATCGGATGTGTTTCCGCCGGCCGCAGTCACTGCGAACTCGACGATCGCCCAGATGCAGATCATCGCGGCGCCAGCGGCAATAGGCATCCAGATTTGACGGGCCTCGACTTGATCGCCCCCGTTGTCCTGCCCTTTCTTCTTCCACTTCAGCAAGCCGTAGCAGATCGAGACCATCCCGGATACAACCATCGCCCACTGGAACAGCGAAACGGTAAGCTTGAACAGGTTGATCAAGCCGTTGATCGAGGTGTTGGCGTCGAGCGCGAACGCGTGGCTCGCGAGGAGGGTCGTGACTACGGCAACCGCGGCATTGCGGCCCACGGCGCTGGTGTTGGCAAGGCCCATGGCGATGCGGACGTTCAGATTGGAAATCAGCTTTTTCAAGATTGCTCCTTGGGAGATTTGAAGGTGGAGGGTTTGACGCGTTGGGGGGATGGGGGACTGCGAAATGCGTTCGGGCCGGGGCGAGGGAGCGGTGGTTGGGGGGGGGCAGAGTGACGTGATCAATGTGTCGCCAGATTGACTAGCACCGCGCCCCCGACGACGTGCCAGAACCCGCGCCAGAAACCATCGCCCTCGCGGTCGTGTCCTTGAGCGGCGCGATTGAAGAGAAGGAAGGCGCGAAAGATCGCGCAGATGCCTAGCAAGAACAGCCAGGCGTAGATCGCGGCCCAAAGGGGCTGCAATGCACCGGAGCTGCTGTCGCGCATGTACGCCATCTGCGAGGCCACTCCTTCGTCGATGCCGCCGTAGCTTTTGGTGAGCGACTCCACCCAGGACGACAGCATCGTGCAGCCGACCGTGACGAGAAGATTGCCGCCGACGCCGCCCCAGGTTGGGGCCTGGCCGCCGCCCTGGTCGTGGCCCATCTTCGCGATCTTGTGAAGGGCCGAGCCGGTGAAGAAGAAGCCCGTCAGCAGCGCCGCCCAGTAGACGAGAGGGACGAACGCCTTTCCGAGCGCGGCGAATTCGCCGAGGAATGCTGCAAAATTTGGCATCGCTAGTCCGCCCTACGGAACGATCTGGCCGGCCGTGGTTTGCACCACCTCGCCGCGATTGCCGATGGACACCACCCGGGCGCCAGAGATCCGTGCGCCCACCGACACGGTCATGAGACGGCCGTTGTCGTCCGCGATCCAGGCGAGCTGACTTGGGCCGTGGCTCGGCCATGTGCCGCGAAGCTTCCAGCCAGCCAACACTTCCTTCGACTCGGACGTCGCGTCCTTGTCGATCTTTCCCGCTCCCTTGTCCTTCGAAGGCTTGCGCGCCTGCGCGACCGCGACGCGGACAGGCTTTGACGCGATCGAGGCAGTCTTCGTCGGCTTCGCGGGCCCCGCGGTAGCGACGACGTGCGGCCGCCTCGCGGCCTTGGCCGGCACCGTCCGGGCGGCTACGGCGACAGGTTTGTCCGATTCGCTGCGGGCGGCGCGTGCCGGTGCGGTTGATAGAGGTGCAGCCGCGGGCGGGGGTGCCTTGACAACATCAATCTGGGAGACGACCGGCTCCGACTTCTCAACTGCGGTAGCGCTTGGCGCACTAGCGACTGGCGCTGCAGCGACTGGCGCGGCAGCCACCGGCGCCGCATCCCGAGGCGGTGTAACGACGGACGAAGAGGAAGTGCCAGCGGCCGCAGAGTACTTTGGAGCCCCTTGACTCGCCACGATAGGTGCTGCCGCTGCCGCTGCCGCCGGCGCGGGTCCAGAACTCTTGTCCGCCAGAAGGCCCGCCTCCGCATCGAATTGCGCTCCCGGCTTTGCATTGCCTCCGCCAAGAGGATCGGCACTGGCGGCGTTGCCGGCGCCGGCAGCGCTCATCAAAGAGTCCGGCTTCTTCAGCGTCTCGCTCGCCACGGCCGAGGCGACCCGGGTCGCATCGACCGACTGCTTGCGTGAGCCGCCTATCAAGCCGGACTGGTAGCCGACGAGCCCGACGGCGACGACGGCGAACGCAGCAACCGCGCCATAGAACGGCAGGCTCGACTTCTTCCTGGGAGGCGGTTCTTCGGCTTGATCCTTCGGAATCGCGTCTGTCGGATCGTCCAGCGACTCTCTCAGCGTATCGCGCGCTTCGCGGTTGTCGAAGCCCGCTTCGGCCGAGTCATGAAGCAGGGCTTCACCGCCGGCGTCGTCAGCCCACAGCTGATCCTCGAAGGAGTTGCCAATGCCCTCGGCTTCGTCGCGCTCGTGTTCGTGGTTGCTCATCAGTTAGCGCACCTGCATTTGATTCATTGGAGCCGCCGGGGCGAAGGAGCCGTAGTTCATGCCCGTGCTCAGGTTGGGCTGAGAAACGGGCGCGGGCACGTAGACCACCTGCTGTGGCACGCGCTCCTGTTGCTGCGGCATCTGCGGCTGGCTGGCTCCGGCGGACGCGGTCGGTGTCTGGACCGTGTTGAACAGAATGCCGATCGTGGTGTTCGCAGCGAGCGTCACCGTATTCGGCTGCTGCGCAAGTCCCTGGACGGCTTGCTGGCCGATCTGGGTTGCCGAGGCCAGCCCAGCCGCGGCGGCCTGGCGATTCGTCGCTTCAGGCAAGACAACCGACGAGCTAAGCCCGTTGGTCACGACCTCCGAGCTGCGCTGGGAGATCGCGCTGGCCGCGCCACTCACCGTGGCGAACGTGATCGGCAGGATGTACTTTGAGAGGATGTGACGATCGATGCTGCCAGCGAGAGCGTCAGCCGACGTCTGTTCGTCCAGCGCCACTGCGTTGATCTTCGCAACCTTGCCGTTGAATCGAATATCCGTGAATGTGACTTGGAGGCCCTCGCCCCGGTTCAGGACCGCGGTTCCCTTCAGGAACGCCCCCGCGAACTTCCCACCGACGATCTCCGCTGAGACGTAGGGGGACTTCGCCGTATCGATCGGCGAAGTGGTCCGCGCCACCTGGATGGTCAGCGGGCCCGGGAGGTCCAGATCTTCGGCGACGGAGCTCGTGGCGGCCGCGCCCTGCCCGCTCGCCGCGCCGCCCATCGGCCCCTGGCCCGCCGCCACCTTGTTGGGATCTTGGTACGCCTGCACCCGGGAGACGGCAGCGCCGGAGGGTGCGTCTGCCAAGAGCTGCGCAAGTTGGCGATTCAGGCCTTCCTGAATGGCCTGCTGCCGTGCAGGGTCCTGGTACGAGCCCGGCTGTACGGCGACCTGCGGAGCGTTGACGTATGTCTGGTACGACCCAGGGCCCGGACCCGCTCCTGGAGCGCCCAATCCGACTGGGCCACCGGACTTGTCCTGGGCGACAGGAGCGCCCGCCGGCGGCGGCACGTACACGCCACCTGCGGTCTTGCTCTCCTCGGCCTTCTGACGCTGGATCTCCGCGAGGCGGCCCTTCTCGTAATCGGTCTGAACGACATCCGTCTGCTGTCCCGTGGTGCGCAAAGGAAGCACGACATTGGCGTTCATGTCCTTCTTGCCACTGGCCATGAAGACGAGTCCGCCGACCGCCACAAAGGCGACGCCGAAAGCGAGCGCCACCCATTTGATGACCCGCTTGGCGCCGGGGTCCAGCCGCGTGCCTTTGCCCGTCCCTGCCGGCGCGGCACCAATCTCGTTGCTTTCCGTGGCGTCGAACTCCAGTTCGCCGGCGTCGTGTTGCTGCTGTTCGTTGTTCATGTGCGCTTCGCCCGTCACTTGGTGGATCCTTGAAGCCCCGCGCTCGACAACATGGCTCCCGAAACTGAGGTGGCATTCGAACCTGCCGGCTCGACGCTGATTCCGCCGAGCGCCACGTTGCGAAGCTCGCCGCCTTGCGAGATGACGACCACCGGGGTAATCGGCAGCTGATAGACGAACACGCCGTCCGAGGACCCCTGCCGGCGCATCCACGCAGGCGAAAGGATCTGGGCCGACGTCCGAACGGCCATGGTCGTGGGCGAGATCTGCCAAGCCATGATCTCGTCTGTACCACTGCCACCGATCGTGAGGCGCCGGGCCTCGCGCGGCGGGGTGCGGTACAGGTAGGCCATCAGTTCGTCGGCCATGTGGGTCGGAGCGGGCGCGGCACTCGCCATTGCCGTCGGCGGCACGCCACCCACGAACTTCGGCACGACCAGGTCGAGGTTGTAGTCCGTCGCGTCCTGCGCCGGCATCACCGTGACCGACACCGGCCGGGAGATATCCTTGAGCTTGAACGCGATGTTGCCGATCTGCGGCAGCTTCATTCCGACGGAATAGACGTGTTCGGCCAGGGCCTTGACGTCATACCCGGCGTCATTGAAGTTGTCCGCGGCCTCGACCGGCCAAGGACGCCCCGCTGCGTCAACGAACATGATCGTCGCTCCTTGACGTGGCGAAAGACGCAACACGGGCGGCGTCCCGCCAGGAGAGAGATCCACGGTGGTCTGGGTACTCGTGGGCCGAGCGGGCGCACGACCGGTCACGTTCTCCGTGAAAGCATCCTTGCGCTCTTCAATCTGCTTGCGCAGATTGACGATTTCCTTGAGCGTCAGCGGCGCCACTTTGTCGAGCACCGCCTGCGAGGTCGCGACATAGGGCGTCGGCATGGCGGCGGCGCTAGCCTGTGTTGGCTGAGTGGCTGGAGACGCCAAGGGCCCTGACCCCTGTGCGCCGGGCGCGCCCGACGGAGAGGGCCCATTCTGAGGCAACGCGCCTGCGGGCGCGGCACCTGGCTGGTTCGCCGCGGCACCGGCCGGAGCCCCCAGACTTGAAACGCGAGCCACGCCCTGGGCGTGCACCGCGGTCAGCCCCGCGCATCCGAGCAGCGCCACCAAGGCGGCCGCGGCTGCCTGCCGACCCCGAATGCCGATGCCCGTAGCCATCGCTGTTCGGGCTTTCGCTCGCGTGACTGAATCTCTTTTTTCATTCATTTCGCTATTGTGCTGCAAACTATTTCAATGGTGCTCTTCGGCATCGCTTTTCCGATGCGCAAATTAGACGAACGGAATGCCCGTGTGGGCGGCGATCTCGAGACGCATTGCCATCTTGGAATAGATGCAGGCATTCGCGAATGGCGTAGGAGCCGTCGCCCAGAGCTCGGCCAGTTCTGCACGAGTGGCCGCCGTATCGGGAAGGACCTCGTTGTACATCGCGTACCACTCCGGATGGTTTGCCTCGATGGCATCCATCTCGGCAGTTGCAATCGCCATGCCGATGGTTTCGGGATCGAGTTGTTTTTGTTCGTTCGCGCTCATGTTGGTTCTCGCTAGTTGCACTAAAGAATGGGTGGTTGAGGGTTGCTGCCTACAGGGGTTAGTTTCTGGACGCATCAGGGACCAGTTGCAGGCTGTCGATCGCGATGCCGCGAGGGTTCTGATCCAGAGCTACTCGGCGCACGACCACCTGCAATACGAAGGGCCGCGGCACGTCGCTGACCTTCGTCCCGCGACGAAAGAGCGAAATTGGGGCTTGCACGCGCCAGGCGAAAGCGCCGTTGAACTCGCCCCGCTTGGCGATCACAGGGGTGTCAGCCAGGCTTACAGACATCGTCAGCTCACGGTCAACGATGTCCTTCACCCAGGGAGCAAGGGCCTCTTCCACGGCGTCTCCACCCTTCTCGGTGAAGCAGGCTTTCGAGCCCTGAAGTGTCGTGCGCCAGTGCAGGAAGTCGTGGCTGAAGACCGCCCGCGCGCACTCGTCGACATAGCCGAGCACCCGCGCATCGCTCACATATGGCTGGTCCAGCGGAATGACGGGAATCAGGCGTCCATCGGTTGTCGCGGCGATGACCTCGCGATGAGTACGCGTGACGAAGACGATGGCGATGATCAACGCCGTCGCGAGTGCGACCACCGAAATGGCGAGCAGGACGGCCAGGCGCGTGAGCCTGCTCACTTGCGCGGCGGCCGCTCCGCCCGCGCGGGCAGAGCCGCCTGCTGCCGCCACGGCCTTCAAGGTGCCGGCCTTCTTCACTGCTGTTGCGCTCATTCGTCAGTCGCCCTCTTGGGCGTCGTTCTGTTGGGGTCGGATGCTTTGTTTGCCCGGTTCGGGCTTGCCGCCGCGGCAACCGAGGCGCCGGTACCCTCCGGGCGCCCCTGGGCCTGGGCTGCGGACGTGTTAGCAGCGAGAAGGGCGCGGAGCGCTTGCTCGTTGCTCTTGTCGAGTTGGTGCAGTGGGACCAAGGCACCGCCGGGGGTCACGGCCACGACTTCGTAGTCCATCTGCACCGCCCAAACGACGGCGCATAGAAGAGCGATCGAGATGGCCGCGGCCACGATGGCGATCCACACGGCGATGCTGGTGAGCGTGCCGGTCATCTTCGGCGCGATCACGCCGGCCAGCGCGAGCGCGTCCGAGCCCATAGGGTTCAGCGTCCTGGCGTCCACTTCTTCAGCCTCGAGGCCCGGCGCCGTCAGTCAGCAACAGATCGGCGTCGGAATGCGCGACCCTCTTCGAAATCTCGTGCAGGCCCCTGGGAGCCGGCAATGAGGGGCGCTGGCTGGGGGGCGACAGGGACTCCTGAAACTCCTGGGTCCGCGCCGTTCCGAAGGCGGTCGCGAACCGCTCGGCGAAAGAGCTCCACGCGAACCGGTCGCCGCGGTCCGGCATGATCTCGTTGATGCGGGCCCATCCACCCATGTTCTCGATGGCTCTGCAGAGCATCGGACCGGCCAGCTCCTGCTTCGGCGCTTCGTACGGCCCGACACGGGACACCAACAGATAGAGGCGCTCCAGCGCGGTCTCTTCCTCAACAAACGTGGGATCGAGCGCCTTGCGCAGATCCGCGACAGTTGGTGCCTTCCTGCTATTGGTCGAGACCCAGTTCAACAGGAATTTCGTGGTCGCGGCCGATCCGAAGGCCTCGATGGCGGCAAGCCAGGCCGTGACCTCAAGGTCATTGAGTTCGTGGCGGCAGGCGGCGCAAGCCTGCACAGCTGTCTCGAGGACGCCGGCGATCTCTTCCTCGGCGGTCTTGCTCTCTTGAGGTCCGCTCATGCTGCAGCTCCAGGGGCGCCAGCACCTCGGCTAAAGCCGAACCCACGAGGAGTGAAGCCGCCAGGCGCGGGCCGCGCCGCCTGCTTCACCTCCGCGTCCTGAACATCGCTCTGGGCACCGAACCGCTTGGCAAGCACGCGGCTCACCGAGGACTGGCTCCCATTCAACGCGGCCGATTCGAACGACTGCGGTCCGGAACGCGCCGGCGCCGGCGCCCCCAGGACAGGCGTGAGGCGGGCACGGCTGTCACGAGGCCAGTAACCGAACCGTGCCAAGAAGTCGCGCTGCGTAATCGAACTTGAGAAGAAATTGCGGGCCGTCGCGTCCCAGTTCGAGTACAGGCGCTTGCTTGCGGTCGCAAAGTCCTTGAACTTCTCCAACAACCAGGCTTTGTGCTCGTCCAAGATATAGCCCGCGTCCTCTGCGTTCTTGAGGAGGGCTTCACTGAACCGGAAATCCTTGTCCAGAGCACGCTTTCCCTTGCTTCGGCCTTGCGGTTTGATCTCGCCGACCAATGGGAATTCGTCCACTGCCTGCCCCGCCAAGACTGACGACGCCGCCAACTCCCCGAGCTGAGTACCAAATCGCTCATTGACCGCATCGAACAACTCGCCCATCGCTCGGTGTCGCCATGCGCCGTCCTCGACCTCATCGAAGCCTTGAAGCACTTCGTGCCCCTTGACGGCCCAAACATTTGCGCTCAAGCCGCTCAAACGCGAGAGGATGAGGGGGTCAGCCGGGAGCGTTGCCGGCCGGCTGGATCGCGAAGCGGCCTCAAGAAGAAGCACTCCTGCGCGAACCACCGAAGGGTCGTCCGAGTGAAACCAGGTGGACTCCGTCATCCAACGACAGTCCATAGTTACGGTGATTAATGTGTTGACCATCTTTTTTCGTCCGCGATGTTAGTCGATTGCGTGCATAGGCGAACGGATTTTCTGTTTTGCATTGACTGTCGTTGCTTGTTCTCTCCAGAATATCAACACGAAACGCGATCCGTAAGGTCAACGTTCCGACTAAATAGAAACTTAGGTTTCTGTTTCAGATATTCGATGAAAAAAACTTTCGATGACAGCAACTACCAACGCACCCCTTGCCTTTCCACCCGCGCAGAGCCCCCCTGCCGCCAGTCGTGCGGCCAATGAAGCGTCGGTCGCAGCGTCCGTCGCAAACAACCCGCTCATTTCGCAGATCAGCGAACGCACCGTCCTTTCCTCTCTGCTACAAGAAGGCCGCGATGCCCTGTCTGGCCAGATCGCGGCGATCCTGGGCCCACTGGACTTCGGCCAAGAGATCCACGCGAATCTCTTTCGCCTCTGGCAGACCTTGGGTCAGGCCGGGCACCCTCGGGATCTGGTCGCGTTGGTCGACGCTTCGCGCACGCACAACCTCTTCACCGGCGGGGAGGACTATCTGATCAACCTTGCGACGAATCCGACCTACCTCACCGCGGGCGTGGAAGCGATCCAGGCAGCGGCCACGCGCATCAAGCAGCTGAGCGTCACCCGGACGCTTGTCGAATCGGCGACACAGTTCGTGAAGACGGCATCTGAGGGCCAGACGAGCGTCGAGGCGCTCATGACCGTACTTGAAGACTCCGTCGCCAACGCGCGCACGGCATCGAAGGCGTCGCGATCTGGCCCCGAGCACTTGGCAGGCTTCATCTCCGTCCTGCTGGAGCAGATCGAACGGCGCCTCGAGGGACACGAGGTGGAGTCCGCTGTCACCACCGGCTTCCCGAGCGTGGATGCGCTGCTGGGAGGCGGCTTCGTCGACGAGGACTTGGTTGTCCTCGCTGCGCGGCCATCCATGGGCAAGACCGCGATGGAAGTCAACTTCATGCTGGCTGCCGCAGACGCCGGCCGCGCCGCCCTGCTCTTTTCCATGGAGATGCGTGGCACCTCGATGGCCAAGCGGATGATCTCGCGCGCCGGCCGCATTCCAGGAGAGGTCTTCACGAGCGCCGAGCAGTTGGGCGAACGGCTGGATGGCATCTACGACGCTGCCCATAGCCTCGGCAACCAGACGATCTTTATCGACGAGTCGCCCGGCCTGTCTTTGGCCGAGATCCGCACACGTTCACGTCTCTTCCTCGCACAGAACTCGGGGCGCAAGCTCATCATCGGCGTCGACTACTTGCAACTTATCTCCGCCGGAGCTGCGGCCAAGCCCGGCGCCGATCCGCGCGTGGTCGTTGGCGACGCCTCGAAGGGCCTCAAGCAGCTCGCCCGGGAACTGAAGTGCCCCGTGATCTCCCTCGCCCAGCTCAGCCGTACAGTGGAGCAGCGCGCGAACAAACGCCCCATGATGTCCGACTTGAAGGAATCAGGTCAGATCGAGCAGGACGCGGACGTGATCATGTTCCTGTACCGCGACGAGGTCTACAACCCTGAGACCCCCGAGCCAGGCATCACCGAACTCATCGTGGCGAAGCAGCGGGAGGGCGCAACTGGCACCCGCAAGCTGGCGCACCAACTCGCGTCGTCGCTCTATGAGGAACACCTCCAATGACGGCGCCGACCCCTCGCAAGCGGCGCTCACGCTACAGCGCGAATGCCGTCGTCCGGAAGGAGGCCGAGCTGCTCAACATCTCGCCCGAGTTCAGCGTTTCGTTCTTCTTCAACCTCATGAACCGCGTCGTCAGCAGCGCGATGGTCAATGGCGAATGCTGGGTGCAGGGGATCGGAACGTTCAAGCGCACCGAGTACGCCGCGCGCCGGCGACACAACCCACGCACAGGGGAGATTGACCACATCCCCGCAGGCGAGAAGATCACATTCCACCCGACCAAGCCCCGAAAGCCAAAGGCCAAAGTCGAACAAGCCGATCAGGCGCCGATCAAGCCCGCGCGTAAGCGCACCCAGGCCGTCGAGTCGACGGTGCACAGGATGAGGTAACCATGTCGCTCTGAACCATCAAGACGCGCACGGAGGTCTTGCTCATCACCGCCGGGTGGCTATGGACGTTCTCCCTGGCCGGTATCACCAGGTCAGCCGATTCCTCCAAGACGGCTGTCGCCGCCGGGCTGGCGCTTGCACTATCGCTCGGCTTTCGCCGCTCCGTCATGGGCTTCTTTCGAACAGACCTCGACACCATCGGCGACCGGATTACCGAGGCCTACCTCTGGACGATCGTCGCGGCCGTCGTCGGCCTGGTATGCGCCGTCTACGTGCTGGCCGGTGGCCCCTCGCCATTCGAACACTGAATTCTTCCGCGCATCGCGCGCAAACCTAACCCAGGCCCGCTCCCGCGAGCAATGTCACTCCGTGACGCTTCGATGAGACGAAGGCGGATTCGACCGCCCTTCTTCCGAACGACCGCTGACCGCCTCCCCAGCGAGGGCCAGCGCCCGCATCATCGTTCGCCCATTGCGCTGCGCCTGGTCCTCCATGTTGTTGTTGAAGATGACGTGGGTGCGGCCAACCGACTTTGCGAGCTGCGCGACCTGGCTGGCCAGCGCGTTGATTTCTGCGTCCGGGTAGTCGTAGTTGAATCGGTCTGAGGCCGCCGTCGCACCCTTCACGTTCCATGTGGCCGCATTGCGCCCGTGCAGGCGCACCAGCGCGTAATCGGGGTGGGTTGTCTCCCAGATGGCCGGCACGCTATTGACGAAGCCCTGCGGCTCGTCCACGATGGTGTGAACCGCACCAAGCTGCTGGAGAAAGCGCAGCGTCCCCGCCCGATGCTCCGGCTGGAACCAAGTCTTGTTGCGAAATTCAACGCTGACGGTATGGCCGGCCATCCGCTCAATGCAGCTCTGCACATGATCGTGGCCTTCTCGATTGCGCAGCAGCCACGGCGCGAACTGAAAGTGCACCAGGCCGAGCCGACCCGCGTTCTTCAGGGGCGCCAGCGCTTCGACGTACCTGCGCCACAGCTCGGCAACGATCTCGACGGGCAGCTTCTTGTAGTAGAGCGCCTTGCCAGGGGGTACGCCGCCGCCGTCCGCCAGGGCCTGCTGAATGTCCTTGTGCAGGACATCGAGCTGCGTCTGGTGTCCGGTGAAGAGGCGAAACGCCTTCACATTCATCGTGAACGAGTCGGGCGTTCGCTCTACCCAGAGCTGCGCGGTACTCGCCGACGGGATCCCGTAATAGCTGGAGTCGACCTCCACGAGCGGGAACTGGGTGGCGTAGAAGCGCAGCCGCGCCTCAGCGCTTGTCGCTTCCTTGGGGTAGAAGCGACCGCAGGCGATCAGCGTCGGGTCGGTCCATGAGGCCGTACCAACCAGGATGGGCATGACGCCATCCTACCGAATCCGCTCTGGTCGCCCAAACAGCGCCTCGTCTTGAACCTCAACCGTCTTGCCCGCGACGGCGGCTTGGATCAGCGGCTCAGCTTCAGCAGCATCTGCGTCGCCCGCGCCGTCGCCGCGCATCAACGCAAGAACGACCTGCTGCGAGACCTCTTGCGCCAGTCCTGCCGGCGCCAGCCGGCCGCCTGGCCCCAGCGTGAAACGCTCCCGAAAGAGCAGGCCGTCGGCGCTGCCCGCAATCACGGTCCAGGACACGGGCGCGCCCGGCTCTTCGTTCTGCAAAAGCACGTCGGCGGAACGTATCGCGCGATTCGAGCCACCCTTCAGCTGAACCACCAGATCTGCTGCGTGCAGAGCGGTGTTCAGGGCGACGGCGACCTGCGCTTGGCGCAGCGCCGCACGCTGAGCTTCAGCCTGCGCCTCTCGTACGTTCGCACGGTACGCCTGGACTCCAACCGCGAAGACAAGCGCCGCCCCGCCCGCAGCCGTCAGCATCAAACCGCCTCTCACTCCTCTCACGCGCGCACCGTGCCGAGAAAGGCGAGTTTGCCGGACCGCCGGAACCTCTTGATCGCGTACTCGGCCTTGGATGCTGCAGATCGATCAGCATACGACCTGGCACCAAGGATACGGAGCGGAGGATTGGCCCGCGTGAACTTGGCTCCCTTACCAGCCCGGTGCGCCGCGAAGCGCTCCGCAAGGCGGTTCGTGATTCCTGCGTACATCACGCCGCCTTTGCATTCGAGGAGGTAGAGGCACCACTTTCCGGCTGGAAAGTCCAATTCGACGTTCGTGCTCAAGTCTGCGTCCTTCACTGAGGCTTTGTTTGGTCAAGGCGAGCGTAGCCACGTGCTCGCGGCTTCTCGGACTACTTCCACGCGGGCGTAGGCCAATGGCGATCGATTGCCGATAGTGGCCACGAGCGCGAAAGACCCCGGAACTCGGCCTCGCGCGCCTCGATCCATTGAGCGACGGTCGGAGTCTGCACGCATCGCTCGGAAGCGCTCTCGCCGGCGGGCGATCGATCCATGCACTCTAGCCAGGCTGCGACCGCTCCTACCGCCGACGGATGGCACGTGAAGTACTTGGCGTCGGCAAGGCTCGCTGCAAGCTCGCGCTGCCTGTTGCCGATCACGGCATGGCTGAACAAGACGAAGATCACGATCAGGACGGCGAGCAGGACTTCGAGCGCGATACGCGGGGGCATACGGGACTCCTCGGTAGTGAGGAAGGTTGGTTCGGGGCTTCAGAACAGGGCGGCCTGCGCGGGGGGGCTCCGGCATTCGCATATTGAGTGCATGGTCGCGCGCGAACACGTGCGCATCGCGCGCCGCGGCCAGGTACGTGTCGCTCGGGGTCTTGCTCGTTTCCTGGCCAGGCACATAGGCCGCCTAAATACGGTCCCGAATCTCCTTGGGCAAAGTGAACCAGTGCGACGAGCAACCCCAGCGTGCGGGCGGAACATGCTTCCGGCAGCCGGGCCAGTGACAGGTGTGCGCTATCACAGGCCACTGTTCCGACGGACCTGTCGCGCCTGCGCGGGGACTGCGCGGTCGAGCAGCGACCATCCGGTCGCCTTGACGAAAGCCGCATAGTCCATTGGAGCTTCGATGCGGGCGGTCGCGGTGTTGTCAAGGATGTAGGCCCAGGAACGACCCGATGCCTCGTCGTAGACCAACTTGAAGAGGCGCGACGGTACCCACACCCGATTCGCGCCGATCGTGCGTCGCTCGCCATCGAAGATCGGACCCGAGAAGACGAACACGTCGCCTTGCGCGCGCCGCACGAACTTGCGGACATCCTTCTCCACCTTCGCCCAGATCTTCCGGTTATTGGTCGGGTCTTGGGGGACCATGTTCGACAGCGCAAAGGACTGTGCCATCGACTGCTGATCTGGCTGGTCCCCAGCGGGTGACAGGTGCCCGCGATCGAGCCCGCTGCCCCGGAAATCCTCCAGCTCAGCGCGCGCGCCATGCGGCAGGCGCGGGTCGGGAAAGAACTCGTCGGTCCGCTTTTCCTCGAGCGCCTGCGCCATCTTTGCCGAGCTCAGGCGTTCAACAACTACCAGGGGCGTCTTGCTCAGGCTCGAGTACAGAACCGCGAAGTGGTTGGAGCAGAGAGCGATCGGCTTCCACTCGGGGTTGACCGAGGCAACATTCAACGGCGCCTGTTGAGGGAACAGGTTCGTGCAGGCGCTGAAGTCTCTGCCGTCGGGCAAGGCGAAGGGAGCGGCGACGTGATCACCGTACGCGCTTCGAAAATGTCTTGCAACGCCAGCGGAGACGGCGTGCTCGGAAAGCGTTCCGAGGCTCCACGCCGAAGCAGGGAGTGAAATCGCACAGAGCCCGCCCGCCAGTAACGCAGCGGAAAGCGCCCGAGACATTAGTCCGAAAGAATTATGTTTGTATGCTGAGTACATTGCGTGCGCTACCTTTCCCGCAACGATACAGGTTGAAGTGTGAATCGCGCTAGGTTGATGACGCGCGATTCGCCTGGCTGTAGCGAGTGCGTCGCATTCATCGGTTCCTCGGCAAGCTTCCCACCCGGATGCCAAGCAGGGCCCCTACGGTCGGCGCTCGTCACCCGATGAGATCCACCCGGCTACCTGCTCGGGCTACCCCGCGCGTGTGCGCAAACCGCACCCTGCCACTGGCGCGATGCGCGCCGCCAAGCGAGGAAATGGCAGGCGCGTCGGCCGGCCGCCGGGCGGTGAAGAACGCCGGAGTTGAGGATGCGAACCAACGCGGCATCGTTGGCTCTGGGCGTCGTCAGGAGCGCAAGAAGGTCCGCCCCGTTCTCAACGCCTGCTCCATCTCCTTTGCGGCGTGCTTCAGAAGCCGGTGCACGACCGTCACACGTGTTTTCGTCATCCGCTCGTTGATGGCCGCGAGGGTGACCGCGCCGGAAATTCGCCCCATGCTGTCGCTGTAGGCCACACCCATCGCGGTCACGCCTGGTGTGACGCGATTGCGGATCAAGGCGAATCCGTTGCGCCGCGCATCTTCGATCGAGGCGCGAAGAGCGTCTTCCGGGAACTTCCATTCCTTTACGATGTACGGCACGACCTGGGCAAGAATGTCTTCGCGTTCGACCTCTTCCAGCGGCGCGAGTATCGCCAGCCCTCCGGCCCCGAGGCCCAGCGGCCGGCGACTGCCGATGCGCAGCGGAACCACCCTAATGGCCGAAGGTCCCTCGACCATGTCGAGACAGACGGCTTCGAATCCGCTGCGTATGTGTACGTAGGCCGTGTCGGCCGCTTCCGCGGCGAGCCTCTCGATCGTCGGACGGAATGCGCCACGAAGATCGAATCTCTGCGCTGCGGCGAGGCCGAGCTCGAATGCCAGCGGCCCTAGCGCATAGCTGCGATTCTCTTCGATCTGGATCACCAGCCGCTCATGAATCAGATGCGCCAGCAGGCGATGGACGGTCGAGTGCGCGAGCGTCGTCTTCGCCGAAAGCTGAGACAGCGGCAGTCCGCGCGGACCGGCGGCCGCCAACAGGCGAAGAAGGGCCGTACCGCGCTGCAGCGGCCCTTCGGCAATTTCTCGGGGTCGATCTGGAGTGTCCATCTGATGGAAGCTGCGCTGGACTGTCCGGAGACAGCGAACCTTGGATGCCGGCGAGTATGTACTTTCATTCAGGAGATTGACAGCGCCCCCAGTTGATTTCCATTGGATGGACAAGCCGGCCTTGCGGTGCTTGCTGACCGAATAATTCACGGCAACGAAACGCGCATCAAGCCATCGAGATGAAACTTGCAAGCCTGAAATCCGATCACCGTGACGGTCGACTCGTCGTCGTCGATGCCGAGCTCACCCGCGCGGTGGAGGTTCCCGAAATCGCCGCGACGATGCAGCTCGCCATCGAGAACTGGCAAGCGGTCGAACCTCGACTCCAGGAAGTCCATGCGTCGCTGCTGGCGGGGCATCGCTCGGACGCCTTTCCCCTCGCGCTGGAACGGCTGGCAAGTCCCTTCCCGCGCGCCTATCAGTTCCTCGACGGGTCCGTCTATCTGCACCACATGGAACGAGCCCGCAAGGCGCGCGGCGCGGAGATGCCTCCCAACTACAAGGTGGACCCCCTCATGTACCAGGGCCTGTCGGACCGCTTCGACGGCCCCATGGATCCGATGCGGCTGCCCAGCGAAGATCTTGGAATCGACTACGAAGCCGAGGTCGCCGTCGTCGTCGACGACGTGCCGATGGGAGTGTCTGTGCGCGACGCGGCTTCCCACATCAAGCTCCTCATGCTGCTCAATGACTACACCTTGCGCAACTTGACGCGGACCGAACTGCCGAAGGGATTCGGCTTCGTGCAGGCGAAACCGACAAGCGCGTTCTCGCCGGTCGCGGTGACGCCCGAGGAGCTTCGGGACGCGTGGGACGGCAGCAAGCTGAGCCTGCCCATCGTCTCTTCGATCAACGGCCGAAGGATGGGCAACGCCAACACCGGCAGCGACATGTTCTTCTCCTATCCGCAGTTGATTTCGCACGCCGCGCGCACCCGGTCGCTCAGTGCTGGGACCATCATCGGCGCAGGCGCGGTGTCGAACCTCGACCGCGCAACCGGATACGCCTGCGTCGCGGAACTGCGAGCGGAAGAAGAGCTGCAAACCGGCTCCGCGAAGACGCCATGGCTTCGCTTCGGGGACGTGGTGCGCATCGAGATCATGGATGCCGACGGGCGATCCGTATTCGGTGCGATCCAGCAGACGATCGCGCAGGCCTGACCGAAAACCCGGAGCCTCGCGCCCCCTGACCTCAAGGAACACGCATGCTGTGCAAAAAACTTCATCACGCGGCCTACCGCTGCAAGGACGCGGCGGAAACGACGGCCTTCTATAGAGACGTGCTCGGACTCAGGTTCTCGCATGCCATGGGCGAGGACCACGTTCCATCGACCGGCATGTACAGCCCCCACGTCCACATCTTCTTCGAGATGGAAGACGGAAGTTCCATCGCCTTCTTCGAGTGTCCAAACGACGCGGGCAACATGAAGGACCTCGACTCACCGGACTGGATCCAGCATTTCGCGTTCGAAGTGGAGAGCGTCGACGCGCTGCTCTCCGCCAAGGAGATGCTTCAACGAATGGGCAAGAGCGTCGTGGGCCCCACCAACCACGACGATTTCATCCTGTCGATCTACTTCTTCGATCCGTCGGGGCACAGGCTCGAGCTCACGGCACGGACCTGCGACGCCGATCGCCTGAGGGCCTTCGAGGAGGAGGCGCCACGCGTCCTCGGCCTCTGGAACCAAACCCACGACTGGTCGCGTCGCGACGAGGTCTTCGGGTCGAACTCCGGCTATCGGAAGCGCTAGCGCTTCCCCGTCCGATCTTCTTTTCGTTCCATGCTCAGCGGCGCCGCCGCCGAGGGCACAACCACGTCCGTCGAAAACCATCCAAAAGGAATATTCATGTTTCATTACTTTCCCGGCAACTACATGTGGTCGCTTGGCGTGAATCGGGCCCTTGCGAGCGGCGCGCTGTTCGGTGAGATCGACTGGGCCTGCAGCCCGCTGCGCGCGGCGGTCAGCGAAGGCGCGACGACGGGGAACGAAGACTGGCACCGCGCATGGCTGAAGCTCGCCACGCAAGTAGAGGGCATCGCTCGCGAAGCCGCCGAAGCGGGCCGCGAAGTCACGGCGCGAGAGCACTACATGCGCGCGGCGCTCTACTACCAGTGGGCCGAGGCCTTCCTCCGGCCCGACGATGCCCGTGCTGCTCCGCTCTACGCGAGTCATCTCTCGAGCTTCGCGGCGGGTGCCGCGAGATTCGATCCTGTCATCGAGATCGTCGACATCCCCTTCGAATCCGAGACCCTCTATGCCTATTTCGTCCGAGGCAAGGGCCCGGGACCGCGCCCGACCGTCGTCCTGTCCGACGGCCTCGACGGCACCAAGGAGGAGATGGTGTACGTGGCCTTCGCGCTGGCACAGCGCGGCATCTCCACACTCGCGATCGATCACCCCGGCCAGGGAGCCACGCTTCGGCTGTCGGGCTTCAAGGCGCGCCACGACTCGGAGGTGGCGGCGGCCGCGGCGGTCGACTGCCTGCAGCGCAGGCCCGACGTCGATGCGACGCGCCTGGGCATCGTCGCGGCCAGCATGGGCGGCTATTACGCGCCACGCGCCGCGGCCTACGAGAAGCGCTTCAAGGCTTGCGTGGCATGGGGGGCCGTCTACGACTACCACGGCGTGTGGGCGCGGCGATTCAAGGCCATGCCGGGACGGCCGGTGTCCCTGGACACCAAGGCCGCCATGGGAACGACGGGGGACCACATTCTCAACATCCTCGGCGCCGCCGACTTCGACGACGCGCTGCGCCGACTCGAACCCTTTCACCTTCGAGAAGCCGCGCGGGATATCACCTGCGACATCCTGGTGGTGCACGGCGAGGACGACAGGCAAACACCGCTGTCCGATGCGCAGCTTCTCTTCGACTCGATCGCGTCGAAAGACAAGACCCTGCGCGTCTTCACTCACGCGGAAGGCGGAGCGGCGCACGTCCAGCTCGATCGACCGGAACCGGCTTTGAGCCTCCTGTGCGACTGGCTCGTCGACCATCTGTAGGCGAGGACTCCGAACCCAACCAAGGAGATGGTATGGACGCCTCCCCCCGCTGATCGATTGCGAACGGTGGCGATGCAGGTGATGAAGGGGGGCCTCGCAGTCGACGGCATCGAGTGCCAAAGTGGAAGTTCTTCGGAACGACCCACTTAACAGACGGAGGCCCCGAGATGAATCGTACGACGTATGGCTTGGACATTGCAAAGAACGTGATGCAACTTCATTGGGTTGATGGCGAGACAGGCGAGATCGGGCGTAAGAAGCTCGGTCGGGCCAAGCTGGGCGAGTTCTTCGCACAGCGGCAGCCGGCACGCGTAGCGATGGAGGCGTGCGGCAGTGCGCACCACTGGGCTCGCGTGCTGGGTGGTCTCGGACATCAGGTGGAGTTGATCCCGGCGCGACAGGTGCGCGCGTTTGTGCGCAGCAACAAGGACGACGCGGCCGATGCGCGAGCGATCTGGCTGGCGGCGCAGCAATCGGACATTCGTCGGGCACCGGTCAAGACCGTCGAGCAACAAGCGGTGATGTCGCTGCATCGGGCGCGTTCGCATTGGGTGAGCGTGCGCACGGCCACGATCAACATGCTGCGAGGCTTGTTGTACGAGTTCGGTGTCGTGCTGCCAGGTGGCAAGAAGGCTGGACTGAAGGCGATGGGAGTCAAGCGGGCCGAGATCGACGATCAACTGCCGCCGCTGATGCGCGAGCTGGTCGACCTGCAGCTCGAAACACTCAAGGGGGTCGAGCGCAGCATCGATCAGCTCGAAGCCGGGATCGCCGAGCAGCAACGCCAGATGGGCACGGCGCGCACGCTGCGCGAAGTGCCCGGTATCGGCGTGCTTGGTGCGACGGCGCTGGCCGCCACGCTGGGAGATGCGAGCGGCTGGCGCTCTGGGCGCGAGTTCGCGGCCAGCCTGGGACTGGTTCCTGCGCATAGTGGAACGGGCGGCAAGACGCGCGTGGGCCACTTGAGTAAGCGTGGTGACCCTTACCTGCGGACCTTGCTCATCCACGGTGCGCGCGCCGTGATTGCGCACGCCAAGGTCATGCCCACGTGGCTCGAAGAATTGCTGCGACGCCGCCCGCTGAACGTGGCGGTGGTGGCGTTGGCCAACAAGATGGCTCGCACGGCCTGGGCGCTCCTGGCGCACGGGCGGGCGTACCGATCGGAGTGGAAGAGCACTCCGTCCAGTGGCTGCGGCGCACGAGCGCAGGCGGCTTAGATCAACAACCTGAGACAACAACCTATAGGAGTGGATGCCGCAAAGAGTGCGTGAGTCGAGTCGATGAAGTGATGGTGGAGCGGTCGGACCGCGGGTCGGGTAAAGCTGAATCTTGTCTAGGGCAAGCCTCGTGCGCAGCCCGTCAATGGAGATGAGCACCGGCCCCGCGCATGACCATCAAGGCCAGCGAGCGGGCTTCGGTCCGATCTGCACAAACAGGCCGGATATAAGACCGCAGTCATTACCGCCGAGTCAGAACTTCAAGAACTCGCTTGCCACACGGGAGGCGTCCATATAAGACAAGATGACATTCAAGACAAGATGGCAGCGTTTCGCGATGACTGCCTTGCTGGGCATCGGGCTCGCCGCGACCGCACAGGCCCAGCCCTATCCGAACAAGCCCATTCGTTTCCTGGTGCCCTATTCCGCGGGCGGCGGCATCGATCTGATCACGCGCGCGGTCGCGGCGCCCTTGAGCGAGCGGTTCAAGCAACCTGTTCTCGTCGAGAACAGGCCCGGGGCGAACGGCGTCCTCGCGACGCGGGAGGCGATCAAGTCGCAGCCGGATGGATACACGCTGCTGGTCGGCGTGCCCGCGACCATCGCGATCAATCCGAGCGTCTACAAGCTGAACTTCGATCCGCTGAAGGACCTGCAGCCGATCGCGCAGCTCGCGGTCGCCCGCTTCGTGATCGTGACATCGTCGGAGAGCGGCATCCAGTCGCTTCCCCAACTCATCGCACTTGCGAAGGCGCATCCCCGAAAGTACAGCTTCGCCTCGTATGGCAACGGGTCGGCCTCCCACCTGGCCGGCCAGATGCTCAGCACTATGGCGGGCATCGACGTCACGCACGTTCCCTACAAGGGCTCCGTCGGCGCCTTGCCCGACATCATGAGCGGTCGCGTCAGCTTCATGTTCGATGTGGTCGCGAACGTGCTGCCGCACGTTCAGTCCGGAAAGCTCAAGGTCATCGCCGTCGCGAGCGAGCAGGAGCTCCCCCAGTTCCCTCGTGTGCCGACGGCGACAAGCGTCGTTCCGGGCTTGTCCGTCGAAGGCTGGGTCGCCATCTTTGCACCCGCGGCGATGCCCCTTCCGCTTGCCTCGCAACTGAGCGGCGAGGTCAAGGCGGTCCTGGCCAGCGGCGAACTCAGGCAACGGCTCGCCGTCGCAGGCTTCGAAGTGACGGACGAGACGCCAGAGCAGATGCGGGAGGTCATTCGCAAGGACTACGCCACCTATGCCAGGGCCGCGCGCGATGCGGGCCTCCACATCGATTGACCCAGGAGACATGAAATGATCGTCATCGACGTTCCCCGCCACGGAGGCCCCGAGGTACTCGCGGCTATCGAGCGGCCCATCCCGACGCCGACCAGCGGCGAACTGCTGATTCGAGTGCATGCGGCCGGGGTGAACAGACCCGACTTGATGCAGCGCGCGGGTGTCTATCCCATGCCGCCAGGCGCCCCGACCGTGCCTGGGCTGGAGGTCTCCGGCATCGTCGCGGCGCTCGGCGATACGGTGTCCGGCTGGAAGGTGGGCGACCCGGTCTGCGCGCTGCTCATTGGCGGGGGCTACGCCGAATATGTCGCGGCTCCGGCCGGACAGTGCATGAGGATGCCGGAGGGCATGGACATGCTGAGTGCCGCCGCACTGCCGGAGGCGGCGGTCACCTGCTGGAGCGCGTTGTTCGAGCATGGGCGGCTGCAGGCCGGCGAACGACTTCTGGTCCATGGCGGCACCAGCGGCGTCGGCTCCCTCGCCATCCAATGGGCGCGCCACGCCGGCGCGCGAGTTTTCGCGACCGCGGGCAGCGAAGAAAAATGCCAGGTATGCCGCGGCCTCGGTGCCGAACTCGCAATCAATTATCGCGAAACAGACTTCGTGCAGGAGATCAGCCGCCATGCGGATGAACAGGGCGTCGATGTCATTCTCGACATGGTGGGGGCCCCTTACTTCGCGAGGAACCTGGAGATCGTCGCCCGCGATGGGCGCATCGTCTACATCGCACATCCGATGGGGCGCGAGCTGACAGTCGACATTGGGCTCGTGATGATGAAGCGGGCCTACATCACCGGAACGACCTTGCGTCATCGCACCCTGGAGCAGAAGGCCCGGATTGCGCGCGAGCTCGAACGCACGCTCTGGCCGATGCTGGCGCCGGGCAGGATCATGCCGGTCGTGAACCGGGTCTTCGCACTGCGCGACGCAGCCAGCGCGCATCGATACCTGGAATCGGGAGACAATGTCGGCAAGATGGTGCTTCAGGTGGAGGCCGCCGATCGAAACTCTGCCTCCGATAGCCTCGCCCGGCGTCCGTGATGAATCCGAGGAGACAGATCGTGATGAAGCCCGTCGTCGTGGGCGAAGGCCCGATCCGCGTTCTCGTGCTGCATGGCTGGTTCGGAAGCGCCGCCGCGTGGGGCCCGTTCGCCGATCTGGTCGACACCTCACGCTTTACCTACGCATTCATGGACTACCGAGGCTATGGCGCCCGCGTCGAGGAGCGGGGCACCTTCTCCATGGACGAAATCGCACAGGATGCGCTCGCGACGGCCGACGCGCTGGGCTGGGAGCGCTTCGACGTGCTGGGCCACTCGATGGGAGGTAAGGCCAGCCTGCGCGTATTGGCGGTCGCGCCGCGGCGTGTGCGCAGGCTGGTCGCCGTGACCCCGGTGCCGGCCAGCGGCGTGCCTTTCGATGCCGCCACTTGGGAGCTGTTCTCCAGCGCGGCGGCGAACCGCGGAGCGCGACACGGGATCATCTCCCATTCGACCGGTGCAAGGTTGTCCGAGCACTGGGTCTCGAACATGGTCCAGCATTCCCTCGACCACTCCGCGCCCGAAGCCTTCGCCGCCTATCTGCAGGCATGGGCCAAGGGTGACTTCTCCACGCAGATCGCGGGCGCCCAAGTACCGATCAAGGTGATCGTCGGGGAGCACGATCCCTCACTCACGGCCGATGTCATGCGCGCCACCTATCTCAAGTGGCTCCCCAATGCCGCGCTCGAAATCATGCGCAACGCCGGCCACTATCCGATGAACGAGACGCCGGTGGCGCTAGCCACCTCGGTCGAGAATTTCCTGGCCGCCGCGCCATAGTTGCCAAGCGCATTGGCGGCCGTCACCACGTCGACGTCGGCTTCAGTCCTCAGGCTTCGGAGCCACCAACGCGCCCACCTGGGCCCCGAACCGGTCGAGAACACTCGCCCGGCTCGCCACACGGGGCGGCTGCTGCTCGAACCGGTAGTACCGAATGGCCTCTTCGACGACATCCCTGGTCGACGTCCCCGGTTCAAACACGGTACCGTGCACTTGCGCCTTTTCCGGGAGCGCCGGCCAGGCCGCCTGGGGCGCGTCCCCCGGCGCGGCCAGCGCGGCCGCAAGAACGCGAAGGGCCGCTGCTACGCCGGCCGGGACACCTTCGCCCTGCAGATGGGCGACAGCTGCCAGGGCGTCCGAGCGCCAGTCGCCGCTAGCGGGTCTCGGATCGTTCGAGGGATGGTCCATGCCCGACAGTATGAGCGCGTTCCCGCGGTGGCGCGAGGGGGCTGAACAGCGTCATTGGTCCGCTCCGGCGGGCGGCCCGGATTCGACGGGAATGCAATGACTCATGCAGACACAGCCGGCCTTGCCCTGGAGCCAAACGACGGCAGTGTGACCGCTTAGGATCTGGGCCTCGGTGCGCGTCTTGAGCCGCTCGCGGGGCGCGCCCTCGCAGAAGAAGTAGTCGACCGTGCCGCCCAAGGGCACCTTCGAATTGAACATGTCTACCTCGGCCTGAAGGCGCTTCTGGGCTTGTGTTTCTCGGTTCATGTCGTGGACTTTGTTCACGCGGCGACAGCTTCGCGTAGTTGGTATTGGCCGGGTGCGGTCCGCTCGAACGCGCTGCCGTGCCGCTGGAGCACCTGGCGCACCTCGGCGCGCCAGTGCGGATTGGTCGTCGGTCGCATCGCTTGAATCGCGTCGTAGATCTGCTCGAGGTCGGCTGCGCCACCCAGTGTCCGCAGAATCTCCCGCACGACTGGAAACCAGACGCCGCGGCTGTCACGGCCCGTGGACACGGCATGCTTCCAGCGTCGATCGATCGCGGCGATCTCCTGCGCTTCGCGATACAGCATGAAGCCGAAGAACCGGCGTTCGCGCTCCTTCGTGAAGGTAGCGAAGCACAGCGGCAGGGACAGCCCAGGGAATAGATTCCTGGGGATCAGTGCCTGTTTGATGCTGAACAACGACTGCAGCTGCTCCACGCGGCTACTTGTCTGCATGATGTACGCGGGCAGGATGAAGCCGGCTTGGCCGCCGTCCTCGAGGATCTCGTGAGACTTGCGCAGGAACGCCGCGACGGTATCGGACTGGAACGGGGGGTTTCCAATGATGGCCTGCACGCGGCCCAGGTCCCGCGCGGGGACCTCCAGAAAATCGCCGACGATCACCTGACGCCCGGACACGCGACGAGCGCGTTCAGCCTGAATGGGATCGATCTCAACGCCCACCACCTCCAACGAGCCGGGCAGAGCGCACAGGAACGCTCCGTCGCCGCACGAAGGCTCGACCACGCGATGCCCGGGCTGGAGCCAGCCGAACGCCTCCTCGACAATGCCTTCCGCGGCGCAGGCGGGCGTGAACCATTGGTGCAGCATCCGCTGCGTTGTTTGGTTTGCGGTCATCGCGCTCACATCGACAGCGGGTAACGATTGTCGAGATAGGACACCTGCTCCCGGTTGAGCTTGACGACGATGGGATCGATGGTCACGGTGAGCCCCGACCGGCGCAATCGACGGGCGAGGCGAACGGCCGGAGCACGAGGCACCAGGCGACACTTATGGCCGACTTGGACGCCAAAGATGCTCTCGGGACGATGCACCCGGATTTGGAAGAGTTTGCGGATCCTGTACTTGATGGCGGCGATCATTTCATCGTGGTCTGAATTCATCTCAGATCAAGGTACAGGCCCGACGCCCGATTTGTAAGGACAGGACCTCGAAAACTTCACGGGTCGGCCGTCGCTGCGCTCCGCCGCATCCGAGGCTGTCGTGCGCCGTCAATCAACCCATCGGCGCCGGCGCGCGCCCCTCTTCGTCCTCCTCATCTTCGTACACCTCCTCTTCGTACACCTCCTCTTCGTACACCTCGGCCACTTCGCCGACCAGGTCGACAAGGTCGCCCTCCTCGAAGAGCGCCGCTTGCGCATGAGTCGGTGACGGATCCGATAGCACGAAACCCCGACTGCGCTGCTCTTCAAGAATCCCCAGCAACCGGTCGCGCTGCACCTCACCCACGAGCCCCTGGCGCTGCATCCACTGCGTGCGCTGGGCAATGGCATGCCAACGCCCGATGCTCGCGTGGGCCGGCGCCACGATGCCCATGCTCAAGTAGGTGCTGAGCGCCTGGGTACGGTCGGCTTCCTCGTTGTGGTAGCGCGCGATGTACTCCTCGCCCATGAGCATGACAAAGTCTGCGGCGCCTTCTTCGTCGACGTCGAACGAGTCCTCGGTGTCCCAGGCGGTCGTGGAATCACCGTTGGGCAGTCGCTTCGCCTCGAAGCCGCACGACTCCGAGAACATCTCATGCGCATGCGAGCGGATGCCGCCGGACAACATCCGGTCGCGCTTTGGATCTCCTGTGCGTCGGTCTTCTTCCCACGCGCCGCCGACATGGATCTTCCCGTACTTGGGGACCGGCGTGCGCGGCAACGGGCCGGTGATCGGAGCATCGCTGAGCTTGCCATCCATCACCTCGAAGAAGATCTTGAGCGCGTGGAACGGCTGGTGAATTCCGTACATCGACCATTGGGCATCAATCGCGACGAGCTCGCGAAACCCCATGATCGTGAAGCGGGGCTTGATGCCGAGCTGGCGCGCCGCGGCTTGTTCCCGAGCTTGTGCGGTGAGTGTGTAACGCAGGAGGCGCTCAAGCATTGTTGGAGAGTAGACATCGGCCCCGACGGCAACGTTGCCGTCCGCGTCGATCGTCCGACCGAGGTAGTTGCGCGCGTCCCAGTCGTACTGTGTGTTCGCAATGTAGTTCCGCAACCGATTCAGGCCCCGCATGAACCCGTATCGTTCCGGATCAGATTCGATCATCGTCTCTGCGCTCTGGTCTTTTCCGACCCTCACGCACGTCCAGCAACCCGATCTTGCCCCACATCCACCCTTCTGCTTTGCGGCTGCCTCCTCAATGCGCATGTTGCCCACTACGGAGCACGATGAGCCGCCGGCGTCCCGATAGAACTGCAAGGTCTCCGAGAAGTCGGAATACGTTTCGATCGTGCCCGCAGATGCGTACCCCAGATATGAGAAGACCTCATCTGCCGGCCAGTGAATGATCGGACTCAACCCCAGACGACCCTTCGCATTCGTCCAGATCTCCGTTGCGCTCTCACCGCGCGCGCGAATGTTCGCTCCGCGGGTCGCGGATTCGTCCAGACGCACGCCGGTCATCACCACCGGTTGGGCGGCAGCACGGTCCTTGCGCAGCGCGGCGAACACTTCGTCCATCAGCCGATTGCCAGTATTTACCTTCCAGTCCATCGAGCAATCGGCTTTCCCGGTGGGAAAGGAAGGCAGCGCGCGGCCGCCAATCACTCGCACCGGCCACGACGTGTAGAGGGTTGGCCGGCCAACCCGGATTTGCAGCGGCAAGCCATTGATGTCAGCAAAGACACGCATCTTCGCCAGCTCACCGTCAGCCAGCAATCGCACTGCTGGGGATTCGACACCCGTGTCCGTGTGAACGACGAGCATTGGCGGGACTGGCAGGCCGATCTGCCCGCGAGCAACGGCCACGGTGAACACCAAGCTCACAAGGACCGAGCTGTCCTTCCCAGAGCTCCACCCCATCACGACCGGCGAGCCCGAGTCCATGACGCCGTCGATGACCCGCATCGCCTCAGCGGCCAACGGGTGGAATTCCTCGATCGTGGCAATGCGCTCCTCGATTGAGGAGCTTGTCGGCGCTGGTTGCGTAGCAGTTTGGTTCATCTCGAATCGGCACTTGTTGCCGATTCAAGATATCTACGGAATCGCGAGACGCGCTATGTGAATGAAATGTTGCGATCTCGCATTTCTGTGCTTGCAGACGGCAGTGCAGCAGCAATCAAGATCGCTCGATACCACCTCAACCGATCGGGGGGACGCGTCCGTCCGAGTCCCCGAGTGCAGGGGCATCTGCTGGTCGTTCAGCCGACCAGGCGCCGAAGCACCCTGCGTACCGTTCCATCACCTCTTCGGACAGGCCGTTTGCTGCGAAGCGCTCTCGCCACAGTCTGCGCACCGACGACGCAGTCTCATCAGCGATCACGGCGGCTGCGCCGCGGGTCAGTCCAAACGCCCGGCAAGCAGACAGGACGTTCTCAAGCGAACCGACAGCCCCCTCTTCGCCTACGTCCATCGCCTGCTCCCGGCGAGCAGTGCGGTGAACGCGGGGAACCAGGTCGAACGCCGGCGCGAGCCGGTAGCCGCCGGTGACATCGTCCGTAACGACGCCATGATTGCGATCGTGGTCGTCGGTGTTCGATGTGAGGCAGTTGAACACCATGCGGCGAAACAGCTGGGCGCGGTCGGCCGCGGGCCAGGCGCTCCAGGTCCCAAACTCCGTCGCGACGCGTGGATATGAGGCAGCGAACGAGTAGGTCTGGAGCTCCGGCTTCGCGTGGAACAGCGTACGTGCACTTAGGTACGCATCGCGGAACCACCCGCCCTCGTGGCCTCCGACGCTCCTCGCGGCGGT
The DNA here is from genome assembly GCF_056398605.1 of Variovorax sp. 01T432. NCBI lineage: Bacteria > Pseudomonadati > Pseudomonadota > Betaproteobacteria > Burkholderiales > Comamonadaceae > Variovorax > Variovorax sp. 01T432. The sequence continues at coordinate 89,424 of NZ_JBFTPS010000010.1, forward strand.
TCGATCGAATCGCTTCACGAGCAGGATGTCCTGGTCATCGACCGTCACCACAGTCGAGTCCACGGCCTCGATGCCGCATGCGCGCGCCAGCGACAGCATCGCGCATTCAACGCGTGTCTTCGGGGCTCCTACAGGATCCTCGCGCGATGGGAACTTGCCAATCCACTGGTGCCCGGCGTGCGCGATCGTGAGCTTCGGTCGAGCCCCGCCCAACGCGGTGTTCGGGAGGATGTTGCCGAAAAGAGCGGGCGCGACGTCCTTGTCGAGCTCGGCCAGCAAGGCCACAGCCGCCGCCAGATCGGAGAGGCCGGGCAAGCTCGGGTCAGTCCGCGGCTGGTTGCCGGCGGTCAAGTCGAGATTCCCGACGCGATCGCCCTAGCTGCGCAGCGCGTACTGAAGTGGCGTGCTCGTCGCGCCCGACTGTAGGTCGATCACCTTTCGACCCCAAGCTTCGGGAGTCGCGTCCAGGAGAGCGCCGAAGACGCCGATCTGCAGCGTGGAGACGAGCTCGCCTGCCTTGAGCGGGAGCACGACGGGATCGACGGGTATCCGATCCGAGTTCTTCAAGTACGCAGCGTCATATGTGAACCTGCCGACGCCGCGCCCCCCGTGATCCGCCCGGTGCTGGAACGTGCCGCACAAGGTCGGCCTGACATCCCCAGGAAGATAGATCCAGATGTGGGCCGTGTCCATCTCAGATGGCCGCTTCAAGAGCCCGATCCACCTGGGTGATCGCTGGCCACCGTGCCCGGAAAGCTTCCATCCGAGCCGCGTTCTCTCCCCTTGATAGCTTCGACGACCAGACGACCTGTTCGCCGAGATCGATGCGCCCGAGCGACGGATGGAGCGTCTCGCCGGCCACGGTCGTCTGCTTGCGCCAATCGTCCGGGACGTACGCCCACCGGGACTTATGGCCGCGCGGCGTCGTGACGTTGTACGCCCTGGCCTCATCCGCCTCAATCACAGGACGTTGATACACGCGGCTCACGATCTCGACCACGAGGGAGCTCGCCTCCGTCACGCTATACGACTTCGCGGCCCGCTCCGCCTCATCAACCATGCCCTCGGCCGAGGAGAGGTAGCCGTAGAAATCCGTGTGTGTCGAGCCACGCTTGAGCTCCTCGCCGCCGTGAACGAACCGGAGCACAGACTCGGACTCTTGCAGCCAGACGATCTCGCGATCGAACTCGAACCGTCGAAGTTCTCCGCCCACCATCGCCCAGTCGACAAATGTCTCAGTGGAGCGGCGCGCAACCGGGCAGGAGCTGTAGAAGACGTTTTTGCATGGGAATCAAGTCGGATGCGGCCCGCTTGGGCCAGCGGACGAGAAGACGTACTACCCGCGTGGAGGAAAGGAACGTCGAGGAGGGAAGCCTGGCACGATTGCAGGATCACGCTTGCCCTGGGGTGAAGGCCGGGGTTCAGCGGACTCGAAGTCGAATCCGGCCTGGATGCGTTCCACCGCTCCAGGCGGCAGCGGCGCGTGGGTGACAAACGCCCGCGTCGCCGGCGTGGGGAAGCGGCCGACCACAGGGCCCAGATTCGCAGGCGTTCGCACAGCGGGTCGCGCTGGCAATAGGCGGGAGCCCAACTGCTGGCCAGGCGGCGCCGTTTCCGTGCGGCGAGGAGGAGCGGCCGCTGGGGCCGGTACCATTGCCCCGGCCGGTGATCGGGGCTTGAACGATCCGGGAGGCGCCGGTAGCTTGCCAGGTGCTGCCGGAGCGGTCGGTGGAACGGAGCGATCGCCCGCGGCGGCCACCTGGCGCAGCTTCTCCACTTCCTTGCGCACGCGCCGCATCAGTGCATCGGCCTCGTTCGCATCCTCCACGTCGGCCGCACCCGGTTCGCCCGCCGCCGCCGTCGCAGTCGCGATACCGAGGAAATCCGCCGGCGCGATCTTGGTTAGCCGAAATACGCCCTGTGACGATCCGCTCTGGCTGTCATCGACATACGAGCCGAAGCCCCGCTGCTTCATATCGATCTCGGCCAGGCGGAAGCCATTGGTTGTCAGCTTGCAGGCCATCAGCCGCTCGAGGGCCGGATCCTCCAGCCCCTCGATCGACTCGACCATCATGAAGAAGTCGGCCGCGCCGCCGTTTCGCACCAGCCGGCCGCGCAACTGGTGGAGCTGCGAGAGCCCCAGCCGGTCGGCGTCCCGGACGACAACCAGGCCGATGTCAGGAATGTCGATGCCCGTCTCCACGACCACAGAGGCCACGGCAAGAGGCTTCTCAAGGCTGTGGATTTGTTGGATTGCGCTCTCTTTGTCATCGTCGGATAGCAGGCCGTGGAGTGCAACGACTTTCCCGGGGAACGCCCGCTCGAAGGTCGCCGCCGCCTCGACGACTCCCTGCGCCGTACGGCTCGTATCTTCCGTGGCCCCTCCAAGGTCAAGTTGCGCGCCCTCCTTCAAGGCCTTGGCCTTCTTGGTGACCTCGACGCTGTCGACGCGCGGGTAGACAACCAGCACGCGCCGGCCCGCCGCGATCGTGTCGCGGATTGCTCGGGTCACGATTGCGCGGCTACCCACGTCCACGATGTGGCTCGTAATGGCGCGCTCCACCGGCGCCTGGCGCAGCGTGAACACCTGCATGCCATCGAAGAACACCGTGGCGAGCGATCGCGGGATGGGCGTCGCCGTCGCCTCCAACACGTGCGTGGTCGGACCCACGAGCGCGCCCCGCGTCTGCACCGAGAGCTTGTGCTGCTCGTCCATGACCAGGACGTTGGGCACCATGCCGGCCTTCGCACACGCACTTGTCAGCCCGCTGGTACCGACCAGGATGCGATCCTTGTTGCGGATCTTCTTGCCAGCCTCGACGCGCTCGACGCCCCGGATTTCGCCCGCGAAGCGCTTCATGATCTGCTTGGCGATCTGGTTCGCCAGGATGATGGTCGGCGCCATGATCGCCACGCTCGCCCCGTTCCGATGCGCCACGATCGCGGGCAGCAGGAATGTGAGCGTCTTGCCCGTGCCCACATCGCCAGGAATGAGGCCGTTCATAGGAATGGGGGACCGCAGCGCGCTCGCGATCCCCAGGATGGCGGCGCGCTGATCATCGGTCAGGGTCTCGGGCTGCTTGGCCGCCAAGTCGAGCACCTGCTGGTCCGGAACGATCAGCGGCGCGTCCGCATGCGGCTGGCGCTTGCTTTGTGTACGCGCCGCGGTGCGGATCGAGGCGGCATCGATTCGCTGCGCGAGCTGCAGCGCCCGCTCGCCAGCCGCAACCGAAACAGGCCGATGCAGAGCGACGAGCAGTTCCCGCAGGCTCGCGAACCGCGGCACACCGTCCGGAAGTCCCGCCAAGTCGTACTGCACGCAGGCGAGCACGCCCGCCTCGTCCACCTGCATGGCCGAGACGATGTGTCGTTCGCACTTCAGATAGGCAACCTCCTTGTCGAGCACCGCGTGCACGGCGCCCGTGACCGCCTCGCCCGTCACGCGCCCCTGCAAGCCCAGGTATCGCGCCCAGATCCGGCCAATCGCTCCGCTGTGCGGCTGCTCGGCCCCAGGCTCGACATAGAGGTCATCGCCGAACCGCTTCACGGTGGCGAGGAGGTGAACCTTCGCGCCGACCTCAATCGACCGCCAACCCCAAGGCGCGAATGAGTTGAGATAGGCGATGCGCCCAGTGGCGTCAGCGACTTCGATCTGCAGGCGACCGATGTTCTTCCAGAACGGGTACTGCCTCTCCTGCAGCTCCGCCATGGATGTCACGACCCTTCCGGCCCATGTCGCGGCCGACTTGTCCTTGTTGACCGCCTTGACGCGATCGGTCACGACGAAGCTCAAGAGGTGGGACGTCTTCCCGGTATGGTCCGCCTCGTCCAAATCCGTGATAGATCTCGTGCAGTCGACGTACGCGGCCGGCACGCAAAGCAGCGCCAAGTCGGGGTCGGCTACCTTGAGACGGGACAGGAAAGTCGGAGTGGAGGCCATATGCGCGCCGCGGCATACGGCGATTCTTGATTCTTCCGCAGAAGAATATCGCTACAGAGTGCGAATGCGCAAGGTTGCGGCGCCGCTGACCATTCCAGAATCCCCATAAAAGGGGGCGGGGGCGCGGGACGGATCAACTGAGCCACGGACATCGTGAGGTCTCAGCGGGCGGGCGAGTCGCCGGTGCGTTTTCGCATCTCAGCGCTCGCGCCCTTCTTTCGATTGGCCTTGCGGCCGCAATTGCCATTGCTGAGGGCGGATTCTGCGCCCGGCGCTACGAAGCGACAAGCAACCTCGCTGCAAATGGGCGCCAGCTGCCAGGGAGCGTGGCGTGCAAGCCGCAAGAAGGGCGAGCATACGAAGGTTTCAATTCGCCATCGGCGCACGAGAATCGCTCTCGCTCTCGCCATCGTCGGCCGAAGAGGACGCCTCGATTGGGATCGCGCCGGCACAGTCCGACACCAAGGCGAGCCGCGGGATCGGCTCCCAGACTTCATCCGGTTCGATGTACTGCTCAGGCTAGGCGTCGGTCTCCACTGGCGCGACTCGCTCGAGATGCGCCAGTCCAACCCAGGCGGCGCGGCAAACCTGCTCCTGGCGAGGCTTCCCGTTCGCAAGCGGAGGTCGATCGTCATCGAACCGAACGCTCGCCGTCCGGCCGCCGGGCCCTGTAAAGAGCTCCTCGATGCAGGCGTACCTCGGACCGGCCTTGCCCACCCAACTCCCGGTCGTGCGCACGCGGTCACCGACCCGAAATCCCCATCCTTCCGAGAGCAAGGGCGTGCCGTTCAGGTGGTAACCGGCATAGGGGCTCGGCAGCGAGGCCGGGTCACGAACAAACTGACCCAACTGCGAGCGCTGCGACCCGATGCCGCCCGACACCTCGGAGATCAGGAGATGCCGAGCGAGCTTGCCGCTGTGAATCAGGGCGCCGACCATGGCCCGCATCAGATGACGGTAATAGCCACCGCCCGGGATCAGGATGCGCGTTGAGCTTGTCGGCCAGGCAACCGATCTCACGAACTGCTCGAGCTCGCATTGCAGCTCGCGCGCACGCGACTCGGTCAGCAGCTTCTCGTAGGGCTCGACAATCCAGGAGCCGTGCACGAACCCGTGGAGTGCCGAGAGGACCACGGTGTGGGGCCGCTGGTCGGGGTGACCGTTGGCGCTGAGTGATTGCCAAAGTGGTGCAGGCGTCTCTGCCGAAACACCAAGATCGGGCAGCAAATTAGCGTGCGCCACCGAACACCTTGTGCCGGAAGCAGGTGCCCTCGAGATCGAATGGCCTGCGTCACCATTCAATTCGACCTCTGCAGCCGCCAGACCGCCTTCATGGCGTCGACACGGATGTCGCGGCGACGCCAGCGAACAAGCGACTGAACAGTCTCGCCATGTCGTCGTCGCACGGGGGGCTGTGCGCCAAGCGAACGTTCATGGCAAAGCCGTCGAACGCCATGAGCGCGACGCTCGCGAGCATGTCGCTTACATCGGGCGGCGTCGCGAGACATTCACGGATCCAACCGGCTACGCGCGACTGGAACAGCTGGCGCAACGCCGGGCTGTAGTCGCCGTTGCCGCTGCTAGTGGAGACGGCTTGCATCACATTGTTGGTGAAGCCGTTGTTCTCGCGGGGCAGGTCTCGCCACAGCGTCAACAACAGCTTTCGCAGGCGCTCTTGCGGATCAGCGATTCGGCGCTGTGCGCGTTCGAGTTTGTCCAGGCGTCCCAGCAACCACGGCGAGTACAGCTGGAACAGGATGTCGATCTTCGATTGAAAGTAGACGTAGACGTTGGCTGTCGACATGCCCGCTTCACGCGCGATGCCGGGAATGGAGGTCTCGCTGTACCCCTGTTCGCTGAAGAGGCGAAACGCCGCTTCGAGGATCGCGTCGCGAACCCCTTCCTTCTTGCGTTGAACCATATGCCGATGCCTCCTTTTGGTGCTTTCGCCAACGGCGACAACCGCAGCGTTCGATGCACCGATTGTGCTTGCAATCGCGCGTCACAAAATCTTCAAAACTGAATGGTATTCGCTATTGACAGCGTTCGATCCGACTTCTAGAGTTCGCTTCGATCGCAACTTTCAACACTGCGACACACGAACAGTTCTGGTGCTTGCCAATGCCAAGGAAATCAATGACTGGCCCGGCATTGCCCGGCACCTCCAGCGACTCATGAAAGGCCTTCCATGACTGCCACACGTCAAGCTTCCTACTTCACCCCACGCCGCCTCGGCCACGTGAATCTCTGGGTGGAAGACATCCCGACGTCAGAGCGCTTCTACAGCGATGTGTGCGGCCTGCGCGTGGAGTTCACCGAGCCCGAGCTGATCGCCACCTTCCTCGGAACCGGACACACGCCGCACGACCTCGGCATGATCCAGAAGACCAACGGCGTGGACCGCTACGGCAAGGATGGTCTGCTGCAGTTGCCTGGCACCATCGGCCTTCAAGTCGGCCTGAATCACCTGGCCTGGGAACTCGAGAGCGAGGCCGACTTGGTGGCGGCTTTCAGGCGCTTGAAGGACGACGGCGTTCCGACTGACATCACGGTAGACCATCAAGTAGCGCACAGCGTCTACATGTTCGATCCCGACGGCAACTACAACGAGTTCTACTGCGACACCGTCCAGGACTGGCGCAACGTCCTGAGCGGCCCCATGGCCCTGATCACCACGCACTGGGATCCGCTGAGCGCCGAGGGCTTCACTGAGGGTCGCTACGACACTGACCCGGTGCTACGCACCAACGCCGCGGCACCGATGCGCCCCTGGCGCATCACGCATGCCGTGCTCGAGACGGCGCGCATCGAAGAGATGACGCGCTTCTATACCGAGATTGGCGGCCTGCACGTGGTGGCGCGCGAGCAGGGCGTCGTGTATCTCGGCGCGACGCAGGCACAGTATGACCATCACCTCGTGCTGGTGCCAGCAAACGGCGCGCGCTACCACCATGCGAGCTTCCAACTGGCCGACGAGGCTACGCTGGATGCGGCCACTGTCGGCCTGCAGGCGAAGGGAGTGGCCATTGCGCGCCAGGTTGATCTGCCCTGGAAGCGTTCGATCTTCCTGCGCGACCCCGACGGTCTCTGCAGCGAGTGGTATGTGAAGCGTCCGGCCCCGAGAAGGCTGTCGGCGCTCGGCGATGTCGACCTGGTCGAAGCGGCCTGAGCGGTCTTCCGTTCGGCATCTAACAGCCTGAAAGACAAGACCATGGCAAGAAGTGCAATCATTTCCGGCGGCGGCATCGGCGGACTGGCCACCGCCGCCGCACTGGCCCAGCGCGGCTGGGACGTGACCGTCTACGAGCGGCAATCCGAGCTGCGCGCGGCCGGCTCGGGCATCTACATCTGGGAGAACGGCTTGCGCGTACTGGAAGCCCTGGGGGCCTACGAAGAAGCGACCGAAGGCGCATTCCACGGCACGCACTTCGAGCAGCGCGACCACCGCGACGAGATCATCGAGTCGGCGCCGATCGCCTCCGGCAAGCGCCTGTTGACGGTCTTGCGCAGCCGGTTGCTCGGTTCATTGAAGTCGGCCTGCGAGCGCGCCGGCGTCAAGGTCGTCACCCATGCCGAGACGATCGGCGCCACGGCCCGCGGGGAACTGCTGCTGGCCAACGGACAGACAGTGCGCGCCGACCTGGCCGTGGGCGTCGACGGCATTTGGTCGCGCGTGCGCCAGAGCCTGGGACTGGAGCTGCTGCACGAGCAGACCCGCGAGGGTGCGTTGCGCACCATGATCGCCTCCCGGACCGGCGACTTCGCGCCGCAGGACGTTGGCAAGTACATCGAGAACTGGAATGGCACTCGCCGGCTATTGGTCACGCCAGTCAACGCGACGCAGATCTATCTCGCGTTGACCTGCCTGCAGGACGACGAGGCGCGCAACCTGCCGCTGAACCGGCAGCTCTGGATCGACGCCTTCCCGCGCTGGGCGCACTTGATCGAACGCATCGGCGACACGCTGAGCTGGGGCGTCTACAGCGTCACGCGCAGCCGCGCCTGGTCGGCCGGCCGCACGGCGATCGTTGGCGATGCCGCGCATGCGCAACCGCCCAACCTCGGCCAGGGCGGCGGCATGGCGATGCAGAACGGCCTGGCCATGGCCGTGGCTCTTGAACAGGCCCAGGAGCCGCGCGACATCCCCTCGGCGCTCGAAGCCTGGGAAGCGGCGGAGCGTCCGCTGGTCGAGCACTGTCAGCGCTGGTCCATCCTGTACGGCGAAGTCACCTGCCTGCCCGACGCCGTGCGCTCGCAGGTGATCCGCTCGGCGATGGGCGACGAATGGGTCGCAGGCCAGGTCTTCAAGGCCGCCAACAGTTCACCCACGGGGACGGTGGCGCCACGCCGCTGACCGCATTCTTTCAACTCAAGGGCTCCATGATGAAACTACTGAATTGCTTTCGGATGTTCGCGACGGGACTCGTGCTCGCAGTGGCCGCCAGCAGCTGGGCCGCCGAGCCCGTGCGCATCGGCATGAGCATGGCCAAGACGGGGGCCTTCGCCGCCGCCGGTGCCGGGCAGCTCAACGCCTATCAGTTATGGGCAGAACAGGTCAATGCGTCCGGCGGCCTCGATGTGGCGGGCGCCCGGCGGCAGGTGGAACTGGTGGTCTACGACGACCAGTCCGACCCCGCCAAGGCCGCGGCGATCTACGAGAAGCTGATCACCAGCGACAAGGTCGACCTGCTGCTTTCGCCATGGGGTTCGCCTGCCCACTTCGCGGTGGTCGGCGTGCTGGAGCGCTACAAATATCCGATGGTCGGCAGTTCGGCCGCCTCTTTGCAGATCCGCTCGCTCAAGGCCCGGAACATCTGGTTCCCGACCTCCGCCATTCCGGATGCGCTGGGCGCCGAGCTGGCCAAGATGATGCAGGCGCAAGGCGTGAAGGCGGTTGCCATCAACACCGTCCAGCTGCCCTTCCCCCAGGAGATCAAGCGCTACCTCATGCCCGCGGTGCAAGCTGCCGGCATCAAGGTGGTCTACAACGAGGAATACGCGCCGGGCATCAAGGACATGACCGCGAGCATGGTGGCCATCAAGCGCGCCGCGCCGGATGCGGTGATCTCGCTGTCCTACCCTGAAGATTCGATGCTCTACATGAAGCAGGCGCGCGAGCAGGACATCCGGGCGCCCTTCCAATTCGTGGCGGTCGGACCCAGCATCGCCTTCTTCTCGAAGATGTTCGGCGCCAACCTGGACAACATCGTCACCCTCGGTCATTGGTCGCCCGACCAGAAGGCCTGGCCGAAGGCGAAGCCCTTCTTCGACGCGTACAAGGCCAAGTACGGCGAGGCACCAGACTACCTCGACGTGGCGCTGGCCTGGGTGTCGGCCGAGATCCTTCAGCAAGCCGTCGCCAAGGTGGGCCTGGACAAGGACAAGCTGCGCGCCACCATCGCGTCCGGCACATTCGACACCATCGACGGTCCGATCGCCTTCGACGGCGTCCAGAATCGCCTGACGCCAGCGATGTTTCTGCAGTTCCAGCAGGGCAAGGGCCAGATCGTCTATCCGCCTTCGCAGCAGACCGCGCCCTTTGTTGCGAAGACCGGCTGGCAGAAGTAAACCTGGCCACCTTTACCAGCGACACCCCGGCGATTTCCATGGCACAGATCCTTTCTCCAGAACTGCTGCTGGCGGCATTGATGCTCGCATCGACCTATGCCCTGGTGGCTCTGGGCCTGAACCTCATCTACGGCGCTATGCGTCTGCTCAACGTGGCCCATGGCGACATCATGGTGCTGGGCGGGTACGTGGCCTGGAGCGGCTTCACCTTGCTGGGGCTGAGCCCGCTGGTGGGTCTCTTCGGTGCGATGCTGCTCGCGGCCGGCCTGGGCATCGCGTGCTACGCGCTGTTCTTCAAGCGGCTCGTGCGCAACACCGCCATCGCAGCCCGGCTGGAGGCCAACTCATTGCTGATCTTCTTCGGCGTGTCGATCATTCTGCAGAACCTGATGTCGCTGGTGTTCACGGCCGACGCGCGCAGCTACAGCTACATGGACACGCTGGTGCAGTGGGGCGATGTTTCGATCGCCCTCAATCGACTGGTGATCCTGGGCATCAGCGCCAGCGCGACGCTGGCGGTCCTGGGGTTCTTGCGCTTCAGCGTCTTCGGCATCGCGATCAGGGCCTTGATACAGCAGCGCGACGCAGCGTCGCTGGTCGGCATCGATGCCGATCGCATCAACATCGTCGTGTTCTGCCTGGGCTTCGCACTGGCCGGCCTCGCCGGGGCGCTGATCAGCATGACCGAGAGCGTGACGCCCTTCGGCGGCTTTCCCTTCACGATCGCGGCCTTCGTGGTAGTCATCCTCGGGGGCCTCGGATCGCTGGGGGGCGCTGTGGCGGGCAGCCTGCTGCTGGCTTTCGTCGAGGTCTACGGCGTGACGCTGACCTCAGCGGCCTACCGCTCGATTTTGGTCTACGGCTTGTTCATTCTCATCCTGTTCGTGCGGCCGCAGGGCCTGTTCGGGCGAAAGGCCAACTGATGGCACGCACCGTATTCTCCTCAGCCGGCAAGGGCGGCTTGACTGTCGCCGCATCGATGACCGGGTTCGCCGCGCTGTCGCCACTCATCCTCAGCGCCTATGGCGTCGGTGTGCTCACCCAACTTTGCGCCTGGATCGCACTGGCCGGCAGTTGGGTCGCGTTCTCGGGCATGACAGGCTACATCTCGCTGGGCCACGCGGTGTTCTTCGGCCTTGGCGCCTACATCATGGCGCTCGGCTGGCAACAGGTCCCGATCGTGGCGATTCTGCCGCTGGCCGGGGTGGCGGCGGCTGCGCTCGCGCTGGTCGTGGGCTTCCCGGCGCTTCGCGTGCGAGGGCCCTACTTCGTGATCCTGACCTTGGGCATCTCGGAGTTTCTCAAGTACGTGGTGGTCGCCATCGAAGCATCCCTCGGCGCAGGCGGCCGCCTGCTGATCGACACGCCCGACACGGTGATCCTGTTCTATCCGATGCTGGCCCTGGCCCTGGCCGCCACCGCCATCAACGTCTGGCTGACCCGGTCCCGCTTCGGCGCGGCGCTGCGTGCCATCCGCGAGGACGAGACGGCTGCGGCCACGGTGGGCGTGCCCGTCACACGGATCAAGATGCTCGCGTTCGCGGTGTCGGCCGTGATTCCAGCGATGGTCGGCGCACTAAGCGTGCTGCGCAGCACCTACTTCGAGCCCATGCAGCTGTTCAGTCCGACCACCTCTTTTTCCATCGTGACCATGGCCATCATCGGCGGCAGCGATCGGCCTGCGGGCCCCGTCCTGGGCGCAGCGTTCATCCTGTTCCTGAGCGAGCTGCTGTGGGCCCGGGCGCCCCAGACATACATGATCCTGCTGGGCGCGCTGCTGATCGGCTTCGTGCTGCTGGCACCGTCAGGACTGTCTGGCCTGTGGGCCAGGCGGCGCTCGGTGGGGCTCAAGCGCCGCGCCCGTGTTGGGAGGCCCGCATGAGCCTTCTATCCGTGCGCAACCTGGCTCGCCGGTATGGCGGCAACCTGGCGGTCAACGACGTCAGCTTCGACGTCATGCCAGGAGAAATCCTCGGCGTAATGGGCGCCAATGGCGCCGGCAAGACCACGCTATTCAGCATGATCGCCGGCAATGTCAAACCTTCGTCGGGGCAGATCATGCTCGAAGGCCAGGCCATCCACGGGCAGCCGCCGGAGCGCATCAATGCGCTGGGCGTCGCTCGCACCTTCCAGATCGTGCGCCCCTTTCCGAGCATGACCGTGCTGGAGAACGTGGCCGTCGGTGCCATGTACGGGAGCGGCCGCATCGCATCCCCCGCGGCTGCCCGCGAACATGCCTTCGAGTTGCTGCGCGAGACCGGGCTGTCCGATCGCGCCGACCTGCCCGCTTCGCAGCTCAACCTGGCGGGACGCAAGCGCCTGGAGATCGCCCGCGCGTTGGCGACGCGACCACGCCTGCTGCTGCTCGACGAAGTGCTGGCCGGACTCAACGCCACCGAGGTGGGCGCGGCGCTCGAGCTGATCCGCGAAGTGCAGCAGCGCTACGGCCTGAGCATCGTCATCATCGAGCACGTGATGAAGGCGCTCATGCGCCTGAGCGATCGCATCGTCGTCATGCACGAGGGTCGCAAGGTGGTCGAGGGACTGCCCGCGGAGGTCGCCAACGATCCTCGCGTCATCAAGGCCTACCTGGGAGAACGACGCCATGCCGCTCATGCTTGAGGCGATGGGCGCCTGTGCCGGCTATGGCGAGATCCAGGTGCTCGACCAGGTCGACGTCGCGATCCCGGCCGGTTCGATCACGGCCATCATCGGCAGCAACGGCGCGGGCAAGTCCACGCTGATGCGGTCGCTGGCGGGATTGCTGCGCCTGCGCTCCGGCCGCATCCAGTTCGACGGCGCCGACGTGACCGGGCGTTTCGCCCACCAGCGAGTCGACGACGGCATCGCGCTGGTGCCCGAAGGCCGCCTGGTGTTTCCGGACTTCACCGTCGCCGAAACCCTGCGCATCGGAGCCTTTCTGCCGCGCGTGCGCAAGGGGTGGCAGGCACGGGCGGACCTGATGTACGAATTGTTCCCGCGGCTGAAGGAGCGGCGCGCCACCCCGGCCGGCCTGCTGTCCGGCGGTGAACAGCAGATGCTGGCCCTGGCGCGCGGTCTCATGTCCATGCCGCGCGTGCTGCTGCTGGACGAGCCGAGCCTGGGCCTGGCGCCAGCCATGGCCGACGAGGTGTTCGCGGCGCTGCGCTCGATCCGCGCGCAGGGCGTGACTATCGGCATGGTCGAGCAGAACGTCTATGCGGCGCTGTCGATTGCCGACACGGCCTACGTGATGGAGGACGGCCATGTGGTGCGTCATGGCCCATCTGAGGCCTTGATCGACGATCCGACGATCCGGCAAGCCTATCTGGGATTGTGATGAAGCCACCGACGCTCTACCGCCAGTTCGCCAGCCAGGCAGAAATCGATGCTGAGTACAACCCCGCGGCCAAGCTGAGCGACCCCGGCTCCTACCAGCGCCACTACGTCGAACACAGCCGGCTGGCGCGTGAGCGCTTGCCCGGCCTGCAAGGCATTTCCTTTGGTCCGACGCTGGCCGAGACGCTGGACATCTTCCCGGCCGCGCAGGCGAACGCGCCGGTCTTCGTCTTCATCCACGGAGGCTACTGGCGAGCATTCTCTGCTGGAGATTTCAGCTGCGTCGCCCTGGGCCTGCATGCGCTGGGCATCACGACAGTGGTCGTGAACTATGCCTTGGCCCCCTGGGTCGGCATCGATGAGATCACGCGTCAGACTCGGGCCGCACTGGCATGGGTGCTGCGCAACATCGAGCAGCACGGCGGCGATCCGTCACGCGTGGCCGTCGGCGGGCATTCGGCTGGCGCCCACCTCGCTGCCATGGCACTGCAAACGCGTTGGTCAGACGACTACGGCCTGCCCGAATATCCATTCAGGGCCGCCGTCCTGGTCAGCGGCTTGTACGACCTGGAGCCATTGCGCCACAGCTATCTGCAGCCGCAGATACAGCTGGACGACGGCGTGATCCGGCGCAACTCGCCGCTGCTTTCGATTCGCGCCTGTCCCACGCCGGTTCTGTTGACTTGGGGTGCCGAGGAGAGCGCAGAGTTCGTGCGGCAGTCGACAGCCTTCCATTCCGCATGGACCGGCGTGGGCAACCTGTCGCTGTGCGCACCCCAACCGGGCGCGAATCACTACTCGGCGATCCTCGGCTTCGAGAAGAGCGGAAGTGCGATTTGCGAGTGGCTCAAGAGCCAGCTGCGTCCGGAGCGATTTGCCGAGCGCTCGCCGGCGGCGTGCTGAATTCGCAAGGTCACCAAGTTGCACCTGCAGCCGTCTGACCGACACGGACCGGCCGATCACGGTTCCGGTCGAGAGCAGCAACCGGGTTGATCTCGGTAGACGCAGGCCGCATAGATTGGGGAATCTAGACTTCGCCGGCCACGCACTTTCGCCTATTGCCACATGTTCTGGACGTCAGTGGCATGGTCAAGCCTCACCTCTTCGAGGCCATGATGGAGGAACTCGCCGACCAGGAGCTGTACCGCAAGGCCGTAAGCCGCTTGGCCGAGAAGTCGCGAGCCGTCGAGGTCGACATTGACGACCTTTAACAGCAAGCCGAAGCACAAATGCAAACTTCGCTTCATGCCGGAAGCCCAGATTCCTCAGCCTCGTCCGGGCGCTTCAAGAGATCGTTGATGAAGTCGCCGCCAGCGGCCAAACGTTCCCAACTCCTCCGGTTTGCGAATCGAGCTCATGCACGTCTTGCCAGAAACCTCAAACGGACGCCGCACTCAAAATATCAGGCGGACCCCGCTGCGATAGATCTGCGCGCAACGAGCAAAGTAGCTTCATTTCAGGCGCGAGGGGCTTCCGCGATCTCAGGTCCTTCCGGCTCGGTCAGCTCCGATTTGTCCGCTTCAACGGGAGCCGCTTCAACGCGGCGAACGAGGCGCGCGCCCACCTCGCCCAGCGAGCCGGTCATCTGAAGTTTCGAATCGATGTACATGAACTTTTCGGGGTCCGTGTAGTGACTCTTCGGACGGATGAACCGGTAATAGGCGCCCACTCCCCCGCGAATGATCGCGATGCCTCCCTCGACAGCACCGCGCACCTCCGGTGCAATGGGCGACTTCCGGGAGACGATGATCGTGTCGGCGATGGCGTCGGCCAGCGGATCGTCGATGCCTCGGTAATCCTCCTGATGGACCACCCTGCCGTCCACAACGCGCGTCCGGGGCCCGGTCGGTACCGCTGTTCCGAGCACCAGCTTGCGGGGTACCTTGATCAGCGCGGAGGCCATCGGCTTGCCCACCTGGAGCTCGACGACCACGTGGCCGGTGGGGATCTCTTGGTCGGGCTCGCGCGCGTTCGCCCATTCCTCGCGGGTGTACCGGCTGCCGGCGGGGAGGTCTTCGTGTGGCCACACATCCGCCTTCGGATAGGAGACCGGTACGCCGTCTGCGTCGTAACGCGCTTCGTCGAAGAGCTTGGCGAAGTCCTGGTGCAGACCGTTCGTTCGGGCCTGGTCGGACGACAGGCGCGCCGTCCCGCCGAAGCCCAGGGGCTGAGCGGGCTTTGGGCTTCGGCGCACGGGGACGAAACCCACGGCCCCCGATGCCGGTGGCACGGAAGATTTGGCGGAAGCCTGGCCGGCGCGGTCTGGCACAGGGGACTCCGCCGGACGCTTGAATCCGAAGGCGCTACTTCCAGCTGGGGTCGTCGGCACGCCGAGCCTCGCCCCGTGCGCGAACGCGAGGGGTCGCGGAGGGCGCGAAGAGATCGAGGAAACACCAGCGACTGGAGGTCGGTGAACAGGAGTCGCACTGGGCGCCTGCTCTCGTCCGGCCGCCTGTGGGATCGATACGGCGCCCCCTTCCCCCTGCGAGAAGGAATCGAGGTACCCGTCGTCCAGGTCGGGCATGCCGGCTGGCTCCGAATCCTCAGGAGCAGGTCCCGCCCACTGGTCCATCAGTTCGGGCGGAATCACGCTGGCGGCGACGCGGGCTACGTCCGCCGGTGGACTTTGCGATGCCGCTTGCCAGCCGATGGTCGTTGCAGGCGCCCGATCGATTGCGCTCAGCTGCAACGGCTCCTTGTTTTGGGCCTTGCGGGCCTTGTTCAACAGGAAACGTTTCGATGTCATCCTTGCCGCGTCCGCGGTGGACACGGCGAAGGATCCGTCAGAGCTCGATGGGGCGGAAGGGGACGTGTTCATGGTGGGCGCCTCGTTCACTGCATTGTCCCGCATCTGGCTGATTGCGCGGAGTAATGTTCTCGCCACCGTCTCAGAATTGGCTGACAGCGTCGAGTGGTCCGCCGCGTCGTCATTCAGATCTCCGCTCGGTGGCTCACTCACGATCGCGCCCGCGCCGCCTTGATCAGCAGACGCGAGCTCGTCCAGCACGTCGCCCGCGCCGGCGCGCTTGGCAGCCGCTCGGAGTATCCGTTCCAACGTCGCATTCATTCTCCGGACGCATTTCTCTGTAGCGTCGCGCGCTTCCTTGACGACAGCCTCGGCGTTGCGCTTGGCCTCCTGGTGGGATGCTTCTGCCTTCGCTGTGAGCCACGCGTGCACATCCTCTGCACTGCCGTCCCCGGCGTATCCACTCTTGCGAAGTCCCGCTATGAATCGGGCATGCTTCCTTTTCGCGTTGAGCGCATTCCGCGCCGCCCACTCTTCCAAACTGAGCTCGGACGCTTTTCGATAGGCCCTCGGGGGCGCCTTTCCTAGCTTGCGGGCCTCACCCATCGCGGCCTTGTCGTCATGCCGGCGAAGGAAGTTTCGGATCTTGTTTGGGGTGAGGTTCAGCGCCTTGGCGATCGAGGAGCAGACCTTCTGCTCGGGAACCGATGAATCGCCATTCTTGCGGGCCTCGGCCAATTCGTCCCGCATTCGCAGCGCCTGGTCGTTCCAAGCCAGTCGCATTTCCCGGCGCTGGGCGCGTCCTTCGACCTTGCGATCGGCGCGGGCCCGCTTCTCGGCCGAGTCGATGATGGTGCTCAAGTCGCGCATCTCGTCCGGGGTGATGCCGAAGAGATTGATGAGGTAGTCGTTGGAAGGCGTGTAGATCGGATCCCACAAGGCCCCCGCGAATCGGACCTGGTGACCTTCTTCGCTCGCCTTGACTCGCTTGTGCAGGGTTGCCAGCGCGCCGGAAGTCCGGGGATTCTCGAAGCCCCTTGGCCCGGGAAGGTCGGCGTTGTCGAATGCGCGCATCAGGCCGTCGACTTCGCGGTAGAAGTTGCCCGAGTTGACCACGCCGGACTGCGCCAGGAAGTTGACCATCCAGAGCATGGTCAGGTCACGCGAGCCCTCCGGGATTCCACTCCCGCCAGCCGCCGCCGCACGTCGGTGGGCCAGGTTTCGCAGATCGACGAATCGTGCCCAAGTCAATGAACGGCTCGAAAAGCCGTTGCCCTTCCCGCACGCCTTGGCCTCGGCTTCGAGCTCAAAGCTGGGGCAGCGGGTGTCCAAGAGCAAACTCAGATCGCCTGGTCGACGGGGCGGCTCGGTAAAGGTCGGGTTCAGGCGGGTTCGGCCAGCCCTGTGCGCCACCTTCTCCCCCGCTTTCTGAATCGCCTCAGTCGTTCCCTCATCCAGGAGATTGACCGCTTGCCACAGGTCTTCGAACGAATGCCGTGGCGGGCCTTCATTCCAAACGACTCCAACGACTCCGCTGCTCGACCGATTCGCCTCAGCGACCACCTTCCCGTTCAGCGTATTCACGACTCGCAGCACCCTGGCCGCATCCATCGCCTTGATGTCCGCGCCGACATCGACGTAGAGCTGATTCAGCTTTCGCTGCACGTGATTCCAGGCGGGCAGGAGGCTGTCAGGAACTGGCTTGTCCAGCAGCCACTTCAGGTAGAGGCCACGCCCGGACGTCATGATGTGACTTGGAATCGGGATCTCCGAGAAACGGGCCCTGTGAATCAGCGTCTCGACGAACTCCTGCGTCGGCGCGATCCGGAGGGTGTAGCAGTCCAGGTCCACCCATGCGACCTGGAGCGACTTCACGTTGGAAATCAGGCGGGATCGCTTGGTCGCAAACACCGCGTTGCTGACGTAGAAGTCGGGCAGTCGCATCTGCTCGGCGCCAGAAATGACCTCCTGAAGCAGGCTGATGTGATAGCTCCTTTGGCGCGTCTTCACTCCCGGCCCCATATTCAGGATCGCGAAGTGTCCACCCCTGGCCAATTGCTCGGGCGAGTGCCCGTCAACCCCGAGTGCACGGGACGTTTCCAGCACGGCGCCCATGGGCAGATGCGCCAGCTGACGCGGCGCACCACCGGCGTCGTCGTCCAGTTCGTCTTCAAAAAGGAGACCGTTGTCTTGCACTGCTCGTCGCAAACGAACGAGCGCCGCTGACCGCGTGGGCCAGTTCTCCAGAACGCCGTGGCCCGGGAGCCACGCTCAACGTTCAACTACCGCGCCGAGTATCCCCTGATGGGTACAGGCTATATCGCGGCCAGACCAAGATGCCAAACTCTTAAGTTGGCAGAGACTTGGTAGAAGTCTGGTCGATGACTGGTAGATGCCGTCGGGTAATGCGCTGCGCGGCGACCTTGCGACAAACGATCAAGACCTTCGGCGGCTTCAAATTGAGGGGCCTCGCGTTGACAGCTCATAGATGCAACTACCATAATTGCGCCACATACATCCTTTTGGTGTTTTTCACACTCTGGCGTGGCGTTTGGGTTTCTGTTGCATCTCGGTGCCTGTCACCGACTCAACTCATCTCAAATTCGCTGCTCCTCGGTACTGAGAAACTGCCCAGAGGCTTTTCCTCGGTATCGAGGCAGCGATTGAGATTGAGATGCGAGGATCTTCGGATCGCCGTCCTTTGTCTTGGTCGGTGACTTGGTCACGCGCAGCGAGCATTCTGGATTTATCCGGTGCTCGCTTTTTTTTGCCCTTCTGATTCTTGACTCGCCTGATGGCAGGCGCACTCTCAACCCGGTAGAGCGCCTGGCACGTCGACCGAAGCCGACACTCGCCATCGCGCTGGCCGCCTGCTCACTTGGTGAGGCAGGTCGACTGATCTGCGACAGGCAGCACATGGAGCCTGTCTCTGCGTTCATTTTCCATCCACGCATCCGAATTCCGCAATGTTTCTCCATGTTTTTTACGTTCGTACTAACGGTTAAACGTGGCTTTGTAATTCCAACTGCTTCAGTTTCGTCGGCGGAAGGACGGAAGGATTAGCGAGGGACGTCCGCGGTCGGGCCGTCGTCATCGTGCAGCGGCTCCGCTACGACGTACGGTTGGCCATTCACCATGACGTCCGTGGCGGTCATCGCGGTTCGCACCTTGAGCGAGTGCGGCACCAGCGCAAGCACCTTCTCTGCGTTCTCCGCCCTGTCGGCCAGCACGGTGAATGACTCCACGTGCGTGTAGGCCACCGTGTCGCCCTCCTGGCGACCGGTGAGAGCGCTGGAAAGTGTTTGGTGCCCGGAAGCGGGATAGGCGACTTCGCCGGCCACTACCGTGGTCACAGGTTGGCCAGCCACGGGCTGGAAGAGGCCATTCAGCTCACGCCCAAATTCGTCGTACTCGTCGTCCCCGCCTTCCATCACGAAGCGCAGTTCCTTCGGGGTAGCGATCTGCACGGTGAACGCCTCGCCACCGACGCGGGCAACTTGAGCGACTGCTTCGCGAGCAATCCTCGCTTCGTTGACCAATGCGAACTTCGTCATCGGGTTGGCCGCACCGCCCACGCTGGCATAGAGCTGCTCCCAACGCGCGCCACTCAAATGCGCGAGTGTTGCCTTCAGCGGCGCAGCGAGTTCGGTGGGAACCGTGATCGTGACCGTCTCCGGCATGCCGCCCATCGCCAGCATGATGTCGCGGCGTTGCTGGTCCATTCCTTCGCCCGGCTCGGCGCCGTCGACCAGTTGCAGCAGGTAGATGGATTTCAGCAGCGGGTCGGTGCGGAACTTTCCGTCCTCCATGCGCCCGAAGACGCCGCCGAAGACCTGGCCTTCACGGCCGCCCGTCGGCAGCATGATCGTGATCAGCTCGGTCGCAGGGACAACGTCACCGGCGAGGCCGGCGGCCGCTTGGGCAGCCTGGTTCGTTGACTGGTCGACAGGCACGGGGTTGGCGGGCGCGCTCAGTTGCTGCGCTGCGGTGGCCAGGACGGCCGCCGAAGTTTCAGGTGGCGTGGAGGCGGTGGCCGTCGAATCCGCCGCGGCGGCAGCTGCTGCTGCCGGGGCCGGCGCGACCGCGGTGGGCCGCGCGAATCCGAAGCGAATGGGGGGTTTGGTGCCGACGGCTTGGGTGGCGGGGTTTGTCATGATGCTGTTGCTCCTGGTGAATGACTCTTGTTGATTCCGCGATTGGGGGGCTTTAGGCGCGGGGCACCTGGCCGGCTTCGGCTGATTCGAGCGAGGCTGCGGCGCGCGAGCGAATCTGTTCGCCGATGGCTTGGATGTCTGGAATCGGGTACAGCCGGTCCGCGAGGCGGCCGTCCGGAAGGCAGACGAACTCGGCCAGCACCTCGCCGCCAACGATGTCCGTGTGCACGAGCAGCCGCGGGAGGCCATTCACTACCTCGACGAACACAAGCAACTGCGGGACGCCTTCGAGTTGTCCATCGCCCAGGCCGGCCGGGCGGATCTCAACCATGCCCCGTTGCGCATCCATGGTCACCGTGTAGGTCGGCTCGGCCTCGACTGGCTCGGCGCTTCCGTCCTCCACGTCCCAGCGGCGCATGGAGCGCTGGATGGGCTCGCTGGCAGCGCGCTCGAGCTCGGCGATGCGCTCCCGCTGCTCGAGTAGCCTGTGGAACATGGCCAACATGAGGCCATCGCCGTCGGACGACATGTCCCGCCACGGCTCGCCGTTGCGCAACGCAGTGAAGCAGAAGCGGCCCGCCTTCGTGCCGAGCTCGACGGTGTACTTGCCGTCAGCGAGGGTGATCGAATCGTTGGTGTTGTTCATGGATTCAAGCAGTCGGGCGCGCCGTGCCGGCGCTGTTCATGAGTTCGAGTGCGCGCATCCGCTCGGCCTGCAGCGCCGGAAGCTCCTTGAGCCACTGGTCGGTCTCGTCGTTGAGCCGGCAGATCCCACGGGCCCGGGTGATTCCGACGTACAGGAGGTTGACCTCCTGCTGGATCGCCTGGGAGAGCTCGCCCGTCTCGCAGATCTCCTTCTCGGCGTCGAACAGAAACTCGAAGTCGTTCCCGATGCGAACGCAGTCCCACTCCATTCCCTTCGCCTTGTGAAGCGTCGTGAGGGTGAGCTCGGCCGCGGCGGGGTCCTTCACTTCGTTCTTGACGACCTGTGCAACAAGCTGAGGGATCTTGTGCTCGTGGCGCTCGACCACCTTGATCAGCATGCGCGTCTCGGCGTCGCGCGAAGATTCGGAATAGTCCACGAACTCGCTCCAGGAGCGGAAGCGCCTCATGAACGGCGAGCGGACCGCGTGGAGTGAGCGCGCCCAGATGTTGTAGGCGTCGGTGATCACGTCCAGGTTGTAGTTCTCGACGCCGCCCAGCCAATGCACGCCGCGGCCCTGGCGGGAGACGGCCTCTTCGAACAGGCCCGAGTTCGTGCGGGTGAGCAGCGTGGACTGTCGGCCCCAGCCGGTGTCCTTGCCCATGCCCTGTATCACGACCGACTCGCCCTTCAGGTTCTGGAGGATCTTCTTGGCCACATCAGCCGTCCTCGCGCCGAACCGCCACGTGCGCGGCATGGTGACGACTCGGCTACCCTCGATCGCTCGAAGATTTTGCATGGCGTTGGTCGCGCCGCGGAAACCAAAGATCGACTGGTGGCGATCCCCTATGGCCAGGAGCCTGCAGTGATCGAGCTGAGCCATCACCAGTTGCTCGGTGAGCGGGTTCGTGTCCTGCGCCTCGTCGAGAATCATGCAGTCGTAGTTCAGGCGCGGGCCCGACATCGTCCAGAGCTTGAGGTACGTGTCGTGCGTGACAGGCATCGTAGAGCCGGGCGCGATGATCTTCCTCCAGGCGCCACGAGCGTGATCGAGCACAAGGCCCTGCTCGGCCGGCGTCAAGTCCCAGTCCGCCACAGCCGCCAGGTGCGAGTCATTGATGTCAGGGTCGACGCTCGCGTAGAACGATGCCAGCGTCTTCCCAATGCAGCCCGCGATGCGGTTCTCCACGCCCAGCTGTTCGGCGATGTCCCGCGGACGCCACGACTTCACCAGCCGTCCGTTGAACTTGTGCCCGATCGCCCTGAAGGCGAGGCTGTGGACGTTGAAGACATCCACGTTCGAAGGGAATCGCTGGCGCGCCTCGTCGGCGTTGGCCCGGCCGAAGCATAGGTAGACCAGCTTCTCGCGTGGCCGCGCCACGGCGTACCCAACGGCGGTGGTCGTCTTGCCGGAGCCGGCGACGGCCTCGCCGATCACGATGTGGTCTTTCGCATCAATCAGCTGCTGCTGGTTGTCGTCGAACTTGACCTCAGGTTTCCAGCCGACGGCCGATCGCGGCGTCGTCACTGCAGCTGCCTGAGTCGCGGCCTCAGCGGCGACCCGGGCGATGTTGAACGAGAAGGCATGCGCGCGGGCCGTCTGGTCGAACTGAAAGCGCAGCGCACGGGCACGCTCGAGTGCGGATGCGCGCTCGCCCGGCTGTTGCTCGGCGGCCCGTGGCGGGATTCCGGGCCTTGCTGACCCGGGTGGAGGGGGAAGAGTCGCCATGGTGCCTTCAGTGTCTGCGAAGCATCAGAATACGCCCAGCCTATTTCATTTGCGCTGGACTATTAACGCGGTATACATTTGAGGCGCAACAATACCCGAAACGGTGTCGATCGTTTCTTCTTTTTTTTAGATCGCCCTCCGGTTCGGCTTCGGTATGGACCCCATACGAATACCCTTTCATGCACAACGACATCGCCCTGTTCACCATTGATGCGCCACACTCCCGTGACTTGGACGACGCGATTGGGGTCGCCCCGACGAACGCCGGCTGGATCATCCGCATCGCGATCGCGAATCCGTCTGCGGTCGTAGCGATCGGGGGTGCCGACGACCTGGCCGCGCGCAGGCAAGGCGCGACGATCTATCGTGGGCGCGACGCCGCGCAACCGATGCTGCCGCGCTCGATCTCCGGGGGGCAATCGACGCTTTCGGCTGGCGAGTCCCGATCAACGATGTTGATTGACCTCGAGCTCGACCATGCCTGCCGGATCCGAGAGACACGCCTATCCTTGGGCGAAATCACGGTGGCACAACGACTTTCGTATTCAGATATCCCGGCGATTGCGCACGACGAGACGCACGAGCTGCATCTGCCGATCGTTGATGGAATCGCGATAGCGCTCGGATTCCTGAAGCAGCGCCGCACGCGCAGCGCTCTTGCCGTCCTCGACCAGTAGCAGCTGCTGCTCACCGACGAGGACGGCCGCGTCCAGCACTACGACGCCGGTGAAATGGTTGCAGGAAATGATGATCGCCGCCAACGCCGCGGTCACCGAGCGCGCGGCCAAGAGCGATGTCCCCTTCTTATATAGATGCCACGAGCCACGGATCTCGGCGCCCCGCGGCCTGGCCGCTGCGGAATCGGTGGAGGCCTGGGTTGCGGGCGGACAGGCTTCATCCGCTGCCGCGGCCGATCGACTGAACCTCATTGCTCAGAGGGCGCGCTATACGAGCACCCTCACCGGGCAATACGGGCTGAACGTGCCCGCCTACGCTCACGTGACCTCGCCACTTCGGCGCTACGCCGACCTGGTTGCACAACGCCAGCTCATCGCGCTGATCCTGGAACTCCCCCTGCCCTACTCTCAGGATGATCTGACCTCGATCGGCGACGAGTTGCTCGCCGCATCCGAGGCGAATGATGCGGCGTCGTCCGAGTTCTCCAAGGCCCCATTGGTGGCCAAAGCACAAGCCGCAATCGATTCAGGCGCGCAGCATGCGCTTCGCGGTCTGGCCGACAACGAGCTGGGCCAGGCGGTGAAGGCCGGTCTGGCCGGCAGCTTCGCGCCAGCGTTGGTCCAGGAGCTGCTGCGCCGCATGGCGGCCGGCACATTGCCGGACAAAGTCTCGGTCCGTTTCATCGAGGGCCGCAGCTCTGTTCCCCCTGATATTTCCTCGGGATTCATCGCCATGGTGGCAGCCAAGCCCGCGAGCGCAGCTTCCCTCCTCAACCATGCGCGCGCGATCAGCGCGATCACGGACTTCGCCATTTAGTTCGAGGAGATCGCTCCCAGGCAAGGTGCCACGAGCCCGTCGTTCCGAGCGACAGCAACCATGCGCGACACCGAACATGGAGACGTTCTTCAGGCCGCCGCCCGGCGCCACTCGAAAGAAAGGGAGCGGAGCAGGCGGCCGCCCTCCTGGCGCTGTGTGACTTCATGAACGTCACGCGCCCGTTGTCCGGCGGCGAGGACGGAGTGTCTGCGGAGCGCGAAGGTCCGACTGATTCGTCGGCGGCCGCCGCCAAGCCGCTTCTCCCGAACGCCAAGGGTGCACTGCTTGAGTACTGCCAGAAGAAGAAGCTTGGGACGCCGGCATTCACGAGCACCTCTAACAGGCCCTCGAACGCACCGGCCTTCGTGTGCATTGCCGAGCTCAAGACCCGCGATCGCGCCCTGAACGCGCGCTCTCCTGGAGCTTCGACGAAGCGCCAGGCCGAAGTCCTCGCCGCGGAGGCGCTGCTCGAGCAGCTTCTGACCCTGAGCGTTGACGACCAACATGAGAATCCGCCAGCCCGGTGAATGCCAGCCAGCGAATCCGCGGCTGAGGCCTCCCCCGCGCCTCACCTCGCCTCGGCACATTGTTGCGGTTATTGCTTCGCCGCGAAACAATGATCGAAACAATCGACTGTTGCATGCTGCTGACACGCCACCGATGCGCTCCGCCGTCGCCCGCCAGGGCCGTCCACTCCTAGAGGGATGATCCTGGCCGGATTTGCCCTTCTGAGTTCCTCCACAGTTGTCGCACTTGCTAACGCGGGAAAATCAACAGCTTGCGAGGGTCGTTTTCAAATCTGCACCGCTCGGTTTTTCAAAGTTCCGCGGGCGGACAGGTGCAGCGAGCATCCAACGGCCGCTTTTCCAGGCCCCGTTGCCGTCCGCTGTAGACCCGGTTCGGGCCCTTAGCGGAAGGCCATCATCGCTCCTTGAACGACAGCAGTTCCAGCGAGAGCAGCCCGATCCGGAGACGGTGTGCCGCCTCCCACTCGAGCAACGACAAAAGCAACGAGGCGCGTTCTAGGTCGGCATCCCGGAGCGAGCGGCGACACAGTCCACTTCGTTGTCGAAGCGTCCTGGCCACGCCGGCACGCAGACGAATATGCGCGCCGGCGGATGGCGAGGAAAGTACCTTGCATAGATCGCATTGACGGCCGCGAACTTGTCCACTGACGTGCAGTAGACGTTGCACTTGAGTTCGTTGTCGAGCGAGCTGCCTGCGGTCTCCAGGCAGAGCTAGAGCTGCTCCATCACCAGCTCCGTTTGCCGTTCGATCGGTGCATCCACCACTTCGCCGGTTTCCGGATCGAACGGCGGCAGCCCGGAAACATAGATCGTGTCGCGACTTCGCGTGACCACCGATGTCGGTGCTTTCCACCGCTCGAGATAGGTGGAGAGTGGCTCGACCCGAACAACGTCTATCGACATCGCGACCTCCGCCATTACGGCACGGGAACACTTCGTGGCCCGCAGAAACACTGGCGATCCGCCGAACAGACTCTGGAGATCGAAGTACGCCGTCGCGTCCCCGACCAGCTCGCCGCTGTCCAGGAAGTGTCGGGTCTTCAGCGCCGCCTGCGCCCAGACGCGCGCAGAGATGCCAGACCCGGCGCTGAGCCGTCGCACACCCGCCGCCTCGAGCCGGTCCGGCTCCGGCAGACCCTCCCAGGCCAAGACATTCAGTGGGAGCTTGGCGCGTCCGGCGATGTCGCCGATCTCGGGCAACGCCGTGATCGCCGGGACAAACAGCCCGTCGGCGCCCGCAGACGCATAGAGTTTTGATCGACGCAAGACCTCCTCCACACGCCTGGAACGCTCGGCCAAGCCGGCAAGGTAGACATCGGTGCGGGCGTTGACGAAGAGTTTCATTCCCCCCTTTGTCAAGGCATCCTTCGCGGCGCCGATCTTGCGGGCCAGCAGGTCAGCAGCCTCGGCCCCGTCTTCGAGGTTGACGCCCACGACCCCGCTCTCGGCCAACCGGACAATCAGCTCGGCGACCTTCGCGGGATCGGAAGAGTAGCCGCCTTCGATGTCGACGCTCAAGGGCACTTTGATCACTCTCGCGATGCTCTTGCTGACCGAGAGCACCAGGCTTGGCGGCATCTGGTTGCCGTCGGGGTAGCCCGCGGCCCACGCGACACCTGCGCTGGTCGTGGCAATGGCCTTGGCACCCAGGCGCTCGATCACGCGGGCGCTGCCCGCGTCCCATGCGTTGGGGAGGCGCAGCAAGCCGTGCTCATGCGACGCGCGAAAGGTTTCGAAGCTCGACGGGTGTGCGGTGATGGACACGAGAAGATCCTTGTGGGTCGTGTGATTAGGAACGAACCGGTTGCATGGCCACCAGCGAGGCCGCAGTGCGTTGCTCCTCGATTCGCCGGCCCGCCATGTGCGATGTGAAGATGGCCAGCACGAACACGCCGACGCTCAAGAAACTCAAGTAGTGGGCGCCAAGCAGATGAATGCCGACCGCGCCGAGGATGCCCGCGGTCGTGACACCCAGGTACGTTGCGGCGGTGTTCAGGCCGAGGAGGACGGGCGCGATGGCGGGCGCCACGGTGACGAGCCGGTACTGCTGCGGGCCTTGAATCCCCCAGCCCGTCGCGCCCCATACCGCGATGGCCAGCACCGCCGACCACAGCGATGCGCTCGTCCAGGGCAGGAACGCCATGTCGCCCGCCTGGACGACCAGCACCAGCAGCATCACTTTTGTCGGGCTGGTCTTGTCCAGGACGCGTGAAAGGGCGATGTTCGTCGCGGTACCGCTCACGCCCCAGACCACCAACAGCGCGCCGAACACGACGGCGTTGGCCAGGACGCGGTCGAAGACCACCGAGAAGTAGACGTAGACCAGGAAGTTGCCCGCCATGCCCAGGTAAGTGGTGATCAGGGTCCATCCGATGCGCGAGTCCTGCAAGGGAGCCAGCCGGGCCTTCAGCCCGATCTTCGGCGGCAGGGGCACGTGGTGGAGCAGCGCCATGATGCCGAAGCCCGCGGCAAGACCGACGGCCGAGACGAAGTACATCGTCCAGCGCCAGTCGCTGAGGCCGCCGAGGACCGTTCCGATCGGCGATCCGAGCGCCGTCGCCGCGGTGAGACCGGCGACGATGATGGCGATCGCCTGGCCGCGCCGCTCGGGAGCCACGATCGTTGCGCCGGTTCCGGTCGCGGTCGGTGCGTACATCGCGGCGCCCAGTCCAGCGAAGACGCGAGAGATCAACGCGATCGTGAACGTGGGCGCGAGCGCGGTGGCGAGGTTCGACAGCACGAACACGCTCAACGCCGCAAGCATCAACTGCTTTCTGGGGACGTTCCCCGCGATGGCAGCGATTGTCGGCGCCAGCAGCGCATAGGCAATCGCGTACACAGTCGTCAACTGACCCGCCATCGCGATGTCGACGTTGAAGGTGTGCGCGATCTGCGGGAGCACGCCGGCGACGACGAAGGTGTCGGTCCCGAGCGCAAACATTCCGAGCGCCAATACCAGGAGTCGCTTGTCCATGGTCAGACCTTCAGCCTGCTCAGCCCGCCCATACCAATGCCGTCGATGAGCTGCTGCTGGATCGGCGTCAAGGCGACGTTCACGTCGGCGGCCCCGAAAGGATTGCCGACCACCACCCGGGCAGGGCGCTGCCCTGGCGGCGTGTCGACCAGCCGGACCAGCGCGGTCGCCACGTCATGCGGATCGGGAGCTTCGGCGCTGGTGAAGATGCCCTGCAGGAATGCAACGAACGCCTTCGGAAAAGCGGCCACCTCGCCGTACTCGTTCGCCCGTGTCCCGTCCGCAGGGCTCGGATGCGCGTAGAGGCCGGTGGGATAGGCGCTCGGCTGGATCAGGACGACATCCACGCCGAGTTGCGACAGCTCGTAGCGGTACGACTCCGTCATCGCTTCGACGGCGTGCTTCGAGGCGCCGTAGAGGCCCACGAAGGGGATCGTGACGCGTCCCAGGATCGAGCCGATGTTGACAATCAGCCCGGCCCTGGCCCGGCGCATAGCAGGGAGCACGGCACGTGTCGTGCGCTGGATGCCGAGGACGTTCACGTCGAACATGTCGCGCGTCTGCTCTGTCGTGATCGTCTCCGAGATGCCCTGGACCATCGAGCCTGCGTTGTTGACGAGCACGTCGAGCGTGCCACCGGCTTTTTCTAGCACGGAGCTGAAGGCCGCGTCGACACTGGCGTCCCGCGTGACATCCATCTCGACGAGGTCGATCCCCTTGGCCCCGAGTTCCGCCGCCGCGTCACGGTTGCGCCCGGCCGGATCGCGCAAAGTTCCGAACACGCGATGGCCGGCGGCCGCCATCGTGAGAGCGGTGTCCTTGCCGAAGCCGTTGGAGACACCGGTGATAAGAATTGTCTTTTGCATGGTTTGCTTTCGATGAAGAGGCGCCGAGGTCGATGAGGATGTGCGTCATCGGTATCGACAGGACCTAATCATGGCGATAGACTGCTATGGCGTAAACGTCGTATTTCCTTCAATTCAAGCCATAGAGGCAATCCAATGATTCGCGTGGGTGTGGTGGTCTATCCGGGGTTCCAGCTACTCACGCTGGCCGTCGTCTCTGTGTTCGAGTACGCCAACATGTCGCTCGACCAGCCGCTTTACACGCATGACGTGCTGTCAGAGCAGGGCGGGCCGGTCGCGTCTTCCTGTGGGGTGGAAATCGGCACGAAGCCTTTTGACGGTGCGCACTACGACACCGTGCTGGTGGTGGGCGATACCGTGGTGACGGAGGGTTCGCCTGCGTTGCTGGCCTTCCTGCGCAAATCAGCGCGGCGGTCGCGTCGGATTGGTGCAGCCTGCACCGGTGCTTTCAATCTGGCCCAAGCCGGGTTGCTCGACGGCAAACGCGCGACCACACATTGGGCTCACGTCGGCAAGATGAAACGCAATCACCCGGAGGTGAGGCTGGAGGAGGACAGCATCTTCGTGCAGGACGGCAGCGTCTGGACATCGGCTGGCGCGACGGCATGCATCGATCTGGGCCTGGCGCTCGTCGAGGAGGACTGCGGCGCCGACGTTGCCAAGTTCGTCGCCAAGCGGATGGTGGTGTACCACCGGCGCATGGGCGGCCAGTCGCAGCATTCCGCCATGCTCGAACTGACGCCCCGAACCGACCGCATCCAAAAAGCGCTCGAGTACGCGAAGAGCCATCTGGTGAACGAACTCTCGGTGGAAGAACTGGCGAAGGCGGCGCATCTCAGCCCGCGCCAATTCGGCCGGGTGTTCAGGGAGGAGACCGGGCAGACCCCGGCCAAGGCCATCGAACGTCTGCGAACCGAGGCAGCGCGGCTCATGATCGAGTCCCAGCATCTGCCCATCGAGACCGTCGCAAGGGACACGGGCTTCGGTGACCCCGACCGCATGCGCCGGGCGTTTCTACGCGCGTACGGACAGCCGCCGCAGGTGATCCGGCGGGCGAATCGGACCGAGGCGCGAGAAGCTTAGATCAACGCCTCGTTGAGGTTGTTCTTAGCAAGCGTAGCCAGCGTCTTGGTTGGGCCAGAGCGGCCATTGGTCGGCAAGGATCCAACGACTGCAACTGGCCGGATGCCGCCTATTGCTTGGTCACCGACCCATCAACCGCGCGCCGCTGACCTTGGCTGCGCGCTTGTCGAAGGTCCACAACGGTGATTCGCCCGCCTGTGCCGCCAGGGCGATGTGCACGCAGTCGGCAAAGTCGGCCGTACCGTTGCGGTACAACTGCAACGCGACTTCAAGCGCACGCTCCGACTCGAAGGTCAGTTCGGCCGCCGAAAACAGGCTCGACAGCGCCTCCATTACTTCGTCCTTGGCGTATTCGAAACTGGCGCGCAGAACCCACTCGAACTCGAGCGTGACCGTCGCCGGCACGAAGAGCGTCTGTCCCTCGGCTACGCACTTGCGGATGAGTCGCCGCGCAGCGGCCAGCTGTACTTCGTCATCCTGCACGACGTAGCGGACCAGGACATTGGTGTCGAGCGCCGGCATCAGCGCCAGGCGTTCATCTCTTCGACGCCAACGCGCCTGCCCTTCGGGGCCTTCAGCATGCCGGCCATATCGAGGATGGACTTGGTCTTAGCTCGAACGATGATGGTGCCGTCTGGCATCACGGACCAGACCAACCGGGTTCCGGGCTTGGCATGCACGAGCGCCCTCACGTCGGCGGGAACCGTGGTTTGCCCCTTGGCGGTGATGGTGGACTCTGCCATAGCTACTCCTTACCTAGAGCTAAATTGTAATGCATTGCGGCCGCGGTGAGGCGTACTCTCCGCGAACTGCATCGGCCTAACGAAGGTCCGTACATGGATGCCCCCGAATATGCCAGGCATTCAGTTGATGATGAGGTTCGATTGCACCCGTACATTCGGACTTTCGCTGCGGCTTTCGCCGCTGTCCCTGATGGGGTCTGCTGGTCGGCTCCTCAATCGCAATTTCGCACTCGAGGTGCTGCGGACCTTGTAGGCTTCGCCGACCACGGTCTAACTGAACCTGCAATGCTTCGAAGCGGTCGTTGACACCGGCAGTACGGCCAACCGGCGATCCGCCTAAACCTACTCAGATAAGGCGGACGCCTCAATCTGCACCGTCATCAACTTGGGCGCGAATCAGTGCATGGCTGAGTTCGGCGCGTTGGACGCACTCTCACAGGCCTCCAGTTCATGCTGGATCCAAATCGGTTCCAACGCCTGGCCAATGAAGACCAGCACCGTTCGCTTCGGCTCAAAGGCGCGCCACATCGTGCCACCGGCGATCTGAATAAGGCTTTGCACGCCTTGAACCACCAGGCGCGGTCGTTGATTCTCTGCGTAAACAACGCCCTTGTAGCGCCACAGCCTCGCGCCATACCGCTCCTGAGCTGCATCGAAAAAGGCGTTCAAGCGGTCCAGATTGAGTGCGGTCGCCGACTCGAACACACAGGAAACAATGTCTTCCGTGTGAACAGGCGATGCGACGTTCCGCAGGCGAGGCGACGCAGCGCCCGTCAGCGGTAGCATCCGGGCCGTTAGGCGTTTCAACTCATCGGGCGCGACATAGTCCAAGCTGTAGCCGCTGGCGTCGAACAACAGGCCTAACAGCGCGGGCATTGAAGCGTGATGCAGGTCGATCGGCAGCATCTGGGCGCGCGGATTCATATGGGCCAGGTTCTCGCCGAGGGCACCTTGCTCCCCTGGCGCAGCCAGATCGCATTTGGTGAGCAAGATCCGATCGGCGTAGGCCACCTGCGCGCGGTTCTCGACCTGATGCAATTGGCCTGCGCCGTGGACAGCATCCACAAGGGCCACGACGCCGTCCAGATGGTAGCGCGTGAGGATCGCCGTCTCGGCGAGAAACGTCTGGATGATGGGGCCTGGATCGGCGATGCCGGTCGTTTCGATCAGTACGCGGTCGAATACGAACTCGCCTTGGTCGCTGCGCTGTGCCAGTTCGTGCAGCGCACGCGCCAGGTCGCCGCGGACGCTGCAGCAAAGGCATCCGTTGGCCAACTGGATCACGGCTTCGTTGTTCTCGGTGACCAGAAACTCGGCGTCTACGCCGACGGCACCGAACTCGTTCTCAATCACGGCCAGCCGCTGGCCATGCGACTCCTGGAGGATGCGATTGACCAGGGTCGTCTTGCCGCTGCCGAGGAATCCGGTGATGACTGTAACGGGCGTAGTGATGCGCGCGGCCATACTTCACTCCGCGCTCAGCACCAGCGCAGCGCCCGTGTCACCCGCGGCGCAGCCAGTGAAGAGTCCGATTCCGCCACCGGCTTCGCGGAGAGCGTGCACCAACTCGATGATCGAGCGCAGCCCGGTCGGTCCCTGCGGGTGGCCGAAGATCAGGCTGCATCCATAAGGATTCATCCGGTCAAGCGCGTAGCCTGTCTGCTGCGCGAACCAGAGGTCGTTGACCGCGAAAGGATTGTGTGTCGTCACGAACTTGAGCTGGTCGAAGCCCACGCCGGCACTCGCCAGTGCACGTTGCGCGGCCAGGGTCGCCGCCTTCGGCATGCGGCCCTTCTCGGCGCGCGCGAAGCCGGCAGCCAGCAATCGGACGATCCCTTCGCCTTGGGCTAGATCGCTGGCCCTCGCCTGGCTGCACACTACGGTCCCAGCGGTGCCATCGGCCGGGTGGGTCTGCGAGCCGAAAGTCGTTAGTCCATCCGAAGTCACTGGCTTCAACGCGGCAAGGCCTTCGGCGCTGTAGGGGTGCACGCCTTCGTCGGCCTCGACCACCAACTTCGTCTTGCCCTTTGCGATGACCACCGGCTGCATCCAATGACGCTGAAACGCGCGGTTGTCCGCCAACGAGCGCTGGTATTGCGTGTAGCGCAGCAGCGTGAGGTCGTCCAACGCGCTGCGCGTCATCGCGCCGTCGCGCGCCACGGCCTCTGCTGTCTGGACCATGGCCTCGCCGGTCCACGGATCGGCGGCGAAGCTGTCCAGCACCCAATGCTCCGTTGCAGGCGCCCCGCCCGCCGCCTGCGAGCGCGGATAGACGAGCAAAGGCCCGTTGCTCGTGCGGTCCGACGTCACCACCAGGGAAGTCGTCTCGCGATCGACCTCCACCGCCTGCGCAGCCGCGACGAGGCACGCCACCGACGTCGCGCAGGCCTGCGCAATGTGCGGCCCGCTGACGCCGGTCATGCCCAGACGTGCTGCGACCCAAGGCGCACCATAGAAACTCTGCGCCTGCGGAATCGTCGCGCCGAGCACGATTTGGGTCACGGCGCCCGTATCGAACTGAACCTTCAACAGGGCGTCACGGGTGACCGCGACCGCCAGGTCCAGGCTTGACACGTCGGCAAGACTGCCCTGCCACCGCACGAACGGCGAAGACCAGAGGTGCCGGGCGCTGAGAAATGCGTTCTCGAATTTCATGATCGGCTCAATGTCGCACCATCCCGCCATCCACGGCGAGAGTCTGGCCGGTAATGAACGCGGCGTCGTCGGACGCAAGGAAGGCCGCCGCCCCGGTCAGATCCGAGGGCACCTG
This sequence comes from Variovorax sp. 01T432, assembly GCF_056398605.1. Classification (NCBI taxonomy): domain Bacteria; kingdom Pseudomonadati; phylum Pseudomonadota; class Betaproteobacteria; order Burkholderiales; family Comamonadaceae; genus Variovorax; species Variovorax sp. 01T432. Next base: position 121,979 of record NZ_JBFTPS010000010.1, read on the forward strand.
TAAGCGCGGGATCGACTGCAGCATCTGCGGAAGCACCTCGAACATCCCCGCGAGCGGGGAGGCCTCGGTGGTTGCTGTTCTCACGAGGCTTGGCGCAATCGCATTGACCGTGATCCCGTGCGGCCCGAGTTCCGAGGCGAGCGCTCTGGTGAATCCGATGTTCGCGGCCTTGGTGCTGATGTAGTGCGTGTAGGCATCGATCTTGAGCCAGAACACCGTCGAGCTCATGCTGATGATGCGACCCCATCCCTTCTTCTTCATGCCGGGCACGGACGCCTTGCTCATCAGGAGCTGCGAATCGACGTTGATCTCGAAAGTGCGCTTCCATTGTTCGAAGCTGAGGTCCTCGAACGGCGTCAGTGGGTAGATCCCGACGTTGTTGACCAGGATGTCGCAGCGCCACAACGACGAATGCACTTGGTCAGCAAAAGCCTGGACTTCGGCCGGCCTGGACGTGTCGCACTTTATCGAGAGAAACTTCCGGCCTGCTGCCTTCACTGCGCCCTCCGTGTCGCTGGCGGAGCCAATGTCGGCCACCGCTATGTCGGCGCCCTCCTGGGCGAAGCGCGTCGCAATCGCCTGCCCGATGCCTGCGGCGCCGCCGGTGACGACGGCGACTTTGGACTTGAATCGTTCGCTCATATCTGTCTCCTTTGTTCGTGAATGAAGCTCGCTTGGCCATGCAGCCGCCGTCCGCCACCAGCATGAGGCCGGGGTGTAGCTCGACGCGTCAGAGGCCAGGTAGAGCGCAGTGCCCTTCATTTCGCTGGCTTCGGCGACGCGGCCCATCGGGCTGAAGCCCGCGATCGCCTGCACGAACTCGGGGTCGTCGTACGCGCCGCCCGCCAATCGAGGGCGGAAGAATCCGGGGCAGATGGCGTTCCCCTGAATGTTCGTCGGCACGTACTCGAGTGCAAGCTCGCGTGTCAGATTGACCACCGCACCTTTGCTCGCGTTGTACGCGGGGATCGGGAAGACACTTGACGCGGCGGCAAGGCCCCACATCGAAGCGACGTTGATGAGCTTGCCGCGATTCTGGTGCGCCATGATCTTCAGTGCGGCGCGATTCGTGTAGAACACGCCCGTCAGATTGATGGAGACAACCGTGTTCCAGTTCTCCGTCGGATAGTCGTGGAGAGGTTGCGGCGCAGGATCGGCAATCCCGGCGTTCGCGAAGGCGATGCCCACCTGGCCAACCTCCTTGTCTGCTGCATTGAAGAGCGCGGTAACGTCGCGCCTCGCGTGTGACGTCGCATTTGACGGCCAGTGCCTTGCGCCCAAGCTGACGCACACGCTTGGCAGTGCGTTCATTACCTTTTTCGTCTATGTCGCCACAGACAACGTCTGCACCAGCCTCCGCCATCGTCTCGGCGAACTCGTATCCCAGTCCGTTGCCGGCGCCGGTAATCACTGCGACCTTGCCTGTCAGGTCGAACATCTTCATTACGTGCATCCTTTTTGGTTTCTCAACCGCCAGCGCGCACGGCCAGCAGGGAGTTCTTGTAGACACTTCTGGGCAAACTGCCCGACTCGAGTACCGTGATGGCGACGCGCACCTGTAGCTGAGCGCGCACCTCGTTCTCAATGGCCTGCACGAGGCCGGTCGCCTGTGCAAAGTCGAATCCTGGTACCACCTCGATGTCAACCGGAATGGCATCGTCGAAGCGCACCTGATCCTTGTCGTCCTTCCAGATTCGCAGCATCGGCTCCACCGTTCCGGCAAAACGCTTCGAGATCAGGTCCCGTATGGAGGTCGGGAACACGTTCATGCCCTTGTAGATCAGCATGTCATCGGTACGGCCGATGCAGCGAATGCGCGGGCTGGTGCGGCCGCATGCGCATCGATCAACCCCGCAGACCAGCGCGTGGTCGCGAGAGCGGTATCGCACCAGGGGTGTTGCGTCGCGCGTGAAGGCCGTGTAGACGATCTCACCTTTCGCGCCCCGCTCCCATGGCAGCCGGTCGCCGGTAGCAGGATCGATCAGCTCGATGGCCACGTACTTCTGTGCATTGAAGTGCATTCCGTCGTGCGCCTGGCATTCACCCCACATAGCGGAAATCACATCGCCGAGGCCCATCACCTCGCGCAGGTGGCTGATCTGCAGTCCGTTCGTGATGCGCTCGCGGATCTCGGGCTGATTGAGCCCGGGCTCACCGCCGCACAACACTTTGCTGAGCCTTGACGGGATACCGGTCTCACGTCCGACCTCATCCCACTGCTCGCTCAGGTACAGTCCGAAGGAGGTCGTGGCCAGCAACGCAGTAACGCGCAGCCGACGCATCTCGCGCAGTACCCGGTCGGTGGGAAACCCGCCGAGCCAGCAAAGGGTCGCGCCGATGCGCCGAAATCCGTCTGCATACGGGAGGCCGCCAGCCACCATAGGCAGACCGACCAAGTGAGCCACGACGTCATCGCGGCGAAGGCCCGCAGTGAACCAGGTATTGGCGATCGCATCCGCGAATGTCTCGACATCTACGGCGGTCAAGCCGTAGTACAGCGGCGCGCCCGTCGTGCCGGACGAAGCGATGACCTGAACGATCTCCGGCGTCGGAGCGCCCTGATTTCCGCCCAGAGGCTGCAGGTCGGTGGCGTCTGCCTGGGCGCCTCGGACGTGTTCCTTCATCGTGAAAGGCAGAGAGGCCAGGTCACCGAAGCGGCCCAGCCTGACGGACTTGGGCACATCCGCATACAGCCGCGCGTAAAGGGCCGATCGCTCGCGCAGCGGACCGAGCATGGCTTCTATCTGCGGCACCTGCCAGCGCTCGACCTCGGCCCAGGGCCTGGTTTCCAGCGCCTCGTTCCAGTACCTTGTGGCGGTCGGGTGGTAAGTTGATGACAAGTCAGGCTCCCGTGGTGGTGTCGTTCATGGACGTCGTCGACAGCCCTTCAGGCCGCTTCGCGCACCCGTTCCATTTGCCCCACCAGCTCGGCCAGCCCGAAGGCCGCCGGTACCTCGCCCGCAGTCGTGATCAGGCGCGCATGGCCCGCTTGCGTGGGAAGGGTCGGCCAACTTGAGGGATCGTCCGGCCAGAGCTGGGCATGCGGCCTGGTGGCGGGCTGCAGCACTGCGCCCGGGGCGACACAGGGAACGGCCTGCGCCGGCCAGGCCATCCCGGCCTGGTCGCCCGAGAACACCAGCAGCGGCGGGACGCGGTGAAATCGGGCCATGTTGCCCGCCGTACCCAAGGCATCCTTCCAACAGTCCTCGTCCGCACCCGGTCGCAAGGTCTCGTGCAATTGGAGCAAGTGGACTCCGGCCTCGCAATACATGCGAATCAGGCCGGCCAGCAGGTGGCCGACAAAGTCGTACAGCGCCGCGGAACTCTGTCCGTCGCATCCCGCGGCTCGCATTTGCGAGACCAGGGTGGCGGGCCCCGTCAATGCCACCGCGATCACCGGCTCGCTCGCGTCGGCACCGGCGAACTGCCGAACTGCATCCACCGACGCAGCCAAACGGGACGAGCGCAACAGCGCGCCGGGTTCAGTATCCAGCGCGGCAAGGTCGAGAGAGGTGCCAGCCACCTGGCGAGGTGGCCAAGCTCCGCCGTCCACGCCGCCGCCGAGTGCCTCGAGCTCCATCAGGGAAGGTACTGCGCAAGTGACCGCTGGCAGGGCGAGCATTCGGCGTAGTTCGGAGAGGTTCTTCCGGAGCTTGGTGGCATCAACCACCATGTCCCGAACCCCTATTGCGTCTATTTGAGCGGCAACGCCGTACAGCAGCGGCGCGAACATCGGATCATGCGCCTTGCCCACACCGCGTGCCAACTCCTGCAGGCGGCGGCGCCACACTGCTCCAGTGACTGGTTCCATGGCGTCTTCCGCTCAGGCACGCAGCAGCGGCGTCACGATCCGGGCGTCAGGCCACGAGCCGTAGTACAGCAAGATCTCGTCCGCCGGCTTCAGCGTGTTCCAATGCTTCTCGAACTCGGCATAGGGCACGCCACGCTTCTTGCGCGCCGCTATCTCTCCGGTGCGCAGCTCTTCGGTGGCCGCGAGATCGACGCGACGGCCGTCTTCGTTCCAGATCACCTTGTAGACCTGCTTCGCCGTGCCGGGCGTGATCAGGCTCTTCTCGATGTCGACTCCCACGGAAGCCGGATCACGTTCCAGCGAGTCGCCATAGCCCGTACCGCCGGTCGAGAAGGCGAAAGTGATCACGTCGCCGTCGTTGTACGGCCGAACTGAACGGCCCTGGAACTCGGTCTCGTAGCTGCCGCCCACGCTGCGGTTGACCAACAGGTCCTGCACATCCATCTTCAGGCCTTCGTCGCCTTCCATCATGAGTTGCTTGACGTTGGCACTGCGGATGCCGATGCCGGGCACGGTGCAGGGCGAGTAGCCGCCGAACAGCGGCTGCGGCGTCTGCAGCTTCGAATTGTCTGCGATCGCCATCATGTACACCGCCGGAACATGGTGCGTGACCCACATCTGCGCGGTACCGACGCCGCCGCGGTACTTGCCGTGACCGCAGGAGTCCTTCCAGTGATTGGACAGTGGCACGAGCAACGGGAACTCGTTCTCCACGGTCTCGGTGTTGGGCGCCCGTCCGAACACGCACCACGGGAAGCCGAAGGCATCCATGCCGTCCTCGGTCGGGCGCGCGCCCTGGCCCTCCGTGTTGATCGAGTAGGCCAGCATGTCGGCGAAGAATGAGCCCCACTGATTCTGGCCGGCCAGCACGAGCGCGTTGCCCCCGTTGCCCATCGAGGCTCCGGACTGCTTCCAGAGAGAGGTGGAGAACATCGCCTTGGCCGCGCAGTTGTGCACCGCGCTCATCACGCCGGTCGAGATCATCACCGAGCACGAGGTGGCCGCCCGCGCGTCCGGAGACAGGCAGGTGTTGTGGCCGAACTTGAAGTCGATGTTAGCGAAGGTGCCATTGGAGATCGGCAGGGCGTGGAACAGATACTCGTAGATGTAGTTCGAGAAGTGCGCGATCGCCGCTTGCGGGTGTGCGTTGTACGGCGATGGTGTCTCGGGCCCGGTCTCCGAAAAGTCGACCAAGATACGGTCACCCTTCTTCTCCATCGTCATGAAGCAGGAGCGCACCAGGCCCTGTTTCAGGCCGACGGCGTCCTGGAAAGTCACGCAGCGGTACTTGCCGTCAGGCCACAGCTCGATGATGTCGCGGGCGCCGGCCTCGGCCACCTGCAACATCTTGCGGAACAGGCCCATCAGATAGTCGGGTCCTTCGCGATCGCACAGCTCGACCAGGCGAGTGCGCACACGGTCGGCGGTGGTGCAGCGAGCCTTCAAGTCGACGGCGATCATCGAGGGCGCGCGAATGCCGAATGCCACGAACATCGAAACGATGTCCTCGCGCAGTTCGAAATTTTCCCCGATCTTCATCGGCGGCAGGTTCATGCCCTCTTCGAATCGTGTCGTCGCCGAAACCGGCATGCCGCCCGGCTCGATCGCACCGGTCTCCGTCGTGTGCACCAGCGCTGCCGTCCACGCCACCAATTTCCCCTCGTAGAAAACCGGCATGCAGACCATCTGATCGGGGTTGTGCACGCCGCCGTACACGGCGTCGTTGGCGAACCAGAGATCGCCATCCTTGATGCCGGGCTTGGTGCCGTACGTCGCCATGATGTACTTGATGATCAGCGGCGGAATGACCGCATGAAGGTAAGTACCGCACGATCCGTTCACGATGTCGCCTTCGGCCGTCATGATTGCCACGAGCGAGTCGCCCGCGACGCCCATGGCGCATCGGCAGGAACGCACGAAGACGTCCATGCCTTCGTCCAGGATGTCATTGGTGCGCTGGAATCCGATCTCGAATTCAGCGGCGTCGATCTGCGCAGCCAGTTCGAGCTCCCGCGCGCTGGCGGGCGCCGGCTTCAGCCAGGTGAGTTTCTGCTCAAGGGTGGGAATCGCCATTTTCGTCTCCGTGATGTGTTTGAAGTCTTGAGAGCGTTCGTTCAAACGCTGACGGTCACAGCGGCGGCACCGACCTTGCGTCGCGCCGCGGCGGCCATGATGGGTTCCAGGATGCCCAGGCCGTGCTTGTCGATGGAGAACCGTTGGCCGGGCGGAATCACGATGGTGGTGAACTCGGCCTCGGCAATGGCTGGCCCATCGACGACGTTTCCAGCTTGCATTTGCTCGAACACGTAGATCGGCGTATCCGCCCAGGCCTTGGTCTCGGGCCAGTAGGCCTTGCGATGGCCCGACAGCGCCGCCGAAGGGTCCGATCCCTGCATCGCATACTCGGGAACCTCGGGTTTCCATGTGGGCACCGTCACGCGCAGCACGAAGTTGTCCAGGAACACGCCACCGGGCTTGTTGACTACCAGCGGACTGAAGGCCTCGGAGAACTCCTTTTCGAACTCGTTGTAGACGGCCAGTGCATCTGTATCCGATTCGAGCCGCAGCAGTGGCGAACTGGCGCGCTTGACGTTGACCTGCCCGCCATAGAGCATGTCGAGCTCGAGTGAATAGACCGCCTCGTCAACGTTCAAACCCTCCGACGCGATCTCCTGGCGTGCCTTGTCGATGAGCGCTGCGACCGTGCTGTTGAAGGCCTCGCGGTCGATCACGATTTGCTCGGTCAATGGCTGCATGTACACCATTCGCCGCGACTGCTCGTACATGTGCACGATGTCCATGATCGACGAGCCCATCGCGCAGAACACCGGCGCTGCCGGAAAGACAACGGCCTTGGGCACGTCGGCCTTGAACCCTGCCATGTGCGTCGGACCGGCGCCGCCAAAGGCAAACAGCACGAAATCTTCGGGATGGTAGCCACGCATGTGCACCTCGCGCTTGATCGCGCCGGCCATGTTCTCGTCGACCACGCGGCGCACCAGCGCCGCGGCTTCCACCACTTCGATGCGCATTGGTTGGGCTATCTTTTCGCGGATCGCACGTTCAGCCTTGGCCTTCGACAGCGGCATGCGGCCGCCAAAGTAGGTGTCGGGATTGATGTATCCCAGCACGACGTCAGCATCGGTCACCGTCGGCTCCGTGCCACCCAGGTCGTAGCAAGCCGGCCCGGGCATCGATCCCGCGCTGCGCGGGCCGACCTCGAGACGCTGCCCCGCCTTGTCGACCGAGGCAATCGAGCCACCGCCCGCACCGACCGACAGGGTCTGCATCATCGTGACATTGACCATCCACTTGTCGATGACCGGCCGGAAGGTGTAGTTGCGCACGCTGCTTTCCACCACCAGGGCGACGTCGAAGCTGGTGCCGCCGACGTCGCCGGCGATCACGTTCTTGAAGCCGAGCTTCTTGGCGAAGTAGGCCGAACCCATCAGGCCGGCGACAGGTCCGCCGTTGAAGGTGCGCGAAGCGGGGGTCTTGAAGATGTCGGCGCTGCCACCCGAGTTGTGGATCATCAGGAACGCACCGCGGTAGCCCTTCTCGCGCAGCTTGTCCCAGGTCGCGCCAATGTCGTTCTGCATGGAGCGCTGCAGGTAGGCGTCCAGCACCGCGGTCATCGTGCGCTCGTATTCACCGATCTTGGAGACCACGGAATGGGACATCACGACCGGCACGAAGCCGATGTGGAATTCCTTGTACTCTTCACGAATGATTTCGCGCACTCGTCTCTCGTGCGACGGGTTCATAAAGCTCCACAACAGCGACACCACAATGGCGCGCGCGCCGCGGTCCATCAGCAGCCGCAGCTTGCGACGAACGTCCTCTTCGTCGAGCGGACGAACGATGTCCCCTTTCGAATCGACGCGCTCGCGCACACCGACGATCAAGCCGCGCTCGAGCAGGGGCAGTGGCTTGTTCTGCACTGCGATGTTGCGGCGTTCGGACACGCGTTGGCCGTCTGTCCATTGCGCGCCCTTGCCGATGAGGATCGCGTCTTCGTGGCCTTCGGTCGTGATCAGGCCGATGCGCGGCCCCTGGCGCTGCAGCAGGCGGTTCAGCGCCACGGTTGTGGAGTAGCGGATGATGTCGATGCGTGGCAGCAGTTCCTCGACCGTCAGTCCGAGCTTGTCGCTGCCGGCCTCCACCGTGTTGAGGAAGCCGATCGACAGATCGTGCGGTGTCGTCGGGCACTTCGCGATGATGCGCTCACCGTCGATCGTGATCACCATGTCGGTGAATGTGCCGCCGACGTCGATGTCGATGGAGTTCATCGCCGTGCCGGCGGAGATTTGCGCATTGGATTGCTTCTGGACGGTGCTCATGCTGCGACTCCCTCGGGCTTGGCCAGCTTCCCGGCCTTGATGACGACGCTGCCGTTGGCCAGGCGTGCCTTCAGGCTGTCGATGTCCACCTCGATGTCCACTGTGATCGGGTGGCCGGGCGGCAGGTATTCGGTTTCGATCTGGCGCGCGCACCCCGGGCAGTAAAACTCCACGATGCGCACCCATTCGGGGTCGGGCGCGAAGGTGTAGTCGCCGTCGATCACCGGGTTGTGAATCTCGCGTGGGTCACGTTCGGCGACCAGGCAGCCCTTCTTGTAGCTTTCGCGCGCCGAGATCAGCCTGGTTCCGCAGTCGTGGCAATACCAGTGCTCGTCGTTCAGGTCGAGGTCGAGATACTCAGTGAATCTGATTCGCTCAATCATGTTCGTCTCCTTGCTTATTTGGCGTGCCGCATCTCGGCGTTTCCGTAGTCATCCACTTTCAGTGTCCAGCCAGCCGGTATGGGACACGTCAGCGTCGCGCCGTTGATGACAGCCGGTCCGGCGACCACGTCGCCGACATTCATGGATTCCCACCGCAGCACAGGTGTCGCCTTCTCGCTGGAACCATCGAAGCGCATGGAGCGGGATCCGGCAGCTTGGCTGACAGACTTGTCTTGTCGCCTGGAAAGGCCGTGCGAACCCACGGACATCCTGGTCGTGAGGCGAAGCAGCAGCAGCGGCTTCTTGGCCGTGGCACCGGCTGCCTTCAACCCGTCGCACAGAGCTCTTGTCAGCGCTTCGCCGGTGCCGAGTGCAATTTCGGCACGAACGCTGGAGACGTCGTCCTCGCTCTCACCCAGCTCCAATTCCCAGGTGAAGCTCGCCTTGGACGCCTCGAAACCCTCGCCGGCTAGGTCCCGCACGGCTTGCGTCTGGATCGAGGCCGCCAATTGACCGTGCGATGCATCGTCCCATCTGCCCGAGGCGCCGCGCTCGTACACATGCACCACGTCGGAAATGGCGGAGCCGAAGGCGCTGAACACAGGCCCCAGGTTGAAGGCGTATGCAACCGGAATGTCGAGCTTCCTGGCAACGAACGCCGCAAACATCGGGCCGTTGCCGCCGAAGCTGAACAACGTGGTGTCCTTGGCGTCGAGCTTGGCCTCGTCGAGCGTCGCGCGCAGCAGCTCCGCCATCATCGCGACCGCTTCGTCGCGAATCGACAATGCCGCAAGCTCGACCGACATCTTCAAGGGCTGCGCGACGTTCTTTTCGATCGCGGCACGTGCCTTGTCCACCTGCAGCTGGCGCCTGCCGCCGAGGAAGTTGCTCGCGTCAAGGTAGCCGAGCACCAGAAGCGCGTCCGTCAGCGTGGCCCGGCTACCGCCCAGGCCATAGCAGGCCGGACCGGGAGCCGCCCCCATGCTGTCCGGTCCAAGGGTGATGAGGCCATTCTTGGCGCGCGCGATGGAGCCACCACCCACCACTGCAGAGCGCAGCATCGCAAACGACGACTGCACCGGCACCTCCATCAGCTCTCCGCCGCGCTGGAACACCGGCGTGCCATCTCGGATGATGGATGCCTTCGTGGTGGTGCCGCCAACGTCGAAGCAGACGACGTTCTTCAGGCCGTAGGCGCGTGCCATGTATGCGCCGCCGAATGTGCCGAAGACAGGGCCCGATTCGATGGTGTCGACGGCCTTTGTCTTGCCGATGCGCGCGACCCCGCCGCTGGTGTGTCCGATCAGCAGAGGCCCGTTCCAACGGTGCTCATCGCGCAGCAGATCCTCAGCCTTGAAGAGTGAGTTGGCCAATTGGGTGTGGGTGTAGGCGTTCATCAGCGAGTAGTGCACTCGCGTCTGATCGTGGCGCAGCGGCGCCATCTCGCTACCCAGCAGCACGGGCACTGCGCCAATGATGTGATCCGGATATTGATCCTCGATCACCTCCTTGATGTGTCGTTCGGCGTTGTTGTCCGGGAAGCTGTCCTTCAGGCAAACGCAGATGCGGCGCACGCCTGCTTCGAGCAACTCCTTCACGCCAGCAAGGATCTCTCCTGAGCTGGGATTCTCGGAGAGGCCGATCACGCTGCCGGCGCCGATCAGCTCGTCGACCACCGGCGACCGCGCGTTGCCGTAGAGCGTCTTTTCGCGGCCCGCGCTCACCAACAGGCCCACCTTGGAGCCGCGGCGTTCGCCCAGGACATTGGTCGTGATGGTGGACGACCAGCGGATCAGGCCGACCTTGGCAAGCAAGGCGGCGACGTCGGGGTACCGCAGTGTCTCGGCCGCCTCGGTCAGGCAAGCGAGAAACGAGACGGTGTAGTCGTGAGGGGTAGTGTCCACCTTGAATGAGTGGCGCGATTCCCCATCGGAAACAAGCGCGTCAGTCATGGTTCCACCAGTATCGATGTCGATGGTGAGCATCGGAGTCTCCAGTTCTGTTCGTTGCAGCATTCGCCCGATTCAATGGGATCGAGTGGGGTGGATGCTAGGAGCCGAACGATCCTGTGCCATCGGCAACGAATCCCTACGAACTAAGCAAAACACGTAGTGCAGTGCAGCATCAAAACTGTGCTCGAGACCGTCGCTGCGAATGGCGCCACGGGACAGCCGCCGATTCGCCCCCGGACGACACCTAGGGAAAGTCCCTACCCAACTTGGAGGTTCAGAATTCAGCATCGCCAGCCGCGGGACGTTCCCCGATCAACAACCCGAACACGCGTGTCCATCGATCTGCCCATACCGTCCGACGTCGCCAGCCTGCGTGGCCACGACTTTCCCTACGAACTGGTGCTCAACAACACCATCGTTGGCGTGAGCTACATGCGCGAGCGACGCTTCATCTGGGCCAACGCGCGGATGAACGAGATCTTCGGGTACGCAGACGGGGAGCTCACCGGCTGCCCGGTACGTATCCTCTACAGCACGGAGGAGGACTACGCGGACGTGGGTCGCCACTACGCTCGATTCGCGCGCGACAACAACAGCTACACGCACGAACGCGCGATGGTGAAGAAGAATGGCGACACGCTGTGGTGCCTTATTTCCGGACGCATGATCGATCCTGGCGATCCGCACTCTCCGTCGGTGTGGGTCGTGCAGGACATCAGCGCGCGCAAGCAAGTGGAGAACCAGCTCAAGCGGGCAAACCAACGGCTCGAACAGGCCGTCGAATCGCGCACCCAGAATCTGCGTCGCAGCAACGACGCGCTTCGCGTGGAGATGGAGCGGCGGCGCAGCATGCAAGCGGCTTCGGTCGAGAGCCGCGAGAAGTACCGCGCGCTTTTTCGACATCTGCCGCTCGGAATTCTCGTGACCAGCGCCAACGGCGAAATCGTCGAGATCAATCGTGCAATGCAGCGCCTCGTCGGCGCCACCGCCTACGCGGTGTTGGCGCCAACCCTGGACGATGAGGAGCGCGTGGTTCTTGGGCCCGAGAATTCGTGCTCGTTGCGGTCGTTCATCCACGACAGGACGCCCGCTGACGGGCGGCGCGTGGAGCGCAGCCACATGAGCTGGCGTGGTCGAAGCGGCAAGGTGAGCGAGTTCCAGATGGTCGCCTCGCGCTTGACGAGCCACGGCCTTGGTGCGGTGTTCACATTCGAAGACGTGACCGAGCAGCACCGCGCACGCGAACGCGAGCATGAACAGCAGCTCGCGCTGGCTCACGCGATGCGACTTTCATTGATGGGGCAGTTCGCTTCCGCGCTGGCGCACGAGCTGGGCCAGCCTTTGAACGCATGCGAGAGCTACGTGGCCGGAATCCGTCTTCGGCTGAGCGAGGAACTGGCGGACCGGCCGGACGTGCAAGGCGCACTGGCGCAGGTTTCGCTCCATCTCGAGCAGGCGGGTCAGATCGTCCGCAACGTTCGCCGCTTCGTCGGGCGGCACGAACCCGAGTTCGAACCGCTGGATGCGCGCGAACTGGTCATGCAGACGCTGAATCTGTTGCGGGTGCAACTCGACGCCTCGGGATGCATTGTCGAGGTGGACGCGCCGGACGACTTGCCGATGGTGCAGGCGAACCGGGTGGAGATCCAGCAGGTCCTGGTCAATCTCGTGGTCAATGCTATCGATGCCATGGAGACCAACGCGCCCGCACAACGCCATATCACCTTGCGCGTGCAACGCGAAGGCAAGGCGATGCTGGGCATCCAGGTGACAGACAACGGGCTCGGGGTCGCTCCGGAGTTGATGGAGCGCATCTTTACGCCGTACTTCACGACGCGCAAGGACGGTCTTGGCATGGGTCTGATGATGTGCCGCACGATCGTCGAATCACATCAAGGCACGATTCGCTGTATCAGTCCGCCCGGCTGTGGCGCCACCTTTCGCTTCACGCTACCGATCGTCCCGCAGAGGCCCGCGAAAACCAAGGGCGGCAACATCGAGAACGCGGGAGCGGTTCCATGAGCCAGCCCGCCGCCGTCACCGTATTTCTCGTCGACGACGAGCCGGACGTCGCAACCGCGCTGGTCTGGCTGCTCGACTCCGTGAAGATCAGCACTTGCGCTTTGCCCTCTGGGGCCGCCATGCTGGAAGCGTTGAGCACGCTCAACGGCCCCGCCTGCGCGGTCCTTGATCTGCGCATGCCCGAGATGAGCGGACTGGAACTGCTTCAACGCATGAATGAGCTGGGCCATCGAATTCCGGTCCTCTTCCTGAGCGCGCATGGCGATGTGCCGGCGGCGGTCAACGCGATGCAACTTGGCGCCATCGATTTTCTGCAGAAGCCGTTCAATTCCCAGGCATTCCTCAACAGCGTGAACCGCGCTATCAAGCTTGCGCGTGAAGTCTGGGAGCAGCGCACCCGTGAGATCAACGTCGAATCGTTGCTGGCGCGGCTGTCGGATCGCGAGAAGGATATTCTTCGGACTCTTTTGCTTGGGCAGACCAGCAAGGAAATCGCACGAACGCTCGGCATCAGCCCAAAAACCGTTGACGTGCATCGCGCCAATGTGATGCGAAAACTCGAGGCAGCCACATACCGGGATTTGGTGAACAAGCTCCGCGGAACATTTGCGCCTTAGCGCTTGCCATCGCACGGCTTGCTACGCGGAAGCTTGACGAACTGGCGCGTCAATGTCGGCTTGCAACCCTAGACCGGCCATAGGGGGCGGATACGCGACTGACCTGTCCTGGCGGACTGTAGCCTGTGGCAGTCACCGGAGCTTCGGACCCATAAGGGCGTACATGTGAATTGCAGACGTTCGCGAATGACGCTCGCGCCGATGAAAGCATCCGCGCGAACACTGCCGATGCTTACCATGCCAGCTCTAATTGTTCGGAACTCGAGGCCGGAGCAGTGAACAGCGCCCGCGGCACAGCAACAGCATTCATGGTCCAGTAGCCTTCAACTCGCCGGCGAGGAGCTGGCTTGGGAAAGACATCAAGGCACACGCCATTGACGACAGCGAATACGTGGCCCTTCACTTTGAAGATGTAGCGACCAACGGACAAATCGCGAACAAGTTGGGCAACCGCGGGCCGCATTGCTGGTCGCCGACTAAGGAAGGACACCCACGTGGCTCCTTCGTGGTTTGCATACGCCGCACGCACTGCGCTGGGCCGCATTATTCTGCGCGGGCGCCGGCCAGCGTCGGCACAGATTTTGTGTGCCTGCAGGTAGGACATGCCGGTGCTCAATGCCAGGGCCCGAACCGCGCAATCCAATTGTTCGTCCAGGCCCGATGCGTCGCGACCAGCATCGGACGTGATGTAGCTACGTATCATGACGAATCAAGAATTCTTCTCGGCCGTTGGAACAGGTTTCCGCTTCTGGCCGCATTCTGCCTTGCATGCGTCCATCAAGAACAGCGGCCATCGCTCCCCGACACTGAGCGGATTGGGTAGAACCCGCACGCCAAACAGGCTGTTCATCCCATGTAGGGCGACGACCCCTCTCAATTCCATCAATCCAACCCCGCGCGCGTCGAGCAGAGTTGATAGCCGGGAACTGGGGGGCTCGCGCAGCCGAACACGCCGCACAGAAGTGCTGGGCTACCACCCTACTGGCTCGCGGCGCCGGGCGTCGCGCTCGGCATTGGTCGGATTCTGCTTCGGCGCCCGTGGCCCTCTGCTCACGGGCGAGCTACAAGAATGCGACCCTCTGCCGATATCCCATGAAGCCCCGGCGAGATCCCACGAGCTGGGCCAACAACCAAGACGACTACAGTCAGACAGCACCTGAGGCCAAATGAGCATCGCAAACAAAGCACTAGTGATTTCGCTACCCGTCATCGCCCTCGCCGCACCCGCTCTGGCTGGCGCCGAAATCGTGGGGGAATGGAATCTGAAGGTCGAGCCCGGTAGCTTCGTACGCTCCAGTAGCATGGTCGGGCTCAGAAACGGCCTTACCTATGGCAAGCTTGTCCTGTTCCAGAGTTCCAACGGTGCCTACAGCGTTCGCATGCAGGGCACGACTGTCGATGATTGCTTGAACGTCGAGGTGCCCGCCGAAGTCACCAAGTCAGCCTCAACCACGACCATCATCCCTGGAAAGCGATTTCCAAGCTGCCCGCTGCTGCGCCTCGAAGTCAATAACGATGGCTCGGGCGGAAACGTGCAGATGAATGTCGGAAAGCGGGGCGCAGTCGCATGGGTTCTGGACGAAGACCATTCATACGGGCTGACACCGCGCTAGTCACTGGGATGCTTAGGCCAAGCACAACATGCGGGGCCCCAACGCCTATGTTCCTGATGTGCCGGAGGCGCCCTGCAAGCGAGCGCCTCAGCATGAGCGACAGGGAGGCTGGCTAGCTTGGATTGATGGGCACTTGTTCGTGACGTACGAACAGAAGGCGCAGCAGTCGCCCTTCTTTGGATGCAGCACCTGCCCACAGTTCTCACACTCGTAGAACCACTGGCAAGCATCCACGCGCATCGTCTCTTCTTTCACGTGATCGCACTGCGGGCAGGTGATGGTTGACAGCATTGCAACTTCGCTCATTTCGCTGAACCTGCCCTCCCTTTCGACAAGGGTTACCCGGCACTGGTGGCGGCCTTCATCTGGTCCCGGCTGCGTGAGCGTCTGCTGGCAATATCCGCGTGCCTCGGATACTGCGTGAGCAAGCTTGAGGCAGGCAACAATTGAATCCACGTTTCATTTTGCGCCTCATGCGCCGGGCGATTCAAGAAGACCATCTTTGCAATCGGCCCTCAGCCCAACACAACCGCGCGATGGCCGTACGAGCAGCCCAGGGGCCCGCAATACCGCCCATTGCCTCAAACCACGCTTGGGGGCAGCATTCGCTCCTCCGCCGCTCCCACAGGAGGCGTCATGGATTTTTGCTTTTCATCCGGTGAGGTCACAGCGTTTGCCTTTGCCGTTCGCAATGGAGAATTCTACGAAGGACGGGTGAATTTGCTAACTGGCCCGCGCGCCCTGCGCGTGCAGCACGCCTGCCTCGGGGTTCGAGACACCGAGGAAGCGGCTCTTGAGGACGCGCACACTGATGCCGTGCGCCTCGTCCGACGATGGCAGGACCAGACGAGATTCAACAGGCTGGACCAGGGTGACGCCGATGAACCATGAGATGCTGGCCATGATGGCATTCGTAACACCTATGATTCTCGTTATCTGGTTTTCCGCCGAGGGAGACTGGCAACTACAGGTCGGATTTTTGCTCTTAGCAGCCGCGGTAGCAATTGGGTGGCTCAGCTAGCTGCATTCGGGGGTGGATTCGTTCGGAAATCCGGTCTTTGTTGATGGAGACTCCCCAATTCGAATAGAGTCACTACTTCATCACAACCTTGAAACCAGAACCCAATGACCCAGAGCTACTCGCAACTTCAGAAGCAAATCGAAGCGCTCCAGCGGCAGGCAGAAAAGCTACGCGACACCGAGGTCAAGGGGGTCGTCGACCGCATCAAAGTCGCGATTTCCGAATACGGACTGACCGCGGAGCAGTTGGGTTTCGGAGTTAAATCGTCGGGAGCCGCGAAGGCGAAGGCTTCGAACCGTGCTGCTTCTCAGTCGGCGAAGTACGGGGATGGCAACGGCAACGTATGGTCAGGTCGAGGCCCGCGGCCGCATTGGTTGCGAGATGCACTGAATGCCGGCAAGACGCTCGAAGATTTCGCAACGGGTTCCGTGGCTACGAAGGCTACCCGCGGCAATGCGAAAGCAAAGGGTCCCGGCAAGCGCAAGGCGAAGGCGCAGTATCGCGACCAAGCTGGCAACAGCTGGACCGGCATGGGTCCGCGCCCGCGATGGTTGAAAGAGGCCCTAGCAGCCGGGCAAACGCTCGAACAATTGGCCGCGTAGGCAGTCCATGTGGGCACAGAGGCCGTCCGGGACCCTGCTGGGGAATACCTAGCCCGAGAAACGTTGAGCAGTCTCACACACCTGACCTTGTGACGGTTCAATCGGCCACGATGCCCTACCTTTCCTGAAATTCATTCTCCGGCAGCTGGGCGGACCCCCGTGCTCCTATTCGGAAGCGCCAAGCCGCTGAATGCCCTTCCTTGGTCGGGCCGAGCCGCCGCGTCCTTGGCGCGAATGCAGGTCATTGGAGCTCACCCTCTTGGGTTGCCTTCCTGTGCTATTTGCGTCCTTTAAGGTGCTGCTCCACCGCGCTTACGCTCGTGCCGACCGCCTGAACTGCGGCCTTGAGCTGCTCGGGCGTGACGCCGAACTTCTTTGACCAGTCTCTCAGCTCATAGTCTTCATTGACGTTGATACGCGTGCGGTCTTGTCCGCCTGGCTTGCTCTTGTCGTCTGCCATGGTTTGCTCCGTTCGGGTATGAATTGCCAAGGATGCTCGACGGCACCAACCGCGATGGTCGGCGGCCCACCAAGAAAGCAGGCCAGTCGATGCGCTGATTTGAAGGAGGGCGAATCCGACATTCCTTCGAGCCGTTCGCCGTCGGGCCCATTGCCATCCGACCTTACGCTCCGCACATGGCAGCATTGGACTCCCCCTCCGGCCCCCTCGCGCGATACTGGTCGAAGCGCGATTTCGCTGTAACGTCCGAGCCCCGCGGCGAACATGGCAAGCCCGGCAAGGCGCTGAGCTTCGTGATTCAGAAACACGCCGCCAGCAGGTTGCACTACGACTTCCGCCTCGAATTGGACGGTGTGCTGGTCTCATGGGCCGTGCCCAAAGGCCCGAGTTTCGACCCGGCGGACAAGCGCATGGCAATCCATGTCGAGGACCATCCGCTCTCCTATGGCGCGTTCGAGGGAACCATTCCTCCGCGGCAGTACGGCGCAGGCACGGTAATCGTCTGGGACAACGGCACCTGGGAACCGGTCGGCGACCCGCATGAAGGGCTGGCCAAAGGAAAACTCGCTTTCCGGATATTCGGCCAGAAGATGGCCGGTCTCTGGGAACTCGTGAAGATTGCAAATGGCGGCGAGAAGCAGGAGCCATGGCTCTTGTTCAAGAAACGCGATGAATTCGCGCGGCCCAAGTCCGACTATGACGTCGTGACCGCGCTGCCGGACAGCGTGATTGCAAAGCCGTTGCGAGCGCCGGCAGCAGCATCACCTGCGCCGACCACCTCCAAGGTCAAAGGCAGTGCGAAGAAGGCCGCTGTGCGCGCGGATGCCGGCCTCCCCGGGGCGGTCAAGGCTCCCCTTCCAGCAAAGATGAGCCCCCAGCTCGCGACGCTCGCCACCGGCCTTCCCCCCGAGGGCAAATGGGTCTATGAAATCAAGTTCGATGGCTACAGAGTGATGGCCCGCATCGCGAACGGCAAAGCCATGCTCATCACGCGCGGTGGACACGACTGGTCACCGAAGATGCCGCAGCTGGTGAAGGAGCTCGAGGAGCTTGGCATCAAGTCTGCTTGGCTCGATGGCGAAATCGTCGTCCTCGACGATACCGGGCTGCCGAATTTCAATGCCCTGCAGAAAGCGTTCGACCGCGGGACCGGCAGTGACGCCATCGTCTTCTTCCTCTTCGACGTGCCTTACTTCGAGGGCTATGACCTGCGCGTCGTTGAGCTCGGCGCTCGACGGCAGCTGTTGAAAGCGCTCCTGAAGGAACGCGCCTCGGAGCACGTTCGATACAGCGCCGATTTCGAAGCCGACCCCGCATCCATGATCAGTTCGGCGTGCAAGTTGAACCTCGAGGGCGTCATCGCCAAGCGCCTGGATGCCCACTACACATCACGGCGGACCGAGACGTGGCTCAAGCTGAAGTGCAAGCAGCGTCAGGAGTTTGTCGTCTGCGGCTACACGGACCGCAGCGATGCTTCGCCGCAGATTGGCAGTTTGCTCCTCGGGGTGCATGCGCCGAACGGTGACCTGGTCTCCGTTGGAAGCGTGGGCACGGGGTGGAACTCGGAAGAGGCTGGAGACCTGAAACAGAAGCTCGTGAAGCTTGAGGTTCCCAAGTCGCCATTCACCGCAGGAGCGGCGAAGCCGGGGCGCTGGTCGAAGCGTGTGGCGGGCAGCGAACGTTGGGTCGAGCCACGCGCGGTCGCTGAGGTCGCGTTCGCGGAATGGACACCCGATGGACAGATTCGCCATGCCTCCTATGTATCCCTCCGCACCGACAAGCCCGCCAGCGCTATCGTGCGGGAGAAGGCCAAAGAACTGCGGTCGGCGCCGCTCAAGCCCGCCGGCAAGCAGGCTGTTGGAGGCGTCAAGGTCAGCAATGCGGACCGTGTCATCGACCCCAGCACCACGCTCACGAAGCTGGACCTCGTTCGCTACTACGAATCGGTTGCCGACTGGATAATGCCTCACCTGAAAGGCAGACCGTGCTCGCTGGTGCGCGGCCCAACCGGGGTCACCGGAGAACTCTTTTTTCAGAAACACGACGACAAGTTGAGCATGCCCGGCGTCAAGGAGTGGGATAAGAAGTTGTGGCCAGGCCATGGCGCACTGTTAGAGGTGGGCACGGCCCAGGCACTGGCCAGCGCAGCTCAGATGAACGTCATCGAGTTCCACACCTGGAATTCGCTCGCGAAGAACATCGACAAGCCAGACCGGATGATTTTTGACTTGGACCCGGGCGAAGGAACGTCGTGGCAACACGTCCAGGAGGCGGCGACGCTCGTGCACACGCTGCTCTCAGAGCTTGGCCTGAAGGCATGGTTGAAGACAAGCGGCGGTAAGGGCCTGCACGTCGTTGTGCCGCTCGCGCCGCGCTTCGACTACGAGACCGTGAAGGCGTTCTCGCAAGCTGTCGTTCTCCACTTGGCGAAGACGATTCCGTCTAGGTTTGTAGCGAAGAGTGGCGCCTCGAATCGTGTCGGCAAGTTGTTCGTGGACTACCTACGCAATGGCCACGGAGCGACGACGGCAGCGGCGTTCTCGGCCAGGGCTCGGCCCGGCCTCGGCGTGTCGATACCCGTGGCCTGGGATGTCTTGCCCAAGCTCAAGAGTGGAGCACAGTGGACGATTGCGAACGCGCGGGAGTACCTGTCGTTTCACACGGAGGACCCGTGGTCGGGATACTGGAACACCAGGCAGTCGCTCGTTGGGGCGATGAAGACGCTAGGGTTCAATGTTTCGAAACGAAAGCCCAAGGTTTGAGGCCGCCATATGTTCGTCGTCACCTTGACCTACCTGCGGCCAGTGGGCGAACTTGATGCCCTTATGCCCAAGCATGTGACGTGGCTCAAGAAGCACTACCGCAGCGGCCTTTTCCTCGCGTCTGGCCGCCAGGTCCCACGCCAGGGAGGCGTGATATTGGCGCGGTCTGGTGACCGATAGAAACTGGAGAAGCTGCTCCTAAGAGACCCATTCGTGGAGAGCGGATGCGCTCGCGCGGATATTGTGGAGTTCCAGCCCACCATGACAGCGCCCGGGGCTGAGGTCCTGAAGAAGCTCTAGGCGTTGCGAGACGCGTCGCGCGCAACGAGTCAAGTCTCTACGCGCCCCCCAAGAAATGGCGGCCGAGCGCCAAGGTCTGCAGGCTTAGCCGCGTGCTCTGGCCGCGTTACGCAGGTCTCGAATCTCGTCATGATTCCTTTGAGCTCCGTCAGCCTGCCGCTGCACAACCGCCCTCACATCCTCCGGAAGCGCCTGCTTGAGGGCCTTCCGGTAACGAGCGATAGCAGTGTCCTCTCCGCGCTCGCAAGACTCCAGAATCGACAGTTCACTATCCGCGCCAACGGCGCCCTTGACCTGCACCCAGCCCCGGTGCATTGCCCCTGCGACCGTCCCACCAGCGGCAGGTTGGCCGCGGTATTCCACGATAAGACGCGTCAGTTCGGCCGCTGCCGCCTTACAGTCCTCTGCCCGGGCTGCGAACAATTGCTTGGCGGCTGCCGTTTCGACCTGCTCGGCGCAGGTGCGAAAGCCGTATTCGCCATCATGCGCGTTTTCCAGCAAATCGTTCAGCACATCGACCACGTCGTCATCGGACAGGGCTCCCTGGCTCACGATGTCCTCGCCGTTCGCCTGCTTGCCGTAATAGGTCTCGTCGGCGCGCTCCCATGCGGCCTTGGTCGCAGGGCGCGCCTGCTCCCAATCGAGGCTCGAGGTGCCGCGGCGCGTCCCCCAGTCCCGTGCAAAACCCATTTCTGCCTCTTCGAAGCTGTCGCCTTGCGCACGAGCTGACCAACCCAATTCATACGCCGAGCGGTAGTCGTCGTAGGGCCGGCCGGCTTCGTAGTACGACTCCTCGCTGTAGCTCACACGCCAGTAGGCATCCTCCTGCGTGGGATTCACCACTTCCGCCACGGCCTTTCCGCCCAGGCCACCAGCAACGGCGCCGGCGACGAGGCCAACCACGGTGCCGACGGGACCGGCAAGGCTCCCCGCTGCTGCGCCCGCGAGCGCTCCGCCCGTTGCTCCCATTCCTGTGCCCACTGGATGTGCGCCGGGCGTCCCGGTGAGGGGATCACGGTTCGGCTGGCCGGCACCCAGTTCGCCATTGTCTGTCGCCATGTTCTGCTCCTTCGCGCCCGTTTGGGCTGTGGGTGAGGGTCCTCAAAGAGGACTCAAAGTGGGAAGTGTCGATAGCGGGCCTCATTTCGGCCGTGGGCTAGGCGGCTTAGCCGCCGTAGGGAAACAACCTGCGACCGGCCTTGACAACGAACACTTGGCAAGCTTGTGATTAAGGCTCGGGAACCTCGCCGACCACGGGCCTACGTCCCATTGTCTGGGGCCGGGCGAGTTGCCGCCCGCACTATCACCGCGGCTCATCCTCTGTCAGCCTGATGCGTACAAAAAAATATTGCCGACGGAAGAAGCTGCTCGTTCGTTGAGCACCGCAGTGGAAGCGAGGCAGGGTGCGGTTCCGGCGAGATGCTCGCTGGGTTATCCACAGAGTCATGCACCGGTCGCGGGGAAAACAAATTCTTGACTTTCTCGTTTCGGCGCGTTGCAGCACCCAGTTTCTCATTGGTAGCACCTCGAGATGAGCAAACACGGCAATGCGGAGCCTGGTCGCCACGTCGTCGCAGCGCCACAATCTTTTCCACAGCTGAATGCGAGCGTCAACTCACGTGCGCGGGGCCGTCAGGTCTAGCCGACAATGGATTCACTGAGGAAGGTCATCCCCCGCTGCCGCAGCTCGATCAAGAACGAAGAGCGTCAAGGGGCACCGCCACCTGCAGACTGGTCTAACGGGTAGCGCCGCATCCGGCCGCCGCGCGCGCGCTGACGCCCGCCGTTGCGGCGCGATTTTGGCTACCTCAATGGCGAATCACCACTCAGACGCCGCGCCCCTACGAAGCCCGGGGGGCGTGGCGTTCAGGCCTCGGCCGGCGCGGTGATCGTCGGCATGCACGCGAGTGTCCGGCACGGCGAGGCCTGCCGCCGCCTCAGGTCGCGCAGCATGCCGCTGCGCGTATAGGGCAGCCTATTGTCCGGAGAGCAGGATGGAGAGCCTCGTCACCATCGAGTGCGTCCTTGATGCCGGCCCCTGGACCGGCATCAGCATCAGCCACAGTGCCACCACGGCGGGAACGAGAGGCCTGATCAGCCTGGCGGACGGTAGACCCTCCCAGTTCAGCGCCACGGCGCTGGCGGTGCCGCCCACCAATAGACCGGCCAGCACCTCCGAAACCGAATGCGCGCCAACCACCACCCTCGAAGGCCCCGATGAGCTGCGCCACCCCGAAGCCGGCGGCCACGGCGAATTGGCGGCTAGCCCGCGAGGCAGGCGGGGCCAGCGCGCCCAGCAGCAACGGATAGACGGCGGCGGCAAACATGGCGTGCCCCGAGATGCCAGTGAAATTCAGCTCGGGCCAGCCGATGCTCTAGCCGATGAACGCCACCTTGCTCGCGGTCGTTACGAGCGTGGCTGCGGCCAGCGATGCGACCCAACATGTCGCGAGCGGGCGTGCATCCGGATGCCGCAGCAGCGCCAGCGTCGCCAGCAGCGCAGCCGGTAGAACGATCTGCGCCTCGCCGAGACGGGTGAGCAGGTGCTAGACGTGATGAAAGAGACCCAGCTCACCGAGCACGATTCAGCGACCCTTGTCGTAGTACCGGCTTCGCTCGCCACGTCAACGAAAGAACATGCCGAACCTGGCCAGGAGCATGAAAACCGCCAGCGTGAGCAGCGTCAGCGTCACCCATCGCAGAGCGACCGCCCGCGAACGCGGCCGGCCGCTCCTGAAGGCCGTGAGGCGGTTTGCTCTTCGAGACAGGCGCGGCATAAGCGCTACTCTGCACGCACCCGGCTGATCTGCCACTTGCGGCCGTACTTCACTCTTCCGGGTCAGCAAGTGCAGCAAGGCGAAGCCGGCTCATCCGATGAGGATGACCTCGCGCAATACCGGCCGGTCGAGGTCGTCAGGGCGACGGCTCCGTTCCGATGCCTCACGGCCCATCGCCTCCGGAAGCTTGTTCCACTGCTGCGGTGGAGAACTCCGCTCCGCAGTTGGAGATCGTCAGTAGCAAGCGGACCTACCTAGGCCTGGGGAAGAGCCCGTGTGCCTCACGTGCGCGCGGGATCGAATTGCGCACCGGCCCTTCGTCAAGGTCCTGACGAGTTCTCCTGCTCAAGAGCTCCGCGCCGCCGGCACAGCGGTAGCAATTGCGGGCGAACCAGGCACGTGATGCCGAGACTGCAACAACCCTTTCACGGGAGCGGCCCCCATTGACACCTCCATCCGATGACGGCACAGTGTGGACGTTGTGTATACACAGAGAATCCGTAGATGCAGACATCAAAGCCGTCCGGCCTCACCGCGAGCGCCTATGACCAACTCCTCGAAGCCATCGTGCAAGGTACGCTGGTTCCGGGAGAGCCGCTGTACGAAATCCACCTGGCCGATCGCCTCGGCATGAGCCGAACTCCCATTCGAGAAGCCATGAAGCTGCTCACGCGTGACGGCTACCTACAGCAGTTGCCCTCGCGCGGATATGCCGTGCCGCTTCGTTCTCTTGATGACTTGCGTGAATTCTTCGAGTTGCGTGAAGTGCTTGAGGCCAGCGCCACGCGCTACGCCGCAATGCGCGCCACGGCGGCCGAGATCGCCGAATTGGAGCGCCTGTGCCAGCGATACGAGCGAGAGAAGAACGACGCGAAGTGGGCCCAGTTTGGGCACGACTTCCATTCGACGCTGATCAAGGCGGCGCGCAATTCGCGGCTTGAAGTCATGCTGAATTCCCTGAACGCGCAGATCGTGCTGTCGCGCCGGACTGTCGCGCAGGCCGACGCTGTGCGCCGGCAGGCGGCCGTTCGCGACCACCGCGCGATCTTCGAGGCCGTCAAGGCCCGTGACGAAACCCGAGCGCAGGCACTTGCCGCGGAGCACGTGAGGCGCTCCTACGAGACAACGCTGAGGGCCTACGTGCCCGATGCCTTTTCCATCCGGCAGTCGGCCTAAACCGCCTGCGCTCGCGCGTCGTTGGGGCGCGCGATGGATGCCGATCCGCCGCTTGCGCGGCACTGCCATCAAGGAGACAAGAGAGATGAAGCGAGCCACCTTTGCCCTCGCCATGGCGATGGCCCTCTGCGCCAGCGCGCAGGCCGACGACTACCCCAGCAAGCCGATCAAGATCATCGTGCCCTACCCCGGCGGTCAGGCCTCGGACACGATCACCCGCCTAGTGAGCGAGCGCCTCGGCAAGGCGCTCGGTCAGCCTGTCGTGGTCGACAACCGCCCAGGCGCCGGCGGCAACATTGGCACCGACGCAGGAGCCAAGGCGCCACCCGACGGGTATACCCTGACCATCGCAACCGCTGCGCTTCCGATCAGCAAGCACGTCTATCGCAAACTGCCCTTCGATCCGGCAAAGGACTTCGTTCCGATCACGCTGATGACTATCACGCCGCTCGTCCTAGTCACGCGCACCAGCCTGCCAGTGAAGGATGTCGCCGATCTGGTTGCGCTCGCCAAGAAGGATCCGGGCAAGATCACCTTCGCGTCGTCCGGCCCCGGCACGTCGCATCAGTTGTCGGGCGAGCTCTTCAAGTCATTGGCCGGCATCGAGATGCTGCATGTGCCCTACAAGGGCAGCCCGCCCGCCCACGTCGACCTGATGGGCGGCTCAGTCGACATCATGTTCGACAACATCGTGCCGGTCGCGCCTCACATCAAAGCGGGAAGGTTGCGTGCCCTCGCCGTCACGACGAAGACGCGCGCGTCCGCGTTGCCCGACGTGCCAACAATGGCCGAGGCCGGCTACCCGAACTTTGAGGCCACGGCCTGGTTCGGGCTGCTGGCGCCCGCGGGCACACCGCGACCCATCGTCGACAGGCTCAACAAAGAAGTCGTCGCCATCCTCACCTCGCCCGACATCAAAGAGAGGCTGGATGGCATGGGCGCCACCGTGGTGGCAGACAAACCCGAAGAATTCGGCCGCTTCATGGCCAATGAGATCAACAAATGGGGCCCCGTCGTCAAGCGGGCCAACATCGAACTGGAATGAACATCATGACCAATGCACAGACCTTCATCACCGAGCCGGCACGCGAAACGCCACTGCTGATGGAAACCGACGTCATCGTCGTCGGAGGTGGCACCACCGGACCGTTCGCGGCGATCTCCGCGGCGCGGCAAGGCAAGCGCGTCGTCATGATCGAGCGCTTCGGATCGCTAGGCGGCAACCTCACGCTCGGCCTCAACACCAAGCCATCCGGTGCACTCGTCGGCGGGCTGCCGCTCGAGGTCTGGAACCTCGCGCGCGCCACCGGCGGCGCCGGCGAAGACTATATGGCGGTGGTTAAGACCGGTGGCGTGAAGATCGCCTCTCCTTGCGACCCGGAGATGATGAAGATGATTCTGACGCGCCTGTGCGCAGAATCCGGCGTGCAGATCCTCTTCGAGACCGTCGTTTCCGCACCGGTGGTCGAGGGCGATACGGTCAAGGGCGTGATCGTCGAGAGCAAGACCGGCCGCCAGTTCATCGCTGGCAAGGTCGTCATCGACTGCTCGGCCGATGCCGACATCGCTACGCGTGCCGGTGCCCCGTTCGTCATGGGCGGCGGTGGGGAGGCCAAGACCATGCAGCCAGTCTCGATGTACTTCACCATGGACCGCGTCGACCTGGTGCGCCTCTCCGAATGGGCCAAGAGCACGGACGACGTGCCCGCGCGCGCGATACCGAAGACGGTCGAGGGCCTGGACTACGGGCTCTGGCTCACCGGCTTCAACAAATCCCTTCGCGCCTGGCAGGAGAAGACAGGCGTCAAGCTGCAGCGCGACAACATCACGCTGAAGACCGCCGACGGCCGCATGTACGTGAATGGCACCCGCGTGACGAATGTGGACGTGTTCGATCCCGTGCAATTCACCAATGCGGTGCTCGAGTGCTATAGGCAAATTGAAGGCGTTGCGCGCTATCTACGCGAGACGATCCCGGGCTTTGAGAAAGCGCGCATCGAAGCTATCGCGCCGGTGCTTGGCGTGCGCGAGACGCGCCACGTGACCGGGGAATACACGCTGAGCGGCAAAGACTCGATCGAGGGTACGCACTTTGAAGACAGCATTGCAGCGGATGCGTCCGCGCTGGACATTCACGATCCCAAAGGCGCTGACGTCGACTTCCAGGGTCTGCGCCCCTACGAAATTCCCTATCGGGCGCTGCTGCCGCTGGGTGTTGAGCAATTGCTAGTGGCAGGCCGTTGCATCTCAGCCGACCACGCCGCCCATGCGCGCTCGCGCAACATGCCCGCTTGCATGGCTACCGGCCAGGCGGCCGGGGTCGCGGCCGCAGTCGCGATCGACACGGGCGTCAGCGTCCGCAAGGTCTCGGTCGCAACGGTGCAGCAGAAGCTCCGCGCGCTCGGAATGCCGCTTCACGGTGACGAGGTCAAGGGAACGATGTGAGCTCACAGGACTGCGGGCGGTCCTGTGAGTCGCGCAACCTTTTGTGGCGTCGTTTTCGTTCGCGGCCCTCGCCCGCCAAGGCGCCCACCGCTGGAAGCATGATCCTGGCCGGATTTTTCCCGTCCGAATGACAGCACGGAACGAACGAACACGAACGAATGAGTTCCTCCACAGTTGTCGCACTTGTTAACGCGGGAAAATCAACAGCTTGCGAGCGTCGTTTTCAAATTTGCACCGCTCGGTTTTTCAAAGTTCCGCGGGCGGAAAGGTGCAGCGAGCATCCAACGGCCGCTTTTCCAGGCCCCGTTGCCGTCCGCTGTAGGCCCGGTTCGGGCCCAAAGCGGGTGTACGTTTATGCGGAAAGCGGCCGTTCGGAGACCGTTGCGCCGTTGGTTAGGGATGGTCTGCAGAAGACGTTCTGCAATCACGTCTGAATGAACAAGGTGATGTCGCCGCAACCAGATGGCTCGATCGCGCAAGGTCGGCAACGATTCGCTGCGCGGGGCAGCCGCTGCGGCCGCCTTGCAAGCCCGTTTCGGGCCTCGCAGACGCACTCATCCCCGGACCTCCATCAACTTACGCCGCGCCATCCACAGGTTCGACAGCGCGAACAGCGTGACGATCTGCGCCGTGTTCTTCGCCAAGCCTCGATAGCGCACCTTCGTGAACCCGAACTGCTGCTTGATCACCCGGAATGGGTGCTCGACCTTGGCTCGGATGCTGGCCTTCATCTTCTCAACGCGCTCGGCCACGAACTCCGGCTCGATGAACGGGTTGAGCAGCCTGCGCTTGCCCGGGCGCATCGCCACATGCCAGGTTGGCCCTGCGGCCTCTGCTCGTTTGTGCACGCCCTGGTAGCCCGAGTCACCGAAGGCCGCGTGCTCCTCGCCGTGCAGCAGCGCTCCGGCGACGTTGATGTCGCTCACATTGGCCGACGTACCAACAACCGTGTGCACCAGCCCCGACGCGGCATCCACGCCAATGTGAGCCTTCATGCCGAAGTACCACTGGTTGCCCTTCTTGGCCTGATGCATCTCGGGGTCACGCTCGCCTTCAGCGTTCTTGGTCGAACTGGGCGCGGCGATCAGCGTGGCATCCACAGCAGTGCCAGTGCGCAACAACAAGCCCTTGGCTTGAAGGATGTCGTTGACCACGCGCAGCATGTCGACGGCCAGATCGTGGGCCTCCAGCAGATGGCGAAAGCGCAGGATGGTGGTCTTGCGTATTTCGGCGAACGTGACCGGTCATTTCGGCCATCGTGACCGACGCCGCTGAGGGCGTCGGTAAATGTCGTTTCGGTATCGTGACCGCCCGTTTCGGCGATCGTGACCGCCGGTCCGGCGGCAGGTGTTGCGTAGAGGGTGGAGTCTAGGGTAGGCGGCGTGGGGTCAGGTCAAGATTTGGCCTCCTGAGTTGTCTTATTCGACTTGTTTGCCACACCAGCGTTGCGTCGCGTGCGACGGGATTCACCTTCGAGCGTGAAGCGCCGGCAGTGCTGCATCAAGCGATCAAGGATCGCGTCTGCAACGGTCGGGTCACCCAGCCACGCGTGCCAGTGCTCAATGGGGAGTTGATGCGTGATGATCGTGGCCCGCTGGGCGCTGCGGTCGTCGACGATCTCCAACAGGTCGGCCCGGGTCGCAGCGTCGATGGCGCCTGTTCCCCAATCATCCAAGACCAGCACGTCCACCTTGGCCAACTGCTGCAGCCAGCGCCGGAAGCTGCCCGCGCCGTGCAGGATGCGCAGCTCCTCGGCCAGGCGCGGCACGCGCAAGTACAGCGCCGAGTGGCCCTGGCGGCAGGCGTATTGCGCCAGCGCGCAGGCCAGCCACGTCTTTCCCAGCCCGGTGGCGCCGGCGAAGCAGATCGTCTCGCCACGCTCGATCCACGTGGACAGCGCCAGGCCCATCAACGCCGAGCGATCGATGCCGCGGATGCCCTCGAAGCTCGCATCCTCCAACGTCGCGGTCGTGTACTTCAGCTGGGCCCTCTGCAGCAGCCGGGTGCGCTTGCGGTCACCGCGAGCGTAGACCTCCCGTTCGACCAGCAGAGCCAGGCGTTCATCGAAGGACAGACCCAGGCAGTCGGCTTGCTCGTGCTGCTGTTGCAGCGCGTCGGCGAAGCCTTGGAGTTTGAGGGAGCGCAGTTGGGCGATGGTGGCGTTGTTGAGCATGGGGGTCAGAGTTCGGTGGTTTGCAGGGAGCGAAGGCGTCACGGCAGATCGCCTCATTGGTAGTAGTCCGGGCCGCGCACATTCGCGTGGACGGGGCTGGTCCATTCCGCGGCCGCCTCCTGGGCGAGAAGATCGCGGTTGTTGGCCAGCAGGTCACGCACGTGCCGGTAGCGCACGGTCCCCAGCGCCAGGGCGCGCTCGCACGCCGCCTCCAGCCGCTCACGGCCGTAGCGCCGCGACAGGCTCAGCAGCCCCAGGCAGGAGCGGTAGCCGTGCTCCGGATGCTTGTAGGTCTGCAGCAGCCGGGTGACGAGTTCACCGCAGGCCATGCCGATCTGCTGGCCCCACTCGATCAGGCGCTGCGGCGTCCATTGCAGCTGTGCCCGGTGCGCCGCGGGCATGTGCGCTTCGACCGTGGTGAAGCCGCCGCGCCGGTCGCTGCGGATATGGGCGGCCACCCGCTGAGCGCGCAGCAGCAGCTCCACGGCGTGCTTCGTGAGCCGTGCCTCCAGCGTCTGCCCCACCAGTGCGTGGGGCACGCTGTAGCGGTGGCCGTCCACCTCAACGTGATAGTCAATGTGGACCTTCACCGTCTTGAAGCGGGCCAGTTCATAGCGCTGTGGCGGCAGCGGCATCAGGGCAGGCGCGTCCAGTTCGGCGAACACGCTGGCGCGGCTGCCGGGCAACTTCTGGAACGGGCGTTCGTTCACGCTGGGCAGCAGTCGGGCGATAGCCGCGTCCACCTGCGCGACGGTGTCGAAGCGGTGGTGCCGCAGCCGCGCCAGGACCCAGCGGCCGATCACTTGAACCGAACTTTCTGCGGTGGCTTTGTCTTTTGGAGAACGCGGGCGCGCTGGAAGGACCGAGGTGCCGTAATAGCGGGCGAAGTCCTGCACCGTGTCGTTGGCACGGGGCTCGTAGCGGTCGGCCGAGGCGATCACGGCCGTGGCGTTGTCGGGGACGACAAGCGCCGGCACACCCTGATAGAAGTGCAGTGCCCGTACCATGCCTTCGATCCAGTCGTCCAGGCGCTGCGTGGGCGTCGCGCAGGCGAACACGCAGCTGGAGGCGGCCATGGCCGAGACGAAGACCTGGGCGCGGGCGCCATCGCTCAGCGGCACCGTGGAGCCGGCGTAGTCGATGAACATCTTCTCCCCGGCGCGTCGGTGCTGGCGCATCGAGCGCTTGAGCGTGGCGGCGAAGGCCTTGTAGTGCTCGCAGAACTGCGTGTAGCGCCAGGTGCGGCCCTTCGGATTCGCCTCCACGTATTCCTGCCACAGCAGCATCAGCGTGACGCCCTTGCGGTCGAGTTCGCGGTGGATGCGGCCCCAGTCGGGCACGACGACGGACAGCGCGGCTGCCGAGCGAGGTTGCAGCGCAGTAGAGAGCTGCTGTTCGCTCCAGTCCAGGACGGTGCCCCAGTCCAGGCCGGCTGCGGTGGCCAGGCCGACGTACTTGGCGACGACGCCCTTGGAGATCTTCAACGTGGCGGCGACTTGCTCGTGCGAGAGCTGGGCGTGCCACTTCAGGCGGAGAACATCTTTGATCATGCGTAGAGAGAGTTGTTGCTTGGGCATCCGCGGCTCGAGGGCAAAAACCGTCGAGGGTAGGAGACCCGGGTTGCGTTCTCTACGCAGCACTGCCGGCTGGATCAGCGCCCTTCTTACGGGGCGCCGTCACGGCGGTCACGATCGCCGAAATGGGCGGTCACGATCCCGAAACGGTCGGTCACGATGGGCCGAAATGAAAGCTCGGTCACGATGACCGAAATGCGCGGTCACGATGCCGAAATCGGCGGTCACGATGCGCCGAAATACGCAGTCTCGTCGGGCAGGCGGCTCACGCCGTCACCCAGACCCGCGAACTCTCGGTACAACGGCACGTCGTGCAGCGCCTCTTCCATCGCCGGATCGCTCAGCCCGAACCATTGTTGAAGGTAGTGGATGCGCAGCATCGTCTCGATCGCAAATGGCGGGCGGCCAGTCTTGGCCCGAGGGCTGTGCGGTTCGACGATCTGCACCAGCGCGCTCCAGGGCACCACCCGATCCATCTCGTCGAGGAACTCGCGCTTGCGCGTTTTCTTCGTCGACAGGTTCAGGCCCAAGCCCAACTGATTCGGGGGAGTCACGCGTTTGGAAATCATGGCTTCAGATCATGCAAGGCTCGGGCCCGTTTTGCAGACCATCCTTAGCATTCATGTGCCGATGTTGGCGGAAGTTAAGTTCAAAGAAGCATCTATGGCCGTCTCAAACGCGAAGTTCTCGAACGGAAGCGAGCCTGTCCGGAATTTTGTGTGCGAGGCATAGCATGACGACCAGGAGCATGTATGCCAAGCAGGAAGACGACGAAGGCGGCAGCGGCCGCTGCGACGGATTTGCCGTCGATCCCCAAGGAACTGATTGATCAGTTCGTGAAGGGGCCCATGAGTGCCGAGGCGGTGCAGGCCGCCTCGATGGCGTTCAAGAAGGCGCTCATCGAACGCGCCCTGGGCGCTGAGTTGTCGCACCACTTGGGCTACCCGCCGGGTGCGACCAAGGCCGATGACGTGAGCAACCACCGCAACGGCGCCAGCGGCAAGACCGTGTTGACCGAGGATGGACCGCTGCGTATCGAGGTGCCGCGCGACCGGGAGGGCTCGTTCGAGCCGGTCTTGATCCCCAAGCACGAGCGACGCTTCACCGGCTTCGACGACAAGATCGTGGCGATGTACGCGCGCGGCATGACCGTGCGCGAGATCCAGGGCTTCCTCGCCGAGCAATACGGCACCGAGGTCAGCCCTGAGTTCATCAGCTCGGTCACCGACGCGGTGATGGCCGAGGTTGGGGCCTGGCAGTCGCGCCCGCTGGAGCCGATGTATCCGGTGATCTTCTTCGACGCGCTGCGCGTGAAGATCCGCGAAGAGGCGGTGGTGCGCAACAAGGCGATCTACATGGCGCTGGGGGTGCTGCCCGACGGCACGCGCGACATCCTGGGACTGTGGATCGAGAACACCGAGGGCGCCAAGTTCTGGATGAAGGTTTTCAACGATCTGAAGACACGCGGCGTAGGCGACATCCTGATCGCGGTCACCGACGGCCTCAAGGGTATCGGCGAGGCGCTCGGTGCGGTGTTCCCGGCCACCACGCTGCAGACGTGCATCGTGCACCTGATTCGCAACAGCCTGGACTATGCGAGCTGGAAGGACCGCAAGCTGCTCGCTGCAGCCCTGCGCCCGGTGTACACGGCGCCAAGCGCCGAGGCCGCTCTGGAGGCCTTGAACGAGTTCGAGCGCAGCCCGTGGGGCCAGAAATTCCCCACCGTCACCGCAGCGTGGCGCCGCGCCTGGGATCGCGTGATTCCGTTCTTTGCGTTTCCGCCGGCGGTGCGTCGCGTGGTCTACACAACAAATGCCATCGAGAGCGTGCACAGCCGGCTGCGCAAGATCATCAAGACGCGCGGGCACTTTCCAAGCGACGATGCGGCAACCAAGCTCATCTGGCTGGCTCTGCGCAACATCACCGCTGATTGGGGCCGAGCGGCCAAGGAGTGGCGCGAGGCCATGAACCAGTTCGCGATACTCTACGAAGAACGCTTCACGCAGCCCAATCACGGTGGCGGAAGAACAGGAGGTTGAGCATGAGTACATGGCTCAACCGGGGGCGCCTCCGGCGGCCTGGCAGGGGCCTGAAGACAGAAGAGAAATCAGTCGAGACCAATTCAACCAACCGCCTCACACACAGAAATTCGGACACCCCCACGGAAGCCAGTGCGGTTCAGTGCTTCCGACAGCGCCCGTTTTAGTTCGTCCATGCCTGACTTCTCGCATGAGAGTATCACCGAGTCTCCAAGCCCTACCTCCCCACCATCACGCATTGGCGATGCTCGTAGTCTCTAGTGCCCCACGGTCCAAGCAGCCATCCACAGACAGCTCGTGTGCCAKCCAGATGCTCGTAGCAATCACAGCTTCCGCGGCGAGTTCCAGACCAATTCCGACGCGGCGTTCACGACGAAGGTCTTCCTATAGCCGCATTCTGCTGCAGCGACTGTCCGCCTTTGCCTCTGAGAGGCTACGTCGGTTCGATTGCCTCCAAACTCGCCAGCCCCACGGCGCGTCGATATAGCAGCCTGAGTTGTTGCCGGACCTTGCCGAGGTCCGCGAGGCAGATTTGCCCTACGACGACAGTGGTGTTGCGCGCTTGATACCGCAGCAACCTACCCTCGTCCAATGGCACTTTTGCGGCTTGCTCGTAGGGATATAGCATCAGCAGACGTTCACAGTGGTAGCGGTGGGCGTATCCGAGCATCTGATAGAGGTCAGCCTGCGCGACGCCAAGTTTGCGCTCCTCCAGCTGCAGGCGCTTGTACTTGGTGTCTGCGATGCAGTAGGTCACCCCTGCGCCGGCGACGACAATGTCCGGCTTCAGACGGAACATGCTGACCTCGCCGTCCTCCGATTGCATCAAATGATGCTGAGAGTGCTGCAAGCTCACACTGAGGCCGTGTGCAGCCAATTCTTTGCGGAGCTGTCGTCCGACGTATTCCTCGAAAAGGAGATTCATGTCGAAGAGCAGCGAGAACGAACTCTTGCCTCCCTTGGCAACGTCAGGACTCATCTTCGAGATGAACAGCTGTGCCATCTTCTTGGATGGCTCAAATCGAGCGGCTAAACGATTTAGCTTGACGCCGCGCCACCAAGCGCCCTGCGACGTGCGTATGGAAACGGCCCCGAACGAGAGAAGCAGTTCTCGGACGTGGCGCTGAGTTTCGGCGGACCGTGCAAGCCGAAGCATTCGGGTAAGCGCAAGCTTCAGGAGTTGGTTCAGTTCGTGGTCCTCGTCCAACTCATCGAACTCACAAGCAAGTCGCTCCTTGTGCACAAAGTTGCGGCGGACTTGCTCGTCAACAAGAATCCGACCGCGCACCATCTGCAGGTCATCTTCATCGACTCGATAGCGCTTTGTAAGGCCGCGGCGAGCCTGCTCTCCCAGGTTTCGGCAGAACATGAGTATGAAAGCGTCCAGCCAGCTTGACTTCGCCAGGACTGCCTGGGCTTCACCTGGCAGATGAACCTCCACGTCATAGGCCGCCAACAGCATGGCGAGGAGGTTCCCGCGGACGCTGGCGATGCCAAGTGGCTCTCCTGGCGTCTCAATCTTTGGCAAGACCTCAATGTCCCTGCCGCCAACCCGTACTAAGCCGACGAATTGTCGGAATCGCACCTTGCTCCTACCGGTATGCTCAATGATTCGCTGACGCATCCGCTTTCCCAGCGCGTACAACTCGTCGACCTCCCCGTCCGTCAGGACCGGCGCGTTAGGGTCCCCTTGCGGAAGTTGGCCGACTACAGCCAACCCCTCATATTCAAGGGCGCTGAACCCGCTCATTCGTAAATCGCTTTGACCATGGCCAGGGTGATATCCGGCTGGACTGTGTACCGCTTCCGGGGCTCCAAGCCATCCACGTTTGTGCCGAACAGCTTTTCGGGGGACACCTCGTCCGCAGTCACAATCTGATGGCCGGATGCCGAGCGCTTGCCGTCAAACACGAGCTGAATCTTGGACCAGTCATCGTGAAAATACTCCTGGAGCAAGGGGATAACCTTGAACCTCAGGGCATCCCGAACGTCGATGAAGCTCTTTGCGTTGCAGAAGTAGGCGTGGCCGATGGTGTGCTCGCGGTCAAAGAGGAAGCCGATGCGACGGTTCAGTTTTTCCAAAAGCCTTGGTAGGTCGACGTCACCCACCGGGGCTTGCGGGAGTGCTTCAAGTCTAGGCATCAATTCCCTGAAGACGAACCTTCGTCGCAGCGCAGTGTCCATGAGCGCGATGGAGTGGTCTGCGGTGTTCATGGTTCCGACGATGAAGAGGTTTGGAGGCAAGCCGAAAGGCTCCTCTTCCTCTTCCGCATAGGGCAGACGAGCCGTCAACTGGTTCGGCCTTCCGAGGCGCTTGTCGTCTTCGATGAGCGTGATGAGCTCACCGAAAATCTTAGCGATGTTGCCGCGGTTGATTTCGTCGATGACAAGCACATAGTTCTTCAGCGCCTCCCCAGTCGAGGCCGAACCGAGGCGCTCGTCAGTTGCCTGCAGTAGCTGGACGACGGCCCAAAAGTAGGTTGGCACATGCCGGCTGATGGCGGTGACTTTCGAAGAGGCGCTCCTCTTAGCCCACGCCGCCTTGAGCTTGGCCCGCGAGAGCGAGACTGGCTCACTCCCGTTTTTCGATTTGACGTACAGGCCGCCGCGTCGTTTCGCCAAGGTCACGGTCACCTCGGTTCCACACGAGAGTTTGGCGCTGACGCCACCTGCTTCATTAGCCTCGATATCCTGCACGACTTGGTCGTATGCGCGGTCGAATCGGGCTGCGTCAGCAAGCTCACCCTCCCGCCCTTGCATTGACTTCAGCCAGTTTCTTCTGGCCTCGACAGCGATACGCATCAGAACCCCATCTTGTACGTCGTAAGAAATCACCCCATCGTCGGTTGAGGGTCGAATACCCTGAACAAAATCCTGATACGAGTAGGACGGATGAAACGTGACGAAGTCAATCTGGCCGCTCTTCCGAAGCGTGTCGAATAGCGCCTTGGTCTTGGTGTACTCGGATTCGGCGACCAACTCACCGACCTCGCGCCCGGTGACGATAGACACTGCTTCCGCCACAGATTCGTAGGTTTTCCCTGTACCAGGAGGTCCATAAAGGATGCGATTGAGTGGGCCCTCGGTCAAGCCGGTCTGCGAGACGCTCTCGTTTGTCACGGATATTTCCTTTTCGACTCTATCTTCGTCTTCGTCAGCGTCATCTGCGGCAATCAACGCCGCCAGGTCCAGGAGGTCCATGTCGAAGAACGGCTTCAACACGACGCTTTCAAACTCCAGGAGTTGCAGGTGCGGCACCTGAAAAAACGTGGAGATGCCGCCTGGCGACCACTTGCGTTTGCTGTTTACCGTGTCGCGCATGTTAGAAGCCTGCTTCAGGACTTTGTAGCGCCGCTGCGCGTATGGTTCGCCCTTAGCGGTGGGCTCGATGTCGCCCACTAATCGACCGAGGAGCCGCAAGCTGTTGCTGTGACAGAGGAAGAACACTGTGCCGTGCTTAGCGGCGACGAACTTTGCCCCTTGGTCCTTCGGGGCGTCCGTCCCGGTCACGATGACCCGCGCGGCGAGCATTGAAGCTAGTTCATCCCTCGTGAACACCTTGTCCCCGTGGGAGAATTTCCAGACGTCCACCTTCTTGGTGCTCCATTCGGTCCAGACCCGGTCCCCGAACTCGATAAGCCCTTCCGCTGAGGTGCGATGCGGGAGGATTTCCGAATACAGCTGGCTATTCGCAGCCTTACCCGGTGGCTTGTCCAGGAAAGCACTGAGTGCCTCCCTCAGGTACACCGCAATCGCGAAGGGCTCAGATTGGGGCTGGTAAAGGAAGGCGATTTTCCATTTGAGTGCGTTGCCTAGGTCGGCGTTCTCGATTGTCTGGACATCCCCTCGGGCAGCGGCCTGCGCGACCGTGACAACCGCGGTTCGAACAGCTTCGAAGGCCTTCTGCTCCGTCGCCCCGTATTTAGCCAGCCAACCGTATTTTTCCGACCTCTTGATGCTCGGATTTGTCGAATCCTTGTCGATGCCCGGAACACGCGAAAAAATGCGCATCGTGCGGCCGGAGCCACCGGAAATCTCACCGAAAACCTTGAGCTTGTACTCCACCCAGTAGGCGAACGTAGAGTGCGAGCCCGCCTTCGTGTACTCCTCCAAAGTCATAGTGGTGAGTCGGCTCAGGGGCCAAACAGTCAGGAACTCCTTCCACAGGTTGTACCTCGCACCGAAATCTTTAACCGTTTTGGCCGTTGCCTCTTCCGCCATTGAGCGTTGTCCTAGTTGTTGTGGCCTCCGCTAGCTGAGGCCACGAACGGCGAATCTTGCCAGGGAATGTCCTTGGCGATTCGGCCGTCTTCAGGTTCATTGGGAGTTGGGGACGAGTGACTGCTGGTGGCCGCAGGCAGCCGCCTATCGAATGCCGTTCGCGACGATGTAGGGTGCGAACTTTAATTGGACCCGTGCAAGCTCCGTCGGCGGGACGGCTTGAATCATCGCCGCTTCAGAGCCAAAGGTTGCCATCGGCTGAACTTGGCATGGGTTGTAGTCGTGTTGCGTGTTGCCCCCTCGCGTGGCGAAGGCGATGTCGCCAGTCAAGGTCCGGTCGAGTACCAGTCGATGCTGATTGGTCGGCGTTGCGTATAAGTCGCCAGCGTTCAAGTGATTTCTCCGTTTGGTGTTCTGGATATTGAGGCAGAGCGGCCGCTTATCGGTTATTGCCGGAGCATAGCCGTCAGCGCTGCGGTCGGCGCCTTGCTCTGTCTTCTCGCCTCGAGACACGTCTCATGCATCGCTCCCGGGCCATGTCCGCGGCGGAGGGTCGGGTGAAGTAGCGCCACAGCGCACCCACGACGGCCAAGGCGAGCATGCCCAGTAGGAAGTACACCATGAACTCTGTGAGCCATGGAAACGGGTCCTCGCCACCACTACCGCCTCGTCTGCGCGCCTGAGCCGGCGTTGCCATCAGGCTCGCCATCGCAACTGAGCCCAGGTTGAGGAATTGAGGAATGGACATGCCTATGCGTTGATTTGAAAGGACCGCGTTGAAGGTCAGCTGATGGCGGGATTCTGACCTAGCCGGGCCCGCGCGCGCAGCACCCTGATAGTCTCCTCGCGCCCAGCGGGACCAAAGCGGGCAAGCCTCGGCGGGAGCTTCCGGCGGCGCCGCGGCGGCTTGGCCTTCCGCGCTGGAGAGGACTCGTGCCGAGGCGGCGCATGCTTCAAAGCGGCGGATGGTGACCAGGACGCCGGCCACCATGCCCAGGCGAGCAATCGCTCGCTTTGCGAACCGCGAACATGAAGCTCCGCCCGTCCGCACTCGATGTGCGCAGCTGAAGCCCTTGTAGGGTGAGATGAACCGCTGGTATCCGTCAATGGCAGCTATCGCGAAGGTCTTCATGTGCCTCGTTGGACGTCCGTGCGGAATGTCTGGTCCTGGCCGGTCACGGCTGTTGGCGAAGCGCTGTCGTACACCACGTACCGCGCCTACTGAGGCCACGTTCCCTGTGCCGTCGCGCAACCTTCAGGCTTGAACACTCGCGTGGTCGAAGCCGGATATTTCGCAAGCTTGGCGGCCGACCGCCGTGGGCGCGGGAGCAACTCACCGCCGCAGTTCGGGCAGATTCCGGCGAGGCGCTGTTCGGCGCAGTCACTGCAGAACGTGCACTCGAAAGAGCAAATCCGGGCAACGGCCGAATCGGGCGGCAAATCTCGGTCGCAGCACTCGCACCCGGGTCGCATTTGAAGCATGACGAAAACCTCCGCAAGCTTTGTTGACCAAGGTTAAACGAGACCGGACGGAAGATTGGGCGGGACTTCCGCTCATGGCCGACTGCAGCCGCCGGCATTCTCGTCGTGAATTGCCCAAAGCGGTCCTCGCGCTCGGCCGAGGTAGCCACTTGCAGCCTACTGTGGCCCAAGGCACAGCCCAGACTTCGGACCCTCGCATTCGATGGGGTGGTCGCTCCACCGGCAAATCCATCGACCGTCGTCCTCGACGACCTCTCCTAGTTGCATCGGCTGCAGTTCCTCGGCTGTGAGCGGGCGTATCAGTCCCACGCGGATGAATTCAGACTTGTCGCAGATGACAACCGTGGCGTCTGGGTCGCACCTCTGCAGGAGTTGAATGAGTTCGCTAACCTTCATGCTACGCACGATAGGCGCGTCCTTCACCTGCGACAAGAGGACCGTGTCGCACGACCGCTTCTGGCCGACTGCAGCCAGAAGCTGGCGCGAAGAATCTACGGCCCGTGGCATCGCACCGTCATCGAATCGACGGCCGTCAGCCTTGAAGCGAAGCAGAAAAGACTTTCACCACCTCGTACATCCCAGGGTCGAACTTCGCTATCGCGAGTGCTTGGTCGAGGAATGGGGAGGCGACCGGATTCGAGCGCATCGCTTGGTAGTGCTCGGCGCTTTCCCACTGGGCGTACATCGTGACTTTCGTACCATCGACACTACGATGAAGGGCTGCGGAGACAAAGCCCGGAACGTGGCGGACTGACGTGTCCGTGGCCTGTGCGAGCAGTGTGACGAGCTCCGATTGATTCGCGGGCTCGACCGAGAAAACGTTGATGAGCGTGACGAATCCTGTGTTCTCAGCAATCGTGGTCATATGAGCTCCGGCCTTGGGGGCAAAGTATGGTTCAACGTTTCACTTCGTGATGGCGTTCGGCAACGTCAGCTGTTGGCCGACTGCCGCCGCACGACGCCACTGCGCCTTGCGACCGGCAATCACATGGTTTCGGCCTTTAGCGCCATCACGATGCAGCTCTCCGTGTTCGCGTCGATACGCATGTCGAGTACGTAGCGATACCCGCTGACGTTGGACCGAATCGTGACAATCTCATCGGCGCTCACTCCGTCCTTCATGATGCCCAAAATGCTCAGCTGGTTCCCGCTGACTCGGCCCCAGCCCAAGCCGTCGATGTATGTCGCGGCCCTTAGCGCCGTTGGCCCACACAGCGGTTTTGATTCAGCGACGGAGGCCAGCGGAAGAGCCATCAGAATCATCGCGTGGACAACGGGAGCGAGTCTGAGCTTGGATAGAAGCCGCATCGGAGTTCTCTGGAAATTTGGGTGCTTGAGTCGTGCTTTGCCGCGAATCTAGCCAGCGGGTAAGCGGCTTCAAAGCGCTTTTGAAGGAAAACTGAAAGGTCGTGACGAAAGTCCGGTTGTGGCCGATTGTTATCTGCTGTGCGGTCCGTTCGCATGCGCTCTGGAGGCCAGGCGCCCCTCCGCAATTGCCGTCAGCATGGCCTACTGCATGACCTGCAACATGAGCTTCGCAGCCCCTTCACAGTGCTGCGTCAGCCAACGCAACACCGTGTTCAGAGTATCGCTGTCAAGGACCAAGTCATTCTGCCATTGCGAAGAATGAGCCTTCAGGTTCCGCGCTATGGTTGCTTTGCCGTGGAATTCTCCGCCCAAGAAGTGAGTTCTAGGCGGACGGCCGCGATGAAGAAGGTAATCGCGGACTTCGTACAGCCTGGCAGCCTCCGGAGCAATGAACGAGTTTCTGAGAAACCGGCCAAGAGCACCGGTGGCACCGCCCTTTGAGACTTGCTCCACCATTTGGTCTCTCGGCTGTTTGAGGGCTTTTTCCATTGGCTGCGGCACCATCGGAAAGACGGATAGAAGGTAGGCCGCGAAGACCGCGTTCTCAGCGGCCGCCGTCGCGTTGGCGATGCAGTCGAAGAAGCGAGCGTCTTGCTCGAACCTTTCTTCAGTGCTGGAGGCCGCTTCGGCCGAGAATAGCCGCTTGAATTCCTCTGCGTGACGACCGGCGGCCTTCATGCGAATGGCGACACCGTTCCAACCCGAGCCGAAAAGCAAGTAGTGGTCTCGATGG
Source organism: Variovorax sp. 01T432 (assembly GCF_056398605.1). Lineage (NCBI taxonomy): Bacteria > Pseudomonadati > Pseudomonadota > Betaproteobacteria > Burkholderiales > Comamonadaceae > Variovorax > Variovorax sp. 01T432. Next base: position 161,850 of record NZ_JBFTPS010000010.1, read on the forward strand.
CTTGGCATCATCAACGCCGAAGAACGCAGGCAGACCGCGTCGTGCAAGGCAACGTCGATTAGCGAACCAAGGTCTACGCCTAGCGCGACGGAGACGCCACGTGGTGCATGTGTCACGGGAAAGCACTCATCGAACTAACTGGGCAGCAATATTGTGAGTCGGGCTCGAACGACCGGTATTGGCCGTCAGCCGCTGGTGAATGGGTCGGTCCAGCCTGGCCGAAGGCCGAGAGCGAACTCTTCGCGCACCTTTTTCAATGATGGCTCCCAGCCCATGGCCGCCTCGACCTCGCCAACACACCCCCAGCAGTCGCCGGCGCAGTTCACCGACAACGGGTCGTCGTCTCGGTCGAGCTCACGCCCGCAAATCTGGCATTTCATGGGCTGATTGTTGCCCGCCATGTCGTCAGTGCGCACGCGCTTCGGAGCCCGAGTGCGACCGTCCGGTTCTGGCCGACTATAGTCCGCCGCGACCAAGGCGCATTGGCATGGGATAGACCTGCCTTGAACTTCGCCGGGAGGGAGCCGTCAATGTCTGGTTGTGGCCGACTGTAGCCGGTCGCGGCGCGGCAGGGGAGCTTCGAGCCCGAAGCGGTCGCCCAGGTGGGGGGCAGCAAAAAAAAATCCGCCGGGGCTGGACGAAGGGGACCTTGTACACGGCATCCATTCCGGGATATCGTTGTAGACGCTGTACACAACGGTCGACCTAAAGGAAAGTCATGAGCAAAGTATTCGTCAACATTGGACTCAGCCTCGACGGCTATATGGCGCCGGAAGGCATGACCATGGGCGACCCCGAGTTCAAGAACTGGGGGGCCAAGTGGGGCGCAATGATGGCCTGGATACTCAAGCAGCAGTACTTTCGCGAGAACGTACTCAAGCTCGGACCAGGCGGAGAAACTGGCCCGGTTAATGACCTCGTTCGATACACCTTCGAGCGCATCGGCGCCAACATCATGGGCAAGCGGATGTTCGACCAAGGGGAAATCGCCTGGCCGGAGGACGCCCCGTTTCACACACCGGTCTACGTTCTTACCCACGAAAAGCGCGAACCGTGGGTGCGTCCAGGCGGTACGACCTTCCACTTCATCAATGACGGGCCCGAGCGTGCGCTAGCGATGGCCCGAGAAGCCGCAGGCGAACGTGATATCCGCATCGCGGGTGGAGCGGATGTAATTCAGCAGTACTTAAACCTGGGTGCCGTCGACGAACTGGAAATCGCCTGGGCACCCGTGTTGTTTGGTAGCGGGCGGCGCCTCTTCGAGAACCTGCGAGAGCCCAGCCCGCAATTTCGCATCGACAGCGTTCTACATGGTTCAGCCGCCACACATTTGCGCTACGCGCGCCAGTGAAGGTGGCCCGGACGCTGCGGGTGTCTGCTTCTGGCCGCATTCTGCCGCACGCGCACCGGCTTCAGCAGGCCCACGAAGTAGTCGCCGGCTACGGCATCAAGAGCTTGAACTGGGTGAGCGAGCGCTCAAAGGCATTGCAGCGGCGCATGTCCGCGATGACCTGGTCGAGGTCGTCGTAGCGAAAGCGCGAGCTCCAGTCATGGATATGGCAGATGGCCTTGATGAATGGGTCCGGGTCGCCCCCGCGGGTCAGCGCACGCAGGCAGTCCAGGTACTGCTCGCGATACAGCGTGGGCACGATGATGCGGCATCCGTCGACGGCAGACAGCTCAGCGTTCATCACCAGGCGCGCCAGGCGTCCGTTGCCGTCGTTGAATGGGTGCACCTCGGCAACAAGGAACATTGCCAAGAGCGCACGCGCGGTGCCCGCGGGCACGCCTGGCAGCAGCTTGCTACCTTCGACCAACGTTCCTCTCACCAGTTGAGGCAGCACAAACTCGGTGTTGCCCGCGCGATTCACAACCAGCTTGAACTCACCCGGGCCCATCTCCGGTCGGTTCTCCATCTGCTTGCTGTGTCGCGCGCGCAGTTGCTCGAGCACAGGCTCGCCCGCGGGTAACGTAAGCGTTGACCAGGTGGGACTGAGCGCCTGCTCGAACACGCCGATGATGTCGTGGGAATCCTTGGGCCGTACCGTGACAGGAACGCCCTCCAGCACGAAGCCGCGCGCGTCCTCGACGGCGAATTCGGTGCCTTCGATGAAGTTGGAGAAGTACGATTCCAGGAACGCAAAATTCCGCCGGGCTCGGTCGTTGCCCAGCGAGGAGGGCGGCATGGGCAGAGGGTTGGCGCGCAGGCGCTGCGCGAACTTCTCGAACAGCTCCAAGCGAGCGCTGTCGTAGGGGACGGCCGCGGTGTGGGCCTTGCCCTGATGCGTCGTCAGAACGCTGGGCCGCGAGTTCAGGATGCTGCCCACCAAACCATCGAGTTGCGCAAACTCGCGCTCGAGGCCCAGCGCCGGCGCGACCTCACGCGCCCGCTCCCGCAGCTGACTCAGGGAGCTCTCGCCGCGCGAGTGGCAGATGTCCAGCAACCGTTTCTCCACGGCCTCGACGCCAACGCTCTTGGGGCTCTCCCCGCGGCTGGGTGACAGGTTCTCGAGCAACACCCGGGGCTCCGACGCGAAGTAGAGCGGCCGCCCCATCATCTGGCTGTCACCAGCCTGCGGCGGTGGGCCCTTCCAGACCTCGACCGTCAGGCCGGGCAGTTCCACGTTCCGCCGATAGGTGCCTACCAGGAAGACTTTGCCTTGGCTCGGGGCGCCGCCGTCGAACGCGGTGCGAAAGCTCATCACGGTGCCTGGGAAGAAGGCGGCCAGCACGCGCGGACGGTGTCGTGCGACGAGGGCGGCCCAGTCCTCCTTGGGCAGCGAGGATGCGAAGCCCTTGGCCACCTGCTTCAGCTCTCCTGTCGCGAGCCGCCGCTGGACCTGGCGCACCTGCGCGGGCGAAAGCTCCGGGTACAGAAGGATGGTGTCGTCGAGAGCGGGTGTCGTGATTTTCGTGACCAAGGGAGTGTCGTTTCGAGGCTTGTCGGATATTTGAGCTACAACTCCCTCTCATTGTCGCATTATTCGATTTCAGAAGGAACCGGCATGTGTCGCGTTTTTCGAGGGCAGTGGCGATGGTGTCGACAATATGTCGGTGTTTTGCCACACAAAGATACGATTTTGTCGCGATTTTGATGGAAAACGGCCCGGCGCCACTCGAGCCGAGCCCAGAGGCGACCGAGGAGGATTGCGCCCATCTCGCAACTCTGAGAATCGCTCCGCAGGGTCGCGAGGTATGCCTGGCTCTTCGATGGATTGGCCAACCATTCCTTCGAATTGGGCGGTTGGTTTGAATGTCAGCAGTTGGCCGAATTCTGAACTAGCCGCTTTGGGCGGCTAGCCCAAGGTACCGTCGGCCCGAACCCGGACTTTCCAGACTCGAACCACCTTGAACGGATGCAGGAGGGTCGGCTCGCGCACCTTGTCGTAACAACCCCAGGATTCGAGGTCTTCGCTGGTAAAGCGAGGGGGGCCGTACTTTTCCGCCCGCACACCCCATTCTTCATACCACTCCTCCACCACCCGACCATCCCAGTTCACGCGGACGTCCGTCTTCACAAGTCCGCTCCGAAGCCGAAAGTGCGTGCGCACCCCATACCGCTCCATCAATTCTCGCTGGAACTTGTTGGTGACAGTCGTCAGGTCGTGACGTAGTACTGGCTCCATCACGCTCCACATTGCCTCGGGAAGGACCAATTCCTTGCTCATAGGCGGAGAGCCTCGTCTGCGTACAGGGGTCGATTCATTGGGTGTCGTTGTTCACTGAGTCGAAGCGCTGAAGGTCCGGTGTTGGCCGACTGTAGCCTGCTGCCGCCTTCGCAGCCTCGGGGCCTTATCGGCCACACGGCTCAAGCCGAAGCGGTCGTTCAGGAGCGGGAGGCCGACTTGACTTGCAACTACGTATTCCGCATTGCCCAGGCGAGACGAGCGTCAGGACACTGCCGCTCAACGCGAAGCAAAGACTCCCGGTGGATGAGGCAAAGGCGCTGGGGCGGGAGAAAATCTGCGGCGTCAGCCTTGCTTGATGAGGTTCTGAAGAATGAGCGGTCCTCCCATGTCAATCAGAGCGCCGCCTTCGTTGATTTTGCCGAGCGACACAGGGGCGAAGCCGAGCTCGCCGACCAGTTTGGCAATCGAGGCCTCGGCGCCTTGGTCATTGC
>NZ_JBFTPS010000011.1:0-159028 GCF_056398605.1 Variovorax sp. 01T432
GCCCTTGGCCGGCCGACGTCACCGCCCCTTCGGGGTCCCCTGCGCTGCTCACGTCAGGCGGGGTCACGTGCAAACTCGCTTCGCTCAAACAGCACGTGCCCTTATCCGCCTGCCGCTGCGCTGCTCGGCGGCGCCTCAACGGCCAGCCAAGGGCACACCGCCCCCCGCCGTGGACACGTTGGTGGCTTATCCCTCGGCCGGACGCTTCGTTGTCGTGCGGAGGTTGATCCGTTGGGGGTGCCCTCGGGAGGCACCCAAACTTCGATAGCGAGCAAGAGCGACCTAGAATCTTCAGTCCCGAAAGGGAGTGGGCTTGGCGGCTCATCAATCAGGGCTAACAACTACCTCTCATCAAGGAGTCCGCCATGGCTGACAACGCCGCCGCTTCCCGTCACCACATCGATGGACGCAACTTGCTGTCAGAACTGGTCGAGCAAATCTGCCGTCTACGCACCATCGTCTCCGCCATCTGCATGGCTGCTCGCCAAGACGAACCCAGCACGTTGTACTGGCCTGATCTGATCGAAATCATCCAGGACATGCTGCCGGACGAAGACAAGATTGATGCCACGTTCAGCCGCGTGTTCAAGAACTATGAAGCGCTGTTGCGCGAGGCTGAAGAAGCCGCTGGCGACGCAGAGCCGAAGGCCACCGCAAAGAGCCCCCGCAAGCGAAGAGCGGCTACCCCAGCGCCGACCACCTGACGGGGCGCACCGCATGCCGGGCGTGCTTCCATGGGACACTGCCCGCAAGACACTGCCATGAACCTCAACCAGGAGAGCCAGATGATCGTCGGCATGAACCATTTCACCGTGACCGCGGAGGATGAGAAGAAGACACTGGACTTCTACGTGGGCTTGCTCGGCCTGAGCGTCGGCCACCGGCCGGAACTCGGCTTTCCCGGCGCGTGGCTCTATGGCGCGAGCCCGCAGGCCGTGCTGCACCTCATCTTCGGCCGGCCGGTGCCCGCGCAGCGCACCGGCGTCATCGACCACATGGCCTTCACCGCGCGCGACCTGCGCGCCGTGAAGGCCCGCTTCGACGCGAGCGGCACCAGGTACACCTTGCAGCAGCAGGTGGGCTCGGGCACATGGCAGCTGTTCTGCCACGACCCCAGCGGGGCAAAGGTGGAATTGGACTTCGACGCGTCCGAGACGCTCTAGGAACGCACCCAGGGAGGCAGCCCGCCAGCAAGGCCAGAAAGCCACACCGCAGTGCCGGCATGCGCAAGACGCTGCGCCGAGTCATCGGCAAAGAATACCAGCGCGGGCCCGGGCGTCGGCCTGGCCGTCCCCCGCTTCAGAGCCATTCCTCATTGACGAACATCGACAGCATGGCCGTCCTCAGCTGCAGCATCCAGCGGGCATGGGGCTCGGCCGCGAACACGACTTCCTGTCGCCGCGAACCCAGCGCCACCCATTCGAGACCCATCGCCTTGCCGGCGCTGCGAACCTGGTAGCTGCGGGGCAACTCGTCCCGGCGCAGCAAGGTCGACACCTCGCTCGCGAGCTCCGGGCTTTCGATGATCAGGCCCATCTCGGTATTGCAATGCGCGGAGCGGCGATCCATGTTCATGGAGCCGATGGACAGCCAGCGCCGGTCCACCACGGCCAGCTTGGCATGCAGGCGGCCCAGCGAACCATGCCCCAGACCGGAGGACTCGGCGGGCGTATCCGCGCCGGGCATCAGCTCGTACAGGGCCACGCCCATCTCCAGCAGTTCGTCGCGATGGCGCGCATAGCCGAAGTGCACCAGCGGCACGTCGGTGGTCGCCAGCGAGTTGGTCAGCAGGGCGACACGGACCTTGTTGTTGGTGGCTTGCCTGAGGATGCCAAGGGTGCGCGAACCGGGGACGAAGTAAGGCGACGCGACGAGCACTTCCGAGCGCGCCGACTGCAGCAGTTCCAGGTTGGCGTCCATGACGGCGCCATCGGCCAGTCGGGCGTCGGCGGCGTCGGCCTTGGACGGGGCGTCGGCCAGCACGCGAACGGCCGCGGGGTGGAGCTCGACGCGTCCTTCGGCCAGCTGGGCGGCGACGCCGGTCTGTCCTAGCAGGTCCAGTGCCCTCGCGGGCGTGGCGGCGCCTGTCCGCGCCACGGCTTCGTCGAAGCCGCGCCGGGCCGCCTCCGCGCCATCGGGCTGCGCGGCCAGGCTCTGGATCGGATAGGCGTAGGGGCTGTTCCAGTAGCCGTCGAACACGGCCGACATCTCGCGCACCACCGGGCCCGCCGAGAGGATGTCCATGTCGATGAAGTTGGCGGGCAGGCCGCGGCCGAAGTAGCCGTCGGCGATGTTGCGGCCGCCACTGATCGCGAAGCTGTTGTCGACGACGAAGAGCTTGTTGTGCATGCGCCGGTTGATGCGGGAGAAGTCGTGCAGGGAGAGCAGCACGCGGGCGTTGACGCTGCCCTCGCGCACCGCCAGCGGATTGAACATGCGAAGTTCGACGTTCGGGCGGGCGGCCAGGCCGCTGAGCAGGCGGTCCTCCCCCGCCGCGTACATGTCGTCGATGAGCAGGCGCACCCGCACGCCGCGCGCGGCGGCATCGCGCAGGGCGCGCAGGAATTCGCGGCCCGAGGCATCGTCGGCGATCTGGTAGTACTGCGCGTCGATCGACTTCTCGGCGGCGTTCGCCAGCGCGATCCGGGCCTCGAAGGCCTGGCCGCCATCGGGCAGCAGGCGCAGGCCGGACCGGCGATCCGCCGCGGGCAGCGACGCGGCGGCCAGCGCGGCGAGGTGGGTGTCGGCGGTGTCCACGCGGGCCTGCGAAACCGGCCGTTGCACGCTCTCGGTGCTCGGCAAGGCGGCACAGCCCGTCAGCGCCGCGGCCACCCCCACGACCACCGCGCAGGCGATCCGTGTCACGGCGGGCGCCAGGCCGAGCGCGAGCAAGCGGATCTCCAGCTGGCTGACGATCAGAAGGACGAACAACCGGAACATCTGGCACTCCATCGGGGGCGGCGGGGAGCAGGATCGGCTCGCCTTCGCCAAGGCGCCAATCTAGGCCAGGCCTCCCACTGCCACGAGTGCGCAATGCGCCCGCCGGATGTGACAATGTTCACAGTGCCCGGATTCGGCGAAGGATGCAGAAACGGAGTGTCGAATGAGTTCCGACGCGGATGACCTGGACCGCCTGCCGCAGGCCTTGCTCGAAGCCATCGCGCCGCACGGGACGACGCGCACCTTCCCACCGCACGCCATCCTGATCAACGAGGGCGACACGACGGATTCGCTCTACATCGTGCTGAGCGGCCGGGTGAAGGTCTACGCGAGCTCGGACGACGGCCGCGAAGTCGTCCTGACCGAGTACGGCCCGGGCGAGTATTTCGGCGAGCTCTCGATCGACGGCGACCGGCGCTCGGCCTCGATCAAGGCGCTCGAAACCTGCCGGTGCCGCGTGGTCCAGGGATCGGACCTGCGCCAGTTCCTGGCCGACAACCCCGATTTCGCGGTGCACCTGACGCACAAGCTGATCCGCATGGTCCGGCGCCTGACACAGCAGTTTCGCAGCATGGCGCTGCAGGATGTCTACGGCCGCGTGGTGGAGCTGCTCCACACGCTGTCGGAGCCGGTCGGCGCGGAACGCGTCGTGCGCCACAAGCTCACCCAGCAGGACATTGCCGACCGCGTCGGCTCCTCGCGCGAGATGGTCAACCGCGTGATGAAGGACCTGAGCGTCGGCGGCTATGTCACGCAGCGCGAGGGGCGCCTCGTGATCCTGCGCAAGCCGCCGTCGGCCTGGTAGCGGCGCTCAGGCGCAGGCTCGCGCCGCCTCGAGGATCATGTCCTCGGACGGCAGCTTGCCGACGCCGGCCATGCCCTCGCGGCTGCATTCGATGTCCACCCAGCGCACGATGCCGTCGCGGTCGATCATGTACAGCGCCTTGAGCTGCGGCCATTGGCGATCGACGTCGGCCAGGTCGGTCGCCGTGCAGGCATAGCCGTCGCGCGCCTCGATCACCTTGGCGGCCTCGGGGATGGGCAGCGCCTCGGGCAAGTCGCCGAAGGGGTCGATGCGGGTCTCCTGCATCGCCTGCAGCAACTCAGGCGTCGGCTCGGGCTTGGGCACCCGGAAGGCGCGGTGCGTCGACAGGTCCGGGTCGGAGGCCAGACGCAGCCGCGTGGGCCTGAACTTGAAGTACAGGCGCGCGTTCTCGGGCTCGGTCGCCACCACCACGAGGCTCTCGACGCCCAGCGCCTTCAGCTTGTCCTCGAAGCCCCCGATCTGGACCAGTTGTCGTCGGCAGAAGGGGCACCACAGCCCGACCATCAGCGCCAGGAACAGGGGGCTGCGCCCCCGGTAGTCGGCGAGCGAAACGGTTTCGGGGCCGGCCACCGCCGGCAGCGTGAAGTCCGGGGCCGGTTCGCCCGGGGCCAGGGGTTGACTCATCGCGGTTGTCATGTCGCGGCTCCTTCCGGCAGGTTCAGCAAAGGAACGGAAGCACCATCAGGGCGTCCGGCTCGAGGCCGGCTCGCTCGCAAACCGCCTGCGCCATGGCGAGATAGTTCTCCGCCTGCGCAGGCCGCCCCGCATCGAGATACAGGGTCGCCAAACCATCGTAGCAGGGAAACAGCAGTTGAGGCTCATCGGCCTGCTCGGCCAGGGCCAGCGCCTCCTTGTACGAGGCGAACGCGTGCGCATGGTCGCCGTGGCACTGGTAGATCTGGCCCAGCACGATCAGCGGCACGGCGAGGTGCTCGAGCAGGCCCAGCCGGCGGTCCAGGCTGGCCGCGGCGCGCGCCGCCTCGATCCCCTCGGCCTCGCAGCGGTTGGTCAACGCGCAGTAGGCGACCGCCAGGTTGGCATAGAGCCGCGACTGGAAGCCCAGGTCGCCGACCTTCCGGGCTGTGTCGAGCCCGCGCAGGCAGGTCTCGATGCTGCGCTGCGGATCGAGCGACGCATACAGCACGCCCAGGTTGGTGTAGCCGCGGCAGGCCGCCTGCAACATATTGTTCGCCTCGGCTTGCGCGACGCTGTTCTCGATCTGCTCGACCGCCTCGGAGGGGCGGCCCAGGCGCGCCAGCGCGACGCCGAGCGTGTTGCAGGCCTGGGAGCGTACGACGGTGGCCTCGCGCGAGCGGCCGGCGGCGTCGGCGGGCAATTCGGCCAGCGCGCGTTGCGCCAGGGCGAGCGCGGTGGCGTTGTCGCCGGCGCGAAAGGCAAGGCGGCCCATCTCCTGGAACAGATGCGCGCGCTCGATCGGGTCGCCCTCCTCGCCCAGGCATTCCAGGCCGGCGCTGAAGCAGGCGCTGGCGCGGTCGCGTTCGCCGGCCTCCCAGTGCAGACCGCCGATCTTGCGCAGCAGGCGCGCGGCCCGCACCGGATCGCGCCGCCCCTCGGCCACGCGCCGCACTTCCTCGTATTGCGCCAGGGCCTCGGCACGCCGGCCTTGCAGGCCGAACAGGTCGCCGAGCCGCTCGCGCGCATCGCACATCGCGGCCTCGACCCGCGCCGCCGCGTCGGGCGTCTCGGCCGGTGCTTCGGCCAGGGTAGCGAGCGCGCGCTCGTAGTGGCGTATGGCGTCGTCGTTGGCATAGATCGCGCGCGCCCAGTCGCCGGCGGCCAGCAGATAGTGCGCGCCACGGGCCTTGTCCGGCGACAGGCTCCAGTGGTGGCCCAGCGCTTCAAGTTCGGCCAGCCGCCTCGGGCTGCGGGCTTCGCCATCGCCGTCCGGTGGCGCCTGTTCAGGGCCGAGCGCGGCTTCGAGCGCGAGGCCGGCACGCCGGTGCAGTTCGGTGCGGCGCGCCAGCAGCAGGTTCTGGTAGGCCACTTCGTGCAGCAGCGCGTGCGTGAAGCGCCAGCGTTGTCCGTCGGGTCCGTCGGCCCGGATCAGGTCGGCCGAGGCCAGCCGGGCCAGCGCCTGCGCGGCGGAACGCGGCTCGCTCGCGATGCCTTGCAGCAGCATGCCGTCGAATTCGGCGCCCAGCACCGCCGCCTCCTGCAGCGTCCGGCGCTCCTCGGCGCCCAGGCGGTCGATGCGCGAGAGCAGCAGGCCGTACAAGGTGGGCGGAACGTCCACCGCCTCGCATCTCTGCTGGCACACCCAGCGGCCGTTCTCGCGCATCAGCAGGCCACGGCCGGCCAGACTGCGGACGATCTCCTCGACAAACAGCGGGTTGCCACCGGCGCGCGCGGCAACGAAATCGCGCACCGGCGCGAGCCCATCGTCCGCGGGCGCGCCCAGCAGGTGGCTGACGAGGGCGCGCGCGTCCTCGTCGCCGAGCGGGCCCAGTTCGATGGTCGTGTGCTCGGCCCGCACGGTGCGCAGGGCGCGCGCGTCGGGGCGCTGCGAGACCAGCAGCATCAGGGGCCGGTCGGCGAGCTGCTCGAGCACCTCCTGCAGCAGGTCCACCGAGGCCGCATCGGCCCATTGCAAGTCGTCGATGACGAGCATGACGGGCTGCCGCGCCAGCCTGCGCTCGACCAGCGCGCGCGCCGCCATCGTGATCTGGCGCTGCAGCTGCTCGGGTTCGATGTCGCGCGGGCGCGCTTCCTGGATGCCGAGCAGGTAGTTCAGCACTTGCGCCACCGCATCGGCCTCGTCCGCGTCGGCACCCAGGGCGCGCAGGCCCTCCTGCAGCTTGCCCCGGGCCCGTTCCAGCGAATCGCTCTCCTCGACGCGGTAGGCCTCGCGGAACAGCGCGCCGAAGGTGCCGTAGGTCGGCTCGCCGAGCGACGAGCACGCGGCTCGGCGCACGCCCGTCGCCGCGAAGCGGCCGTCGCCCTCCAGCCGCGCGAACAGCTCGGCCAGCAGCCGCGACTTGCCCGCGCCGGCCTCGCCGACGATGCTGACGCACTGGGCCTCGCCGCCCTGCATGCGATCGCAGGCCGCCAGCAGGCGCTCGATCGCCTCGCCGCGTCCGATCAGCGGCGCCGCCAGTCCGAGCTCGGCCAGGCCGCGCGCGGAGGCAGGATCGGCGCGCGCGCCGATGAGGCGGTAGACCCGGACGGTCTGCGACCTGCCCCGCAAGGCCATTTCGTCGACGGCTTCGAAATCGAAGCAGTGGCGCACCATCGCCTGCGTGGCCTCCGACACCAGCACCGTGCCCGGCGCGGCGGCCGTGAGCAGGCGCGAGGCGGTGTTGACGGTATCGCCGGTGACCGCATAGGCACCCCGGGCCCCGGTGCCCAGGCTGCCGGCGACCACCGCGCCGGTGTGGACCCCGATGTGCAGCGTCACCGGCCGACCGAGGCGCGCGGCCCACTGCAGGCCGAGCCGGTCCACGCGCTGCAGCATGTCCTGCGCGGCGCGGAGCGCGCGCTGCGGGTCGTCCTCGTGCGCATGCGGCGCGCCGAACACCGCCATGACCGCGTCGCCGACGAACTTCTCGACGAAGCCGTCGTAGCGCGCGATGGCCTGTGCCATCGCCTCGAACAGCGCATTCTGGAAGCTACGCAGGGTCTCGGGGTCGAGCCGTTCGGCCAGCGAGGTGAAGCCCGTGAGGTCGGCAAACACCACGGTGACCTGGCGCCGGTCGGGCTCGTGCGCCGTGTCCTCGGGCGGCGGGCCAGGGTCGGCCAGCCGACGTCCGCAGTGTTGGCAGAAGGAGGATGTGGGCAGCACATCGCCGCCGCAGCCGGCGCAAGTCGTGGTCATGGCGAATCCCGATGCCCGATGCTGCCGCACTTCGCGCGGCCGCGCCACTGGGGTCGGAGCTCAGGCCGGCTTCGGGGCCGCCGCCAGCAGGTGCTGCAGCATGCGTTGCGCGTTCAGGGGCAGCGTGTCGACATCCCGGACGCAGGCGAGCAGGTGCCGAGCCGCCCATGGTTCCGCGATGTCGATCAAGCGCATGTGCGCCGCCGACGGCGAGCGCTGCGCCGCGGCCCTGGGAACGATGCCCACGCCGATGCCTTGCGCGACCATGCGGCAGACGGCTTCGAGACTTCTCACGCGCACGCGGTAGACGAGCCGCCTGCCCAGCCTCCTGGCGTACTGCGCGACGTGCTCCTGCAGCGGGCTGCCTTCCGCCAGGCCGATGAAGCGGCAGTCCAATACCTCCGCCAGGGCGACGCGCCGTCGCCGCGCGAGCGCATGGCCGCGCGGCACGACGAGCACGAGCTCGTCGCGCCGGAACACGAAATGCTGCAGGCCTTCGACATCGACGACGTCCGAGACGATGCCGATGTCGCAGAGCCCCGCGCGCACGGCATCGACGATGTCCGTGCTGGCATGCTCGTCGAGGTCGACCGAGATGCGCGGATGCTGCGCGAGAAAGGTGCCCAGCGCTTCGGGCAAGTGCTCCGTCATCGCCGAGGTATTGCACAGCAGCCGGACGTGGCCCTGCAGGCCGTCGCCGTATTCGCCGAGCTCGCTGCGCATGCGCTCCATCTGCTGCAGCACGAGCCGCGCGTGGTGCGCCAGCGTGCGGCCGGCCTCGGTCGGATGCACGCCCTGCTTGGAGCGCAACAGCAGCGGCGTGCGCAGGACGGCCTCCATGCCGAGCACCCGCTGGCTGGCCGAGGCCAGTGTCATGTGGGTCTGCGCGGCGCCCCCGGTGATGGTGCCGGCTTCGACGATGTTCGCGAACAGCCGCAGATCGGTGAGGTCGAATCGCATGCCGGCAAAGGTAGCACGGCAGCCTCAGGCGGCGCCTGAGGCTGGGTACGCCACTTCCGCATTTTCGGGCGACGTGTTCTTCGGGAAACTGCGTCGATGCCCGCACACGAGTTCTCATTCCCCACCTTTCCGACGCTGTGGGCGCTCGTCGCCGCGGTCTTCGTGCTCGCTGGCATGGTCAAGGGCGTGATCGGGCTCGGGCTGCCGACACTGTCGATGGCGCTGCTTGCGCTATGGATGCCGCCGGCCGCCGCGGCCGCGCTGCTGATCGCGCCCTCGCTGGCGACGAACCTGTGGCAATTGCGGCCGTGGGCGAGCCTGGGCGGCGTGGCGCGCCGCCTGGGCGGCATGCAGCTCGGCATCGTCGCCGGCACGCTGCTGGGCGCGTGGCGGCTTGGCGCACCCGCCGGTAGCGGCGCGACGGTGGCCCTCGGCGTGGCGCTGGCCGCCTACGCCGCGTGGGGCTTTCTGGCGCGGCCGCTGCACGTGGCGGCGGGCCATGAGCGGTGGCTCGGTCCCGCGGCGGGCGCGCTCACCGGCGCCGTCACGGCAGTGACAGGTGTGTTCGTGCTGCCGGCCGTCGTCTACCTGCAGGCCCTCTCGCTGTCGCGCGACGAACTGGTCCAGGCCATGGGGCTTTCATTCACCACCTCGACCCTCGCGCTGGGCTTCGCGCTGGCCGGGCAGCACGGCTACTCGACGCCGCTGGTCGGCGCCTCGTTGGCCATGCTGGTGCCGGCGCTGGCGGGAATGGCCTTCGGCCAATGGCTTCGCCCGCGGCTTCCGGTGCCGGTATTCAGGCGCTGCTTCTTTGGCGGGCTGGCCCTGCTGGGCATCTACATGGTCGCGCGGGAGCTGGGCGGATGATGGGCCGCGCGGCGCAAAGGTGCGCGGCTGAGACTCGCCATCCCCTGAGCGGGTGATTGCATCCGCGGCTCGGACGGCCACAATGCGCGAGGGAGTTGGGGCCATGCGTACCCGGACCATCCGGCGACGCCGCCCCGAGGGAGGAACGCCATGACAGTCTCCGGAAGCAGCCGCGTCAACACCGAAGTCAATACCTTCCCGCCGGCACGCAACTACATGATGCTGACGCTGGCCGACATCCTGGATGCGCGCCAGCACTACCACGTGCACCTGGCCCATCTGCCCCATGTCGTGGGAACGGCGGTGGGCCGCTACCTCATTCACGAGCGGGACTGGTATGCCACGCACGAGCCGAGCGTGCCCCGAAAGACACCCAAGCCGGCCAGCGCCCGCACGCTCTTCAACACCGTCGTCAAGCCCTGGTCGTGGCCCTGCGTGCTCGTCTTCCTCAATCAGTGGGAGCACCGAGGCGCCTTCACCCGGGACCCCGACCGGATGGTGCCGCGGGCGCTGTACCTGCCCGACGGGCGGGTCGTTCCGACCTGCACCATCCTCGTCGAGGAAGAGCCCGTGCCTTCGGCGCCCGACTACCAGCTGTCCTTCGCCAACAGCTTCCTCGGCGGGGGCTATCTCGCCTATGCGCAAGTGCAGGGGCAACTGCACCTCGGCTCCATCGCTTGCCTCGTCTCGGACGGTGACCTGACCTATGCGCTGACCAATCGGCATGTGACGGGATCGGCCGGCCGGGAGCTGTTCACCACGCTCAGCGGCAAGCGCCGCAGGATCGGCGTCTCGGATGCGAACCAGGTGGGCCTGCTGCCGTTCGAGAAGATGTACCCGGGCTGGCGCGGCGAGAACGTCCAGCTGCACGTGGACGCGGGTTTGATCCGCGTCGACGACATCGGCGACTGGACGACGCAGGTCGTCGGCATGGGGCCGCTCGCGGAATGGCTCGACCTCACGACCGACACGATGACGCTCGATCTCATCGACTCGGACGTGCGGGCCTTCGGGGCGGCGTCCGGCGATCTCAGGGGCCGCGTCGCCGCGCTGTTCTATCGATATTCGACGGCGGGCGGCGTCGACTACGTGACCGAGTTCCTGATTCGCCCGCGCTCCGTGGCGGAGCCCGGATCGCTGCATGGCGATTCAGGCACCTTGTGGTTCTGGGAGCAATGGCAGGACAAGAACACGCCGCAGGCCCGGCTCGCGGCGCTGCGGCCCTTCGCCATGCAGTGGGGCGGCCATTCGTGGGTGGATGCCGGTCAGGCCAGGCGGGTGGGCCGCTTCGCCCTCGCGGCGGCCCTCAGCCCGATCTGCCGGGAACTCGGCGTCTCGCTCGTGCGCGACTGGAACGCGAGCCTGCCCGAATACTGGGGGCCGGTGGGGCACTACACGATCGGCTACTTCGCGTGCGACGGCCTGCCTGGCAACCTGGGCAAGTTGATGAAGGCCAACCAGACGGTCGTGTCGTACCCGCTCGAGGCCATCAGCTCGAGAACCAGGATCGACGCGAAGGGGCCGGACGGCCTGGTGCCGCTTGCCGATGTGCCCGACCGTCTCTGGGCGCATGGGAAGACCCTGCGCGGAAGCGCCGACAAGCCGAGTCATTTCGCGGACATGGACCTGCCCGATGCGAAGAGGGGCAACAAGACGCTGCTGCAGCTGTGCGAAGACCCGGCCAACGTGAACCCGGACTTCTGGCTGGCCTACTACGCGGATGTGGGCGACACCGGCCACGGCCTGCTTCCCTTCAGGGTGTGGCAGTTCTTCGACGAGATGGTGGATGCGGTGCAGAAGAAGGACGCGACGCGCTACGTCTGCGCGGCGGGGATCCTGGCGCACTACGTCGGCGATGCATGCCAGCCGCTGCACCTTTCGTACCTGCACGATGGAGAGCCACAGGGCGCCGGCAAGCCCGCGCGCGGCAGCGGTGTGCACACGGCCTATGAAGAGACCATGCTGCGCCAGAACGCCCCGACCCTGCTGGAAGCCATGAAGAAGGCACTGCAGAAGAGCGGGAGCGTGGCGATCAAGGCGCCCCCCTCGGGGCAGGCCGCGGCGGTCGAGACAGTGAGGTTGATGCAGCGCACCTTCAAGACCTTCGCACCCATGGCCATCGTCGATGCCTTCGCTGCCGGCGACGACCTGTGGGACGCCTTCGGGACAAAGACGGTGGACGTGATGACCGACGGGGTGCGCACGCTGCGCGCGATCTGGCGCGGCGCCTGGGTCGCCGGCGAGGGCGACAAGCGCATCGCGGCCAACCGCCTCGCGGAGGCCCCGCACAAGGACCTCATCGCGCTCTACATGCGCAACACGTGGATGCCGTCCCGGACCTTGAAGACCGTGGGCCAGGTGCTCAAGGGCCCGCAGCCCTGAGCACCTCGCCTCGCCCGGGCCGGCGCAAACTCAGGCCAGGGTATAGGCCGTCTTCACCGTGGTGAAGAATTCCTGCGCATAGCGCCCCTGCTCGCGAGGCCCGTAGCTGGAGCCCTTGCGGCCGCCGAAGGGCACGTGGTAGTCGACCCCCGCCGTCGGCAGATTCACCATCACCATGCCCGCCTGGCTGTGGCGCTTGAAGTGCGTCGCGTACTTCAGGCTCGTGGTCGCGATCCCGGCGGAGAGGCCGAACTCCGTGTCGTTGGCGGTCGCCAGTGCTTCCTCGTAGTCCTTGACCTTGATCACGCTGGCCACCGGCCCGAAGATCTCTTCCTTGTTGATCCGCATCGAAGCCACCGATTCGCTGAACAGCGCGGGCGACATGTAGAAGCCCTCGGTCTCCAGCTTCAGCCGATCGCCGCCGGCAGCCAGCGTGGCGCCTTCGCCCTGCCCGATCTCGATGTAGTTCAAGTCCTGCTGCAGCTGGCTCTCGCTCGACACCGGACCGATGTCGGTGCCCTGCGCCAGCGCATCGCCCACCTTGATCTTCGCCATGCGGGCCTTCATCGCCTCGATGAACCGGGGGTAGATGCCCTCGGTCACGATGAGCCGGCTGGACGCCGTGCAGCGCTGGCCGGTGGAATAGAAGGCGCTCTGCACGCTCAGCTCGACCGCCTGCGCCAGGTCGGCGTCGTCCAGGATGACCTGCGGGTTCTTGCCGCCCATCTCCAGCTGCACCTTCTTGTGCTTCGTCACGCACTGCACCGCGATGTTGCGGCCGACGCCGACCGAGCCGGTGAAGCTGATGGCATGGATGCCGGGATGATTGACCAGCGCCTCGCCGATGACGCTGCCGCGGCCCATCACCAGGTTGAACACGCCGGCCGGAATGCCCGAGCGGCTGATGATCTCGGCCAGCGCCCAGGCGCAGCCGGGGACGAGGTCGGCGGGCTTGAGCACCACGCAATTGCCGAAGGCCAGCGCCGGCGCGATCTTCCACGCGGGGATGGCGATGGGGAAGTTCCACGGCGTGATCAGGCCGACCACGCCCACGGGCTCGCGCGTGATCTCGACGCCGATGCCGGGCCGCACCGAAGGCAGCAGCTCGCCCGACAGGCGCAGGCATTCGCCGGCGAAGAACTTGAAGATCTGGCCGGCACGGGCGGCTTCGCCCATGCCTTCGGCCTTCGTCTTGCCTTCCTCGCGCGCCAGCAGGGTGCCGAGCTCTTCCTTGCGCGCGAGGATCTCATTGCCGATCTTGTCCAGCGCATCCGAGCGCGCCTGGATGCTGCCCGTGGCCCAGGCCGGGAAGGCGGCGGTGGCGGCGGCGACGGCCGCGTCGACGTGGCCCGCGTCGCCCTGGGTGTACTGGCCCAGGATGTCGGCGAGGTTGCTGGGGTTGACGTTGGCGCTGTAGCTGGCGCCGGCGCGCCATTCGCCGTTGATGAGGTTGTCGAAGTTCTTCATGGCGGGTGTCCTTGGGGATCGGTCGAAAGGAAGCGGGGGCGTCTTACTGCGGGCCGAGCTTGGCGATCAGCGACGCCAGCGCATCGTACTCGGCCGGCTTGAGTTCGGTCAGCGGGGTGCGCACCGGGCCGGCGTCGTGCCCGACGATCTTCGCGCCGGCCTTGACGATGCTCACCGCGTAGCCCTGGCCCTTGTTGCGGATGTCCAGGTAAGGCATGAAGAAGTCCTTCAGCAGGCGGTGCTGCGTGGCCATGTCGTCCGCGGCCACCGCCTTGTAGAAGTCCATCGCGGTCTTCGGGATGAAGTTGAACACCGCCGACGAGTACACCGGTGTGCCCAGCGCCTTGTAGGCGGCGGCATAGACCTCGGCCGTCGGCAGGCCGCCCAGGTAGGCGAAGCGGTCGCCCATGCGCAGGTGGATGGAGCTCATGAGCTCGATGTCGCCGATGCCGTCCTTGAAGCCCACGAGGTTAGGGCAGCGCTCGGCCAGCTTCTCGAGCGTGGCCGGGTAGAGCCTGCTCTGGCCGCGGTTGTAGACGATGACGCCGAACTTGACGCTCTTGCACACCGCTTCCACGTGCGCGGCCAGACCTTCCTGGCCGGCTTCGGTGAGGTAGTGCGGCAGCAGCAGGATGCCGTGCGCGCCGGCCTTCTCGGCGGCCTGCGCGCACTGGATCGCGAAGCGCGTGGGGCCGCCCGCGCCGGCGATGATCGGCACGATGCCGCGGCAGGTGTCGACCGCCGTCTGGATGATCCCGGGGTATTCGTCACCGGTGAGCGAGAAGAACTCGCCGGTGCCGCCGGCGGCGAACAGCGCGCTCGCGCCGTAGGGGGCCAGCCATTCGAGGCGCTCGACGTAGCCCCTCTTGTGGAAGTCGCCGTTCGCGTCGAAGTCGGTCAGGGGGAACGACAGCAGGCCGGAGCCCATGATGGATTTGAGTTCTTGGGGGTTCATGCGAAGTGGAAGAAGAAGTTGGGTTGGAATACAGGCGGCCTATGGCGGCCGCCGCCGGGCCGCCTTGAGGCCAGCCGGGGGCTGTCGTGATCAGTCCAGCTTGATGTTGGCGGCCGTCACGACCTTGGCCCAGCGCTCGCGTTCCTTGTTGAAGAACTGCTCCTGCTCGGTCGGCGTCATGGTCACGACCTCGGCGCCCTGCCCGGCCAGGCGCGAGCGGATGTCGGCGGTGCGGATGATGGTCACCAGTTCCTTGTTCAGGCGCTGGATCACGGCATCGGGCGTGCCGCGCGGGGCCAGCACGCCTTGCCAGGTGCCGGATTCGAAGCCGGGCACACCCTGCTCCGCGATGGTGGGCACGTCGCCGATCAGCGGCATGCGCGTGCCCTTGGAAACGCCCAGCACCTTGAGCTTGCCGCTCTGCACGTGCGGCAGGGTCGCGAGCATGCCGTTCATCAGCACCTGGGTCTGGCCGCCGATGGTGTCCTGGATGGCCTGCACGCCGCCCTTGTAGGGCACGTACTCCCATTTCGCGCCGACCGCGCGCTGCAGCGCCACGCCCGCGAGGTGCGGCGCGCTGCCGGTGGCGGTGACGGCGAAGTTCAGGTCCGTCGTCTTCGACAGCGCGACCAGTTCCTTGAGGTTGTTCGCCTTCACGGAAGGATGGACCACCAGCAGGTGCGGCGAGTAGGCCAGCATGGTCACGCCGCGCAGGTCCTTCGACGGGTCGAAGGCCAGCTTGTTGTAGACCGAGGGGCTGATGGCGAGCGCGCCGACGTCGCACAGCAGCAGCGTGTAGCCGTCGCCCGGGGCCTTGGCGACGAAGTCGGCGCCGAGGTTGCCGTTGGCACCGGCCCGGTTCTCGACGATCACCGACACCTTGAGCGCCTCGGCAAGCGGCTGGGTGATCGAGCGGGCAATGATGTCCGACGAGCCGCCGGGCGGGTACGGGATCACGAGCCGGATGGGCTTCGAGGGCCAGGCGTCGGCCGCCTGCGCGGCACCTGCCGCCAGCAAGCCGCCACCCAAGGCACCTAGAACGAGGTCGCGTCGGTTCAAAGGCATTGTGTTTGTCTCCTGAGTTGGGATCGATGAGCATCGGCGATGGCTCCGCCGGTCGCCCGCGTTGTCAGTCATCGTACAACCAAGAAGATGACTTGTCCAGATCTGGCGGTCCTCAGGCCGCGGGCGGCACCGGCGCGCCCGCCGCCGCCTCGGCCGCGAGCCTGGCGGCCTCCTGGGCGATGCGCAGGCGCTCGCGGCTGTTGGTGAGGTGGATGCGCATGGCCGCGCGCGCCGACTCCGGGTCCCGCCGCGCGATGGCGGCGTAGATCTCCTCGTGCTCCCGGTTCACGCGGCTGAGGTATTCGCCGCGCCGGTCGTGGTTGCGGATGGCGTTGATGCGCGTGCGCGGAATGATCGTGGTGCCCAGGTGGCTCATGATGTCCGCGAAATAGGGATTGCCGGTGGCCTGGGCGATCTGCAGGTGGAAGCGGAAGTCGGGCGCGACCGTGTTGCCCGCCACCTCCACGTTGCGCTCGAAATCGTCCAGTGCCTCGCGCATCGCGAGCAGTTGCTCGTCGGTGCGACGCGTCGCGGCCAGCCCGGCCGATTCGGTTTCGAGGCTGATGCGCAGTTCCAGCACCGCCAGGACGTCGACCGAAGTCGCCATGTCGCTCGAATCGAGGCGGAACACCCCGCTCGCACGCGGCTGCAGCACGAAGGTGCCGACGCCGTGGTGGGTCTCGACAAGGCCCCCGGCCTGCAGCTTGGACAAGGCCTCGCGCACCACGGTGCGGCTCACGCCGAAGGCCTGCATGATTTCGGATTCGGTCGGCAGCTTGTCGCCAGGGCGCAGGGCACCGTCGCGAATCTTGAGGCTCAGGTCCTCGACCAGGCCATGCGCCAGGCCGCGTGCCCGCTTGCGCGGCTGGCCGGCGAAGGCCACGCCCGGCGCGGCCGCACCCGCCGCCCCGGCGTGCGCCGGCGACGCTCCTTCGACCTGGGGATTACCCGCAGCTGTCATTGCCATCCCAAGATGATAATTTGCAACCTGTTGTACGACAACATATGACTAACGTCTTTATAGCCAGAAGTATCACCTGGATTTCAGCAGCCAACCGGCCCATTTTTGACAAAGCACCACGGGCGCGACCTGCCCGCGAACGTGGTGAAGCCCATCCGAGGACTGAATGACCATGCAAGCCCCTTCCGACCGCAAGCTCTCCCGCCTGCTGCTGACCGGCGCCGCCGGCGGCCTGGGCAAGGTGCTGCGCGAAAGCCTGCGCCCCTTTGCCGACGTGCTGCGCCTTTCCGACATCGCCGCCATGACGCCCGCTCAGGGCACGCACGAGGAAGTCGTGCCCTGCAACCTGGCCGACAAGGCCGCGGTCGATGCGCTCGTGGCCGGCTGCGACGCCATCGTGCACCTGGGCGGTGTCTCGGTGGAGCGCCCGTTCGAGGAGATCCTCGAAGGCAACATCAAGGGCGTGTTCCACATTTACGAGGGCGCGCGCCGCCACGGCGTCAAGCGCGTGATCTTCGCCAGCTCGAACCATGTGATCGGCTTCTACAAGCAGAGCGAAATCCTCGACGCGCATGTGCGGCCCCGGCCCGACGGCAACTATGGCCTGTCGAAGTCCTTCGGCGAGGACGTGGCGCAGTTCTACTTCGACCGCTACGGCATCGAGACCGTGAGCATCCGCATCGGCTCGTCCTTCCCCGAGCCGCTCAACCGCCGGATGATGAACACCTGGCTGAGCTATCGCGACCTGACGACGTTGATCGAGAAGTCGCTCTTCACGCCCGACGTGAAGCATACCGTGGTCTACGGCGTGTCGGCCAACCGCGACGTCTGGTGGGACAACAGCGCCGCGGCGCACCTGGGCTTCGTGCCCCAGGACAGCTCGGAGGTCTTCCGCGCCAAGGTCGAGGCACAGCCGCCGGTGGCCGCGACCGATCCGAACGCGGTCTACCAGGGCGGCGCGTTCACGGCGCAAGGCCCCTTCGAATAAGCCGGCGTCGGTCCATCCTTTTTTCAGCAGTCCGACGAGACGATGGGTCTCGCAATTTCAAACCAAGGAAGAGACATGAAGATTCAGAAACGCAACCTGCTCAGCCTGGTCGCCACGGCCGTGCTTGCGCTTGCCGCCGTGCATGCGCAGGCGCGCGACTTCCGTTCGGCGGAGGTGCACGCCAAGGACTTCCCGACCAACATGGCGGTCAAGTTCATGAGCGACGAGCTGTCGGCCGCCACCGGCGGCAAGGACAAGATCAAGATCTTCGCCGACAGCTCGCTGGGCTCCGAGAAGGACACGGTCGAACAGGTCAAGATCGGCGCGCTGGACATGGTGCGGGTCAGCTCGGCTTCCTTCCACGGCATCGTGCCGGAATCGGTGATCCCCTCGCTGCCCTTCCTGTTCCGCGACATCGAGCATTTCCGCAAGGCGATGTACGGCCCGACGGGCGACAAGATCCTGGCGGCGTTCGACAAGGCCGGCTTCATCGGCCTGTGCATGTATGAAAGCGGCGCGCGCTCGGTGTACGCGAAGAAGCCGATCAAGTCGGTCGCCGACATGAAGGGCCTGAAGCTGCGCGTCCAGCCCTCCGACCTGATGGTCGGCATGGTCAGCGCGATGGGCGCCTCGCCCACGCCGATGCCCCTGGCCGAGGTCTATACCGGCCTCAAGACGGGGCTGGTGGATGCGGCGGAGAACAACTACCCCTCCTACGAGGAAGCCAAGCACTTCGAGGCGGCGCCGGTCTATTCGGAGACCATGCACGTGATGACGCCCGAGGTGCTGGTGTTCTCCAAGAAGATCTGGGACACCCTGCCGAAGGAGGAGCAGGCCGCGATCCGCAAGGCCGCCAAGGATTCGGTGCCCTACTACGTGAAGCTGTGGGAGCCGCGCGAGAAGGACGCCAAGGCCGCGGTCATCAAGGGCGGCGCGAAGATCGTCGCCGCCGCCGACATCGACCGCAAGAGCTTCGTCGAGGTCGAGAAGCCGGTGTGGGACAAGTTCGCGACCACGCCCGAGCTGAAGGCGCTGGTGCAGGAAATCGTCAACACCAAGTGACGAGCGCGCGATGAGCCTGTTCTCCCACATCAACGCGAAGCTGTCGCGCTGGACGATGTACCTCGCGTGCATCTGCCTGGTCGGGCTGCTCGGCGTCGTCGTCTACGGCGTGGTGCTGCGCTACGTCTTCAACGACGCGCCGCCCTACGTCGAGCAGGTCGCCCTGCTGCTGGTGATCTCGGTGGCCATGTTCGGCGCTTCCGCCGGGGTGCGGGACGCCGGGCACATCGGCATGGATTCGCTGGTGAAGACGCTGCCGCCGCGCGCGCAGTTCTGGTGCAGGTTCATCGTCTACGTCCTGAGCATCGCGTTCGCGGTCGCCCTCTTCCTCGGCGGCGCCGAGATGGCGGTCTCGACGCGGGACACCACGATCCCCACCCTGGGGCTTTCCGAGGCGACCCGCTACGCGCCGGTTCTGATCGCCGGCGTGCTCATCACCCTCTTTTCGCTCGAACACCTCATCGCGCAATTCACCGGCCATGAGGTCGTCCCATCATGGCACTGACGATCCTCTCCCTCGGCTTCCTGCTGTTCCTGCTGCTCGGGATGCCCGTCGCGTTCGCGATCGGGCTGAGCTGCCTGCTGACCTTCGCCTTCGAGGGCCTGCCCTTCGAGACCGCGATCCAGATGATGGTCTCGGGCATGAACGTCTTCTCGTTCCTCGCCATCCCCTTCTTCATCTTCTCCGGCGAACTGATGCTGCATGGCGGCATCGCCGACAAGATCGTCGCCTTCGCCCGCAGCCTGGTCGGCCACTGGAAGGGCGGCCTGGGCCTGGCCAACGTGATGGCCTCGACGCTGTTCGGCGGCGTGTCGGGCTCGCCGGTGGCCGACACCTCGGCCATGGGCGGCGTGATGATCCCGATCATGAAGCGCGAGGGCTACAGCGCGGCCTATGCGGTCAACGTCACGACGCACGCGTCGCTGTCGGGCGCGCTGATGCCGACCTCGCACAACATGATCATCTATGCGTTCGCGGCGCAGGCGGCCGCGGGCGAGATCGCGGGGCACACCATCAAGGGCGTCTCGATCGGCGACCTGATGTTCGCGGGCCTCATCCCGGTGTTCTGGATCATGGTGTGCATGCTGGTCGCGGCCTACTGGCAGGCGGCGAAGTACGGCTTTCCCAAGCGCGAGGACGGCACCACGATGCTCGAGCGCTTCCCGGGCTGGGCCGCCGTGGTGCGCACCTTCGTCGCCGCGATACCGGGCCTGCTGGTGATCGTCATCATCCTGGCGTGCGTGATGGAAGGCATCACGACGGCCACCGAGGCGGCGGCCATCGCGGTCACGTATTCGCTGCTGCTGACGGTCGTCATCTACCGCACGATGACACGGCAGAAGCTCTTCAAGTCCCTGGCCAAGGCCTCCAAGACCACGGGGGTGATCCTGCTGCTGATCGGCGTGTCGAACATGCTGCGCTACCAGATGGCGTACCTAGAGATCCCGGACACGATCGAGGCCGCGCTGCTGGCCGCGACCACCACGCCCTGGCTGATGCTGCTCTATATCAACATCATCCAGATCTTCCTGGGCATCTTCCTGGACATGGCGGCCCACATCCTGATCACCACGCCGCTGTTCCTGCCGCTGGCCATCCAGATGGGCGTGGGCCCGGTGCAGTTCGGGATGATGCTGCTGCTGAACTGCGCGCTGGGGCTGGTCCACCCGCCGGTGGGCACGGTGCAGTTCATCGGCTGCGCGATCGGCAAGATCTCCATTGGCGAGGCGACGAAGACCGCCTGGCCCTACTACCTGGCGATCTTCATTGCCATCACCCTGGTGACCTACGTGCCCGCCTTCTCGACCTGGCTGCCCACGCTCATCACCGGCCACCCGGTGTTCTGACCGATGTTCGCCGTCTATGTTTCCAACGCCGAGAGCGGCGATATCTCGGTCCTGCATATCGACCCACAGCGCGGCACGCTGGCGCCGATCCAGCGCGTGGAGGTCGGCGGCGAGGTGATGCCGATGGCGCTCAGCCCCGACCGGCGCCGGCTCTACGCCGCGCGCCGCTCGGAGCCGCGCGAGGCGCTCAGCTTCGAGATCGACCCGAAGAGCGGCGAGCTCGATGCCATCGGCCATGCCGCGCTGCCGCACAGCATGGCGTCCATCGCCACCGACCGCGGCGGCCGCTTCCTGCTGAGCGCTTCCTACGGCGGCAACCAGATCGCCGTCAGCCCGATCGATGCGAACGGCGTCGTGCAGGCCGCGCGACAGGTACTGCCGACCGATCCGAAGGCGCATGCGATCCACGCCGATCCCTCCAATCGCTTCGTGTTCGCGACCAGCCTGGGCGGCGGAGTCGTCATGCAGTTTCGCTTCGACGCCGCGACCGGGGAGCTGACGCCGAACACGCCGCCCACCTTCGCGCCGCACGCATCCGCGAGCCCGCGGCACTTCGTCTTCAGCGCCGACGCGCGCTTCGTCTACCTGCTCAATGAACTCGATGCGGCGATCGACGTCCTCGCGTTCGACGAAACGACGGGGACGCTGCGCACGGTGCAGACGATCGGCTCCCTGCCGCCCCGCTTCAGCGGCGAGCCGTGGGCGTCGGACCTGCACCTCACGCCCGATGGGCGTTTTCTCTACAGCAGCGAGCGCCGCTCCAGCACGCTCGCCGTGTTCCACGTCGACGCCGCCAGCGGCGAGCTGAGGCTCGTCGGCCACGTGCCCACCGAGGACCAGCCGCGCGGCTTCAACGTGACGCCCGACGGACGCTTCCTGGTCGCGGCCGGCCAGCGCTCGAACCGCCTGCGCCTCTATGCGATCGACCCCCATGCCGGCTCGCTGTCCGACTGCGGCGACAGCCCCGCGGGCCGCGGGCCCAACTGGGTCGAGAGCATCATGCTGTCGCCTTGAAGAGGATTCCCATGCCCAGTAGTACCACCAGCACCCCCATCCGCCCACCGCTCTACATCACGATGCACGAACGCGACAACGTCGCGATCGTCGCCAACGACGGCGGCCTGCCGGCCGGCACCGTCTTCCCTTCCGGGCTCACGCTGGTCGACAAGGTGCCGCAAGGCCACAAGGTCGCGCTGGTCGATCTCCCGGCCGGCACGCCGGTGCTGCGCTACAACGTGGTCATCGGCCACGCGACGCGCGACCTTCCGGCGGGCAGCTGGGTGCACGAGCGCCTGCTCGCGATGCCCGATGCGCGCTCGCTCGACGGTCTGCCGATCGCCACCGTCAAGCCGCCCGCCCAGCCGCCGCTGGAGGGCTACACCTTCGATGGTTATCGCAACGCCGACGGCTCGGTGGGCTCGCGCAACATCCTCGCGATCACCCAGACCGTGCAGTGCGTGGCGGGCGTGACGGACTTCGCGGTGCAGCGCATCAAGGCCGAGCTGCTGCCGAAGTACCCTCACGTCGACGACGTGGTGGCGCTGGAACACAGCTACGGCTGCGGCGTGGCCATCGACGCGCCCGACGCCATCGTGCCCATCCGCACTCTGCGCAACATCAGTCTGAATCCGAATTTCGGCGGCGAGGTGATGCTGGTGAGCCTGGGCTGCGAGAAGCTGCAGCCCGAGCGGCTGATGCCGCCGGGCACCATCCCGCTCATCGACGAGCGCAATGTGGCGGATGTCGGCGACAACGCCGACACCCACCTCGATGTCGTGTGCCTGCAGGACGAGGCGCACGTGGGCTTCATGTCGATGGTCGATTCGATCATGCGCCAGGCCGAGGAACATCTGGAGCGCCTGAACGACCGCCGGCGCGAGACCGTGCCGGCCAGCGAGCTGGTGGTCGGCGTGCAGTGCGGCGGCAGCGATGCGTTCTCCGGCGTCACGGCCAATCCCGCGGTCGGCTTCTGCACCGACCTGCTGGTGCGCGCCGGCGCCACCGTGATGTTCTCGGAAGTGACCGAGGTGCGCGACGGCATCGACCAGCTGACCTCGCGCGCCTCCACGCCCGAAGTCGCCCAGGCCATGATCCGCGAGATGGCCTGGTACGACGCCTACCTGGAGAAGGGCCGGGTCGACCGCAGCGCCAACACCACCCCGGGCAACAAGAAGGGCGGCCTCTCCAACATCGTCGAGAAGGCCATGGGCTCGATCGTCAAGAGCGGCAGCGCGCCGATCTCGGGCGTGCTCTCGCCTGGCGAAAAGGCCAGGCAGAAGGGCCTGATCTACGCGGCCACGCCGGCGAGCGATTTCATCTGCGGCACGCTGCAGATCGCCGCCGGCATGAACCTGCATGTGTTCACGACCGGCCGCGGCACGCCCTATGGCCTGGCCGAGGTGCCGGTGATCAAGGTCGCCACGCGCAGCGATCTCGCGCGCCGCTGGCACGACCTGATGGATGTCAACGCGGGGCGCATCGCCGACGGCGAGGCCACGATCGAGGAAATGGGCTGGGAGCTGTTCCACCTCATGCTCGACGTGGCGAGCGGCCGCAAGAAGACCTGGGCCGAGCACTGGAAGCTGCACAACGCATTGGTGCTCTTCAATCCCGCACCCGTCACCTGAAAGGAAAAGGAACCATGGAAGATCTCAAGGGCAAGACGGCGCTGGTCACGGGCGCCAGCACGGGCATCGGCGCCGCGGTCGCGATCGCCTACGGCGCGCGCGGCGTGCGCGTGGCGGTGCACTACAACAAGTCGGCGGGCGCGGCGCAGACGGTGGTCGATGCGATCACCCGGGCCGGCGGCGAGGCTTTCGCGCTGCAGGGCGACGTGCGCGACAGCGCGGCCATCCAGCGCGTGGTGGACGAGACCGCCGCGCGCTGGGGCGGCATCGACATCCTGGTCAACAACGCGGGCAGCCTGGTCAAGCGCGTGCCCATCGCCGAATTCGACGATGCGCTCTTCGACGATGTGCTTCACATCAACGCGCGCTCGGCGCTGGTCTTCTGCCGCGAAGTGGTGCCGCTGATGCGCCGGCGCGGCCAGGGCGGCTGCATCATCAACGTGACTTCGATCGCGGCGCGCAATGGCGGCGGACCCGGCGCCTATCTGTATGCGGGCGCCAAGGGCTTCGTGAGCACCGCGACACGCGGCCTCGCCAAGGAGCTCGCACCCGACAACATCCGCGTGAACGCGGTCGCGCCGGGCGTGATCCAGACGCCTTTTCACGACCAGTTCTCGACGCCGCAGATGCTCGAAGCCTTCAAGGCCTCCATTCCGATGGGCCGCATCGGCGACCCGCAGGAGTGCGTGGGCGCCTTCCTCTATCTCGCATCGACACAGATGTCGAGCTACGTGACGGGACAGATCCTCGAAGTCAACGGCGGTCAGTACATGCCCTGACACAGGTTCGCCCCCAGGCTGCGCGCACTTCGTGTCGCTTCGCCTTCCCCCCTCCGGGGGCGACACCGGAGGACCGGCGAAGCCGGATCCGCGGTGTCCCACCGGGCCTCGAAATACCAGGAGACTCCACTCATGCAACGACGCACTCTCATTCATACCGCCATCGCCTCTGTCGCCGGGGGGCTCTACGGGCTGCCGGCCTTCGCGCAAAGCCAATGGCCCACGGGCAAGGCCATCACCTACATCGTGCCCTTCCCCGCCGGCGGCACCACCGACGTGCTGGGCCGCCTGATCAGCCAGAAGCTCGGCGCGGCGCTGGGCACCAGCGTCATCATCGACAACAAGGGCGGAGCCGGCGGCAGCGTCGGATCGGAAGTCGCGTCGCGCGCGGCGCCGGACGGCTACACGTTGCTGGGCGGCACCATCAGTTCGCACGCGATCAACGTCAGCCTCTATCCGAGGATCGGCTACGACCCGCGGAAGTCCTTCTCGCCGGTCACGCTGATCGGCACCAACCCGGTCGTGCTGGTGGTCAACCAGGCGAGCCCCTACAAGACGCTGAAGGATGTGCTGGCCGCGAGCAAGACCAAGCCGGGCGGCATCTCGTCGGCTTCGGCCGGCACGGGCACCTCGCAGCACCTGGCGCTGGAACTGCTGGCCTACAAGTCGGGCGTGAAGTTCACGCACGTTCCCTACAAGGGCAGCGGCCCCGCCATCCAGGACGTGATCGGCGGCCAGGTCGAGATGATGTTCGACACCACCGTGGTCGCCGGCCCGCACATCCAGAGCGGCAAGCTGCGCGCGATCGCCGTGACCTCGGCCAAGCGCCTGCCTTCGATGCCGGACGTCCCGACGATCGCCGAATCGGGCGTGCCGGGACTCCAGGATTTCGAGGTGCTGTCGTGGCAGGCGATCTTCGTGCCCGCCGGCACGCCGGCGCCCATCATCGACCGCCTGCATACGGAAATCCGCAAGATCCTCGCGCAGCCCGAGATGCAGGAGAAACTCAAGAGCTTCGGCATGCAGCCCTCGGACATGACGACGACGCAGATCGCCGCCTTCCAGAAGTCCGAGGTCGAGAAATGGGCGCAGGTCATCAAGGCCGCCAACATCAAGGCTGACTGACGCGCTTGTTCCGCCGAGCGGCCCGATGGCCGCTCGATAGAATCGCCTTCCCCTTCATGGAAGACCTCTTGTCCGACCGCCTCCCCGTCCTGCCCCAGTACTTGTTTCCCAAGCAGGCGCTGACCTCTTTCGCCGGCTGGGTGGCCGGCAAGGAACGGGGCGCCGTCACGACCTGGATCATTCGCCGCTTCGTCGCCAAGTACGGCGTGAACATGGCCGAGGCGCTCGACAGCGACATCCGCAGCTACGCGAGCTTCAACGCCTTCTTCACCCGCGCGCTCAAGCCCGGCGCGCGGCCGATCGCGCAGGCGGCCCTGGTCTGCCCGGTGGACGGCGCCATCAGCCAGTTCGGCCCCATCGAAGGCGACCAGATCTTCCAGGCCAAGGGCCACCGCTACTCGACCACCGCGCTGGTCGGCGGCGATGCAAGCCTCGCCGCGCGCTTCGCGCATGGCAGCTTCGCCACGCTCTACCTGAGCCCGAAGGACTACCATCGCATTCACATGCCCTGCGACGGGCGGCTGCTGCGCATGATCTACGTGCCGGGCGACCTGTTCTCGGTGAACCCCACGACGGCGCGCGGCGTGCCCGGCCTGTTCGCCCGCAACGAGCGCGTGGTGTGCGTCTTCGAGACGGCGCGCGGGCCCTTCGTGCTC
Organism: Variovorax sp. 01T432; assembly: GCF_056398605.1. NCBI lineage: Bacteria > Pseudomonadati > Pseudomonadota > Betaproteobacteria > Burkholderiales > Comamonadaceae > Variovorax > Variovorax sp. 01T432. The sequence goes on from NZ_JBFTPS010000011.1 coordinate 25,341, forward strand.
GTGCTGGTGGGCGCGACCATCGTCGGCAGCATGGCGACGGCGTGGCACGGCGTGGTCAACCCGCCGCGCGGCGGCGAGGTGCGCGAGTGGCACTACGAGGACCGGCAGATCCTGCTCAAGCAAGGCGAGGAGATGGGCCGCTTCCTGCTCGGCTCGACCGTGGTGATGCTGTTCCCCGCCCCGCCGCTGGTCTTCAACCCGGCGTGGTCGCCCGCCAGGCCCGTGCGACTCGGCGAAGCGATGGCCAACTACTCCAATTCCTGAGACTTCGCTTCGGAAGGCCGCAACAGGCCTCACGCTACAGCTATAAAACTTGTAGCATGAAATATTCTGCGATATAGTCGCCGGCCGATCCGGGCGGTCCCGGCATCCAGCAATAAGAAAAACGCGCCGACCCGAGGAGAAGACGTTCATGAGTGGCAAGGAAAACGCGGCGGTCAGCCAGTTGCTTGCGCTGCTGGAAGCCCGTTACGCGCTTCGCGTTCTTTGGGCCTTGCGCGACGGCCATGCGCAGACCTTCCGCCTGCTGCAGGACAGCGTCGGCGGCATCACGCCCAACACGCTCAACACCCGCATCAAGGAACTTCGCGAGGCCGGACTCGTGAACCACGGCGGCGACGGCTACAGCCTGACGCTCAGCGGCCAGGACCTGCTCAAGCGCCTGTCCGATCTGCAGGCCTTCGCCGGCAAGTGGCAGTTGAGCCAGATCAAGAAGACCCTGCCGACCGCGCCCCCCGTCACCGCAGATCGTTAAACTGCGCGGCTCTTTTCAATTCGAACCAAGGAGCGTTCCATGCCCACCACTTCCTCCGGCCTGCAGTACGAAGACACCACTGTCGGCGAAGGCGCCGAAGCCAAGGCTGGCCAGCATGTGCATGTGCACTACACCGGCTGGCTCTACAACGATGGCGTGCAGGGCGCCAAGTTCGATTCGAGCCGCGACCGCAACGATCCCTTCGCGTTCTCGCTGGGCGCGGGCCAGGTCATCAAGGGCTGGGACGAAGGCGTGGCCGGCATGAAGATCGGCGGCCAGCGCACGCTGATCATCCCGCCGGCGCTCGGCTACGGCGCGCGCGGCGCCGGCGGCGTGATCCCGCCCAACGCCACCCTGAAGTTCGACGTCGAGCTGCTCGACGCCCACTGAGCGCAGCGGCACCGCCGGCTCCCCCATGCGCCTTCGCGGGCGCTTTTTTTTGTCTTGAAAACGGCTTTGCCAGCCCCCAACTGGCGGGCTAATGTTCGTTTTCGTTGATTTTCCGGCGTGGCAGCCGGCTTTCTAAGCATGTCAGACCCGCACAACACCCCATCGAACCCCCAAACCCTGCAAGGCGAGCCCAGCCCCGAAGAGCTGGAAGCCGCGCAGGCCGCCAACGAGGCCGACGCGCTGGCAGCGGCCTCGAACGAGATCGCCGCGCTCAAGGCGAAGAACGCCGAGCTGGCCGACCAGTTCCTGCGCGCCCAGGCCGACGTGCAGAACGCGCGTCGCCGCGCCGACGAGGAAATCACCAAGGGCCGCAAGTTCGCGATCGAATCCTTCGCCGAAGGTCTGCTGCCCGTCCTGGACAGCCTGGAGGCGGGCCTGGCTATCCAGGACGCCACGCCCCAGCAGATCCGCGAAGGCGCCGAAGCCACGCTGCGCCAGCTCAAGAGCGCGCTGGAGCGCAACAAGGTGATCGAGATCGCGCCCCCGGCCGGCAGCAAGTTCGACCCGCACCAGCACCAGGCCATCTCGGTCGTGCCCGGCGTCCAGCAGGACCCGAACACCATCGTCGGCGTGCTGCAGAAGGGCTACACCATCGCCGAGCGCGTACTGCGCCCCGCGCTGGTCACGGTCAGCGCCCCCGGCTGATCCCCCTCCGAAAGCCAACGAATCCACAGGAAATCCCCGCTTCATCCCCTTGAATCGAGTCGGGTTATCCACAAGTTCACAACAACATATCTTTCGCACTCAGGAGAAACACAATCATGGCCAAAATCATCGGCATCGACCTCGGCACCACCAACTCGTGCGTGGCGATCATGGAAGGCAACACCATTCGCGTGATCGAGAACTCGGAGGGTGCGCGCACCACGCCGTCGATCGTCGCGTACCAGGAGGATGGTGAAGTGCTGGTCGGCGCCTCGGCCAAGCGCCAGGCCGTCACGAACCCCAAGAACACGATCTACGCCGTCAAGCGCCTGATCGGCCGCAAGTTCGACGAAAAGGAAGTGCAGAAGGACATCGACCTGATGCCCTACAGCATCGTCAAGGCCGACAACGGCGACGCCTGGGTGGAAGTGCGCGGCAAGAAGCTCGCGGCGCAGCAGATCAGCGCTGAAATCCTGCGCAAGATGAAGAAGACCGCCGAGGACTACCTGGGCGAGCCGGTCACCGAGGCCGTGATCACCGTGCCGGCCTACTTCAACGACAGCCAGCGCCAGGCCACCAAGGATGCCGGCCGCATCGCCGGCCTGGACGTCAAGCGCATCATCAACGAGCCGACCGCCGCGGCGCTGGCCTTCGGCCTCGACAAGCAGGACAAGACCGACCGCAAGATCGCCGTGTATGACCTGGGCGGCGGCACCTTCGACATCTCGATCATCGAGATCGCCGATGTCGATGGCGAGAAGCAGTTCGAAGTGCTGTCGACCAACGGCGACACGTTCCTGGGCGGCGAAGACTTCGACCAGCGCATCATCGACTACATCATTTCCGAGTTCAAGAAAGAGCAAGGCGTTGACCTCGGCAAGGACGTGCTCGCGCTCCAGCGCCTGAAGGAAGCCGCCGAGAAGGCCAAGATCGAACTCTCGAACAGCGCGGCGACCGACATCAACCTGCCGTATGTGACGGCCGACGCGTCGGGCCCGAAGCACCTGAACATCAAGCTCACCCGCGCCAAGCTCGAAAGCCTGGTCGACGAGCTGATCGAGCGCACGATCGCTCCCTGCCGCACCGCCATCAAGGATGCCGGCGTGAGCGTGTCCGACATCAGCGACGTGATCCTGGTCGGCGGCATGACCCGCATGCCCAAGGTGCAGGAAAAGGTGAAGGAGTTCTTCGGCAAGGAACCGCGCAAGGACGTGAACCCCGACGAAGCCGTGGCCGTCGGCGCCGCCATCCAGGGCCAGGTGCTCTCCGGCGACCGCAAGGACGTGCTGCTGCTCGACGTGACCCCGCTGTCGCTGGGCATCGAGACCATGGGTGGCGTGATGACCAAGATGATCACGAAGAACACCACGATCCCGACCAAGTTCGCGCAGACCTTCTCGACCGCCGAGGACAACCAGCCGGCCGTGACGATCAAGGTGTTCCAGGGCGAACGCGAGATCGCCGCGGGCAACAAGGCGCTCGGCGAGTTCAATCTCGAAGGCATTCCGCCGGCCGCGCGCGGCACGCCGCAGATCGAGGTGAGCTTCGACATCGACGCCAACGGCATCCTGCATGTCGGCGCGAAGGACAAGGGCACCGGCAAGGAAAACAAGATCACCATCAAGGCGAACTCTGGCTTGAGCGAAGAAGAAATCCAGAAGATGGTGAAGGACGCCGAGCTCAATGCCGCCGAGGACAAGAAGAAGGTCGAGCTGGCGCAGGCCCGCAACCAGGGCGAAGCCATGGCACACAGCGTGAAGAAGTCGCTGGCCGAACACGGCGCGACCCTGGATGCCGGCGAGAAGGAAAAGATCGAGGCAGCCATCAAGGCTGTCGAGGAAGCCCTGAAGGGCGACGACAAGGCCTCGATCGAGGAAAAGACCAACACGCTGATGTCCGCGAGCCAGAAGCTGGGCGAGAAGATGTACGCCGACTCGCAGGCGGCGGCTGCCGCGGCAGGTGGCCAGCCGGGCGCCGGCCCGGAAGCCGCAAGCGCTCCGGCCGACGACAACGTGGTCGATGCCGAAGTGAAGGAAGTCAAGAAGGGCTGAGCGCCCTGCCTTGACCCAGGGGCTGGATCACCTGAAAAGGCGGTCCGGCCTCTTTCCGCTTATTGACGCGCTTTTCCGTCTGCATTCCGATTCCGCTACCGCCCACTGAACATGGCCACCAAACGCGACTACTACGAAACCCTCGGCGTCCCCAAGAACGCGAGCGAGGAAGAGATCAAGAAGGCTTATCGCAAGCTCGCGATGAAGCACCACCCCGACCGCAACCACGGAGACACGGGCAAGGAGGCCGAGGCCAAGTTCAAGGAGGTCAAGGAAGCGTACGAGATGCTTTCGGACGCCCAGAAGCGCGCGGCCTATGACCAGTACGGCCATGCCGGCGTGGACCCGAACATGCGCGGCGGCCCGGGGCCCGAAGGCTTCGGCGGCTTCGCGGAAGCTTTCGGCGACATCTTCGGCGACGTGTTCGGCGGCGCGCGCGGCGGCCGCCAGGGTGGTGGGCGCCAGGTGTTCCGCGGCAGCGACCTGAGCTACGCGATGGAGATCACTCTGGAGGAAGCGGCGGACGGCAAGGATGCGCAGATCCGCATTCCGACCTGGGACGAGTGCGGCACCTGCAAGGGCAACGGAGCCAAGCCAGGTACCAAGCCCATCACCTGCACCACCTGCCACGGCCAGGGCGCGGTTCAGATGCGCCAGGGCTTCTTCAGCGTGCAGCAGACCTGCCCGACCTGCCACGGCACCGGCAAGATCATTCCCGAGCCCTGCACCGTCTGTCATGGCCAGGGGAAGATCAAGACCAACAAGACGCTGGAGGTCAAGATTCCGGCCGGCATCGACGACGGCATGCGCATCCGCAGCACCGGCAACGGCGAGCCGGGCACCAACGGCGGGCCGCCCGGCGACCTCTATATCGAGATCCGGCTCAAGAAGCATGACCTCTTCGAGCGGGACGGTGACGACCTGCACTGCGTCGTGCCGGTGAGCATCACCACCGCGGCGCTGGGCGGCGAGGTCAACGTTCCAACGCTCAAGGGCGCGGCCGCCATCGACATTCCGGACGGCACACAGAGCGGCAAGCAGTTCCGCCTGCGCGGCAAGGGGATCAAGGGCGTGCGCTCCAGCTACCCCGGCGACCTGTATTGCCACGTGCGCGTCGAGACGCCGGTCAAGCTCACCGAGCACCAGCGCAAGCTCCTGAAGGAACTCGACGAGTCGCTCAAGAAGGGCGGCGACAAGCACAGCCCGACCGAGAAGAGCTGGTTCGGCAAGGCGAAGGAATTCTTCAGCTAAGCGGCCCTAGAGGTTGCTCGTCGCGCGCACCTCATCGATGGTGGTCTGCCCGGAGAGCACCTTGTCGATGCCGTCCTGACGCAGGGTGCGCATGCCTTCGCGCAGCGCCGTCTCCTGAAGCATCTCGGCGCGGGCGCCGGTCTGAACCAGCCGCCGCAACTCGCGCGACATCACCATCAGTTCGTGGATGCCGACGCGGCCCTTGAAGCCCGTGTCGTCGCAGTGCGAGCAGCCGACGCTCGTGTATCTGAGCAAGCGGCCTTCGCGGCCGTGGCGCGCCAGCCAGTCGCCACGCGCATCCTCGCGCGCCTGCGGCGTGTCGCTGGACTCGAAGGCGTGCATGTAGTCCGACAGCAGCTCCTCGACCTCTTCTTCGGTGGCCGGCCGGCTCTCGACGCAATGCGAGCACAGCCGGCGCACCAGCCGCTGGGCCAGCACGGCGAGCAGCGAGTCGGCGAAGTTGAAGGGGTCCATGCCCATATCCAGCAGGCGCGTCACGGTCTCGGGCGCGCTGTTGGTGTGCAGGGTGGACAGCACCAGGTGACCGGTGAGCGAGGCCTCGACCGCCGTCTTGGCGGTCTCCTCGTCCCGGATCTCGCCGACCATGATCACGTCCGGGTCGGCGCGCAGGAAAGCCCGCAGCGCCTTGGCGAAGGTCCAGTCGATGCGCGGATTGACCTGAACCTGCCGCAGACCGGCCTGCGTGATCTCGATCGGGTCCTCGGCGGTCCAGATCTTGCGCTCCGGCAGGTTGATGTGCATCAGCGCCGAGTGCAAGGTGGTCGTCTTGCCCGAGCCGGTCGGCCCCACGCACAGCACCATGCCGTAGGGCCGCTCGATCGCGCGCTTCAATTGCGCGAGATTGCGCTCCGAGAGGCCGAGCCGGTCCAGCGCGATGGGCTTGGCCGATGCCAGGATGCGCATCACGACATCTTCCAGGCCGTTGTTGGTCGGGATGGTCGCCACCCGCAGTTCGATGCGGTGCTGCGGCGAGAACTTGGCGAAGTTGATCTTGCCGTCCTGCGGCTTGCGCTTCTCGCTGATATCGAGGTCGCACATGATCTTGATGCGCGCGATCATGGCGTTGCGGTAGTTCGGCGGCAGTTCGAGGTAGGTCTTGAGCCGACCGTCCTTGCGGAAGCGGATGCGGATCTTCTCGCGACCGGGGTAGCTTTCGATGTGGATGTCGGACACTCCGCCACCGTGGGCCTCGAGGATCATGCGGTTGATCATCCGCACCAGGGAGTTGTCCGACTGTTCGATGGGCGCGTCGTTGTCGCTCGAGTGCAGGCCTTCCTTCTCCAGGGTCTCCAGCAGCTCGTTGGTGTCGCCGAGGTCGTAGTCGATCGGCCGCAGCTCCGCGCCCTGGGGCCGGCCCTCGCTGGCACCGATCTTCTCGTACGCGGCCTGCAGCACGCCGTCGAGGTCGCGTGACTTGCCGAGCACGGCGACCACCTTCATCTGGGCGTTGAACTCGACCTCCTCGATGGCGGCGTGGCGATTGGCCGGGTCGTCCATCGCGAGGATGAGCCGGCCGTCACGCACCAGCAGCGGCATCACCTGCAGCCGCAGCGCGACGCCGTGGCCCAGCTTGCGAAGCGCCTCGGCCTCGACCGGAAAGACATCCAGGTTCACCAGCGGGTAGCCCATCTTCCGGGTCAGCGCCATCTGCAGGTCCGGACGGGTCACGACGCCCATCTGCACCAGGGTTTCGCCAAGGGGGATGCTGCGGTCGAGCTGCTGCAGTGTCAGTGCCTCGCGCAGCTGACTCTCGGTGATCATGCCCAGCGCGGTGAGCGCCTCGCCGATCCGCACGATGGGCATTCGGGCCTGCCGCTCGATCGCCGCCAGCAACTGCTCCGGCGACAGCACCTCCTGCGACAACAGATCGGGGGCGGCGGAATCGGGGGCCGCGCCTTGCTCGTCGAGCGAGAAGCTCTGATAGCCGCAGCGCGGCACGAACATGCGCCGAACGGCACCGTCATCGCCCGTCGGCGGGAACAGGAACAGGCCGAATCCGGTCTCGACCTGGCCCACCGTCTCGCCGTTCAGTTCGACGCCGTCATTCAGCAGCACGCGATAGTTGGAGCGCGCGGGCCGTGGCGCGGAGGATCGCGAACCCGCCGCCAGCGGCTCCAGCGGCGTGGTGATGGTCAGCGCGCGAAACTGCTCGAAACGCAGCGCGATCGCGGGCCGCGTGCGCGAAAGCTGAACGTGGGCTGTCTCCTCCGCCACGGCGAAGCCGGTCAACAGGCCGGGCACTCGCTTGTCGTTGAGGCCGAGGATCTCGCAAGGCAGGGGCGCGGATGGCGCCGTTGCGCCCGGGTAGAGAACATAGGGCGGATTCGGCCAGAGGAAGCCTTCGCCGGGCTCCTCTCGGTCCGTGGCAGTCGCCTTGCCGGGGGTTTGCAAGCTCAAGGGTTTGATTGTCATGGCCATGTGGATTAAGCGCCTCCAGCGCGGCGGGATCACGAAGAGCCCGCCGCCGCCGCGCCGCGCCTGAAAATATTTCGCCGCAGGTGTGGAGCTTTCCACAGGATGCGGAAAAGCGCGAATGACTGTGGTTGTCGTGACACACCCCCTCCCTACGATCCGCCGTCATGAAATCCACTGACTCGACGGGGCGCCGCCGCCTGCTGCGCGGCGCGGCCGCAGCCACGGCGGTCGCCACGCTGGCGGGCGCCGCAACATCGGCCATCGCGCAGCCACGACCGGCGGAAACGGCCGTCACACGCATCACCCAGCTTCTGGACACCTCACCCGATCAGCAGGAACTCTCGCGCGACTACAGCACAGGCATCCGCCTCGCCTTCGCCGAACTGAGGAAGTCGAATGTCCCCTTGCCGCTGCTGTCGACCGTCGAGACCGACGCCTCGCCAGCCTCGGTGCGCAATGCCTTGCAGCTCATCAAGAATGACACGGCACAGGTGGCGCTGATCGGCGCCGTGGGCGAAGGCCTGGCGCTTGCCAGCCTGCGGGAGGCGGCTCAGGTCCGGCTGGAGATCGCGCATGTGGCGCCCTGGCTGGCCGATTCGAGATTCGATGCCGGCGGCAACCTGTTCTCGCTGTTCGCATCTCGCGAGGACCAGATCCGCTACGTGATGAAGAACTTCGCCGCCATGGGCGTGACGGAACTCGGGATCGTCTACCCCAACCCGATGTTGGAGCAGGCATTGCACGCGGGCCTGGCGGAGGCGACCGAGCGGCTGAAACTGAAGGCGCGCGTACTGACGGTGCCGCAGGGCAAGGACATCGCCGCCTTCGCGTCCGGGCTGGCGCCGGACATTCCTGTCTTCCTTCTGTTCATGGGCGGCAGCATCGACCTGGCGCGCTTCACGCAGGGCCTGGACAGGAAGGGCCGGCAACGCTATCTGGTATGTCTGTCGGATGTGGACATCGCCAGCTTCCTCCAATTCAATCCCGGCAAGGCGGTGCCCGTCGTCTTCACGCGCGTCGTTCCCAATCCGATGTCGAGCAAGGTCCCTGTCGTGCGCGCATATCGCGAGGCGCTGGCCCGTCTGTTCGACGAAGCGCCGTCCCCGATGAGTCTGGCGGGCTATCTGGCGGGGCGGTACGCGGCCAACGTCCTCGGCGCCGCCGGCCCGAACGCCGGTCGAGCCCGCGTCCTCGCCGAATTCCAGAAACGGCGGTCGATCGAGTTCGACGGTTATCGCGTGGCATTCGCCGGGAACGGCAGGGCCGGCGGCTTCGTCAGCCAGATCCTGCTGAATTCCCAGGGCGGTTTCGTCGAATGAAGGAGCTCGCCGAACTCGCGGGAGAACCGCTGCAGCGCCTCATGCGGGACGGCGGTCTCTATCCGCTCTTCCAACCGGTGGTGAACTTCCGCGACGGCTGCATCTTCGCCCACGAGGCGCTGATCCGGGGCCCGGCGGGCGGAAGGCTGCACACGCCCGCCAGCCTCCTGGCGGCCGCCGCGCGCGAATCATCGCTGCCCGCATTCGAGTTGCACTGCGCCGAGGTGATCCTTGCCCACTGGGGCCGCATGCGCGAGCCGGGCCGCCTCTTCCTCAACATGAGTGCTGACGTGCTGACGGCCGCGATGACCGGTGACCAGCCCTACGCCCTCGAGCGCATGCTGGCGGCTTCGGGCGTGTCGCCGCGCATGCTGACGATAGAGATCACCGAGTACGAGGCAGCGAGCGACATCGCAGCGCTGCGCCAGGCCGTGAAGATGCTCCATGCCACGGGCGCGCTTCTGGCGCTGGACGATTTCGGCAACGGTCATTCGAGCCTTCGACTGTGGACCGAACTGAAGCCGGACTTCGTCAAGATCGACCGATTCTTCACCGAAGGCATTGCCGCCAGCGCCGAGAAACTGGAAGTCGTGCGCGCCATCCGCGCCATCGGCGACGCCTTCGGCACTCGACTCGTGGCTGAAGGCATCGAGAACGGCGATGACCTGCGCGTGCTGCGCGACCTGGAGATCGGGTACGGGCAGGGCTATTTCCTCGGCCGCCCCCAGGCCGGGCTCGCGATGGCCGTGCCGGCCGCCGCATTGAATGTCGTGAAAGGCAGCCGCGTGGCCGTCATGCCGCATGCGCAGCAGCAGGCGCGCCCGGGCGCCCTTCGAAGCCTGACGGTCATCCAGGCCGGTGCGATGTCCCCCCGGAGCACCAACGACGAGGTTGCCCTGGCGTTCCAGCGACACACGGACCTCCACGCGCTGGCGGTGGTCGCCGAGGGACGGCCGGTAGCACTCATCAACCGGCAGCAGTTCATGAACGACTACGCGCGCCTCTATTTCCGCGAGGTGCACGGCCGCCGGCCCTGCGTGGCCTATGCCAACCGGACACCGCGCGTGATCGAGCTCGATGACGACGTCGCCGAGTTGATCGGCATTCTGACTTCCGACGACCAGCGCTACCTCAGCGAGGGATTCATCGTCACCGAGAATGGAAGATATGTGGGGCTGGGCACGGGCGATCAGCTCGTGCGCGCCGTGACCGAGACACGCATCGAGGCGGCGCGCCACGCCAACCCGCTGACCTTCCTGCCCGGCAATATTCCGATCAGCCTGCACATCGACCGCCTGCTGGCCAGCGGCGCCGAGTTCGCGGCCTGCTATGCCGACCTGAACGACTTCAAGCCCTTCAACGACCGCTACGGTTTCTGGCTCGGCGACGAGATGATCCGCATGGTGGCCAAGCTGGCGATCTCGCATTGCGACGCTCGCCACGATTTCGTGGGGCATGTCGGCGGCGACGACTTCATCATCCTGTTCCAGAGCAGGGACTGGCAGCGGCGTTGCGAGCGCATCGTGGACGGATTCGCCCAACAGGCGCCCACGTTGTTCGACGAATCGGCACGCGCCGCCGGAGGCTTCGAAGCGGAGGACCGGCACGGCGTGACCCGTTTCTTCCCCTGCACGACGCTTTCCATCGGCGCTGTGCGCATTGCACGGGGCATGTACAGCCGGGCCGAGGAAGTCGCGAGCGAAGCAGCGCTGGCCAAGCACGAGGCCAAGCTGGCCCTCTCAGGCATCGCCGTTCGCGAAGCAGGCGCGCAGCGGCCGCCCGGCCGCTCGGCCTTTCCGGCGCCATCGACGCGGCTGATCGCCGTCCCGTGACGCCATGGCGCCGGAACCTTCGACGCCGGCGAACTCAGAACTCGAAACCGCTCTGCGCCCGAAGCGCGCGCGACCGAGGCCCCGAGATCCAGTCGACAAAGCATCGGGCGATCGCCGGATCGCTGGCGCTCGCGGCCACCGCGGCGGTGTACACCGTCACAAGATCGAAACTCTTAGGCAAGGCGCCCACCAGCACGACGCCGGGTGTGTCCCTGATGTCGGTGATCTGCGCGCAGCCGATCGCCCCGAGCTGCGGCGCGGCGGCGAGTTCGCTCATCACCAGGATGCCACTGGCGAAGGTGTGCAGCCGTCCGGACACCCCCTCGGCGATGCCCAGCTTCGCCAGCACCGTCGCGAAATGGATGCCCGCCGTCGAGAGTTGTGCGTGGGGGAAGTAGATCGCGCTGGCGGCCAGCAGGCGCGACCTCAGCGTCTCGGGCGTCGAGATGTCGGGCATCGGCTCGCCCTCGGGCACCGCCAGGCCAGTACGCACCCGCCCCAGGGCGGCTTCCGTTCGGGGCATCAGGCGACCTTCCCGCTGCAGGACGGCCACCATGGGCGCACTGGCGATCAGCACATCGCAAGGCTCACCCGCCAGCAAGGCCTCCTTCAAGAGGCTCAAGGGGCCGGAGCGCCACGTCACCTGGACACCTTCCGCCTCGAAGAATGCGCTCCGCGACGACCTGACCACACCGTGCGCAACGCCCGTGCAAAGAACATTCATCGTGCCACCCCTGCATCTGTCTTGATGACGCGAGACCTTCTCCACCCAGGCAATTGGTATCGATTGGTTGCCTGGCACGCCCAGTGATCGCGAATATATACGCCACCGTAACATCGGTCAATGCGGGGGGCTTTTCCGCAAGCCGGCGCCCGGCGGTCTTCAATAGCCCAGCAGGTTGCGCCGCACGTTCAGCAGGTGGTCAAGGCAGAGTCTTGCCGCGCGCTCGCCATCGCGATCCTTGAGCGCAGCGACCAGCTCGCGATGCTCGCGCTGGTAGTCCAGCCTGCGCTCGGTCGTGGCGCTGCGCCGCTTGAGCATGCCCCACTCGCTCTGCGCCCGCACCTCGCTCATGCGCTGGAAGACCGTGGAGATGAAACTGTTGTGCGTGGCATCTGCAATGGCCTCGTGCAGCCTGCCGTCCCACACCTCGAACTCCTCGATGGTTGCCGCTGTCTCGCCCCGATCGCAATACTCCTCCATTCGAAGAAAGTCCGCCGCCGTTGCGCTTCCGACCACCATCGCAACGATTGCCGGCTCGAGCACCAGGCGCGCGCTCATCAATTCCGCCGGACTGGTGGCCAGCGGCGAGCTGCCGTTGCTGAGTTCCGCCAGGGCGCGACCCACCTCCCCACTGACATAGGTGCCGCTGCCCACGGTCTGCGTGATGAGACCCCGGCTCTTGAGGTCCGCCAGCACACGACGGACCGTCGAACGGCTGAGGCCGTATTGCCCGCTCAGCTCGCGCTCCGTAGGCAGGCGATGGCCGGCCCGCCATACGCGCGATTTCAGGTTCTCGAGAATGGCTTCCCGCAAGGTCAGGGCACTGTGCACGATGGAGAAGCTGAACGGGTTGTGGACGAAGGCGCCGATCGTATCAACGATGGCACAGGATGGCGCTATTGTGAACTTGGTATCTCATTGGTAGCATCTTGATCCGCATTGGCCCAGATGCAGAACCTTCAGAAGAACACCATGGAGACAGAACAAATGCCCCCTCACCGACCCGCAACGCGCCGCGCCCTGCTCGTGCTCGCCGCGTGTTGCGCCGCGAACACCGCGGCGTTCGCGCAGCCGTCATGGCCCGACAAGCCGATCTCGATGATCGTGCCCTTTCCGCCGGGCGGCGTAGCCGATACGGTTGCGCGGCCGGTGGCCGACGCCTTGGCGCGCGAACTCAAGCAAGCCGTCATCGTCGAGAACAAGGCGGGCGCGGGCGGCGCCGTCGGCATGGGTTTCGTCGCACGCGCGCCCGCTGACGGCTATACCATCCTCATGAGTCTGTCCTCGATCTCGATCATTCCCGAGGCCGACACCCTCCTCGAACGCAAGACCGCCTACCAGATGAGCCAGTTCAAGCCGATCGCGCGCTTCACGGCGGACCCGACGGTGCTGGTCGTGCGCGCGGATGCGCCGTGGAAGACGCTGGCGGAGTTCATCGCCGACGCGCGCGCGAAGCCCGGCGCCTACAACTACGGGAGCTCGGGCAACTACGGCACCATGCATGTGCCGATGGAGATGCTGAAGAACGCGGCGGGCTTTCGCATGACGCACATCCCTTACACCGGCGCCGGGCCCGCTGTTGTTGCACTGCTCTCCGGACAGGTCGATGCGGTGGCGAGCGGACCATCCACCGTCGTGCAGCAGATCAAGGCCGGCAAGCTTCGTGCGCTTGCGCATTGGGGCGACAAGCCGCTGACCGCGCTGCCCGATGTGCCGAGCCTCGAACAGGCCGGATTCAAGGTGAAATTCGCGCAATGGTCGGGGCTCTTCGTGCCCGCCGCCACGCCGGACGACATCGTGCGCAGGCTTCGCGCCGCCGCGGCCAAGGCCGCCATCGATCCCATGGTGGTGCAGGTCATCGAGAAGGCCGGCAGCCCGATGGCCTACCTCGACGCGCCCGAGTTCCAGACATACTGGAGCGCCGACGCCGCAGTGATGACCAAGGCCGTGCGCACGATCGGCAAGGTCGAATAGCACAGGCCATGCGCGGAACCCAGCCGAGGACGCAGGTGCACGTCTCTCCTTCGTGCCGGCACTTTCCTCGCCGCCTTTCGAGCCGCACGCCTACGCCGGCCGAAGACGTGTAGGCTGAAGCTGGGCGACAGACGTTATGTGAGCGAATATGTCGGTAGATACGTGACGGCGGCGTTGGAACTTTTAGACGGTGCGGTCGTTCTTATTTGAAAACCAATTTGCTGGACGGGCTGTTTGTTCTATGCTTTGTGCAAGTCAAGTTCTCTGCTTGAGGAGTTAATCCAAAGCGTGCACACATCACCTGGCACCATTCCTGCGAACGATGCAAAGTGTGCAGCACGGAAACTCCGGGCAGCGCCCCGCTGACTCGATGGAGGTGTCTATGGTGGATGTCATCAGCAGCTTCGCCGCTCGTTACGAGCGTACGCGCGAAGAGGTCCTGTCCCTGCAGGAGTACCTTGAGATCTGCAAACGCGAACCGATGGCCTACGCCACCGCGTCGGAGCGGATGCTCAAGGCCATTGGTGAACCTGAACTGGTGGATACGCGCAACGACCCTCGTCTGTCGCGCATCTTCGCCAACAAGGTCATCAAGATCTATCCTGCATTCAGGGAGTTCTACGGCATGGAGGACGCCATCGAGCAGGTGGTGTCGTACTTCCGGCATGCCGCGCAGGGCCTTGAAGAGAAGAAGCAGATTCTCTACCTGCTGGGGCCGGTGGGCGGCGGCAAGAGCTCCATCGCCGAGCGTCTGAAGCAGCTCATGGAGCATGTGCCCTTCTACGCCATCAAGGGCTCGCCGGTGAACGAGACACCGCTCGGGCTCTTCGACGCGGCCGAAGACGGCGAGATCCTCGAGAGGGAATACGGTATCCCGCGCCGCTACCTCCAGCGCATTCTCTCGCCGTGGGCCGTGAAGAGGCTCGAGGAATACGGCGGCGACATCCGCAAGTTCCAGATCGTCAAACGCTACCCGTCGGTGCTGCGGCAGATCGCGGTGGCCAAGACCGAGCCGGGGGACGAGAACAACCAGGACATCTCCTCCCTCGTCGGCAAGATCGACATCCGCAAGCTCGAGACCTTCGCCCAGGACGATCCCGATGCCTATGCATACTCCGGCGGCCTGTGCCTGGCCAACCAGGGTCTGCTCGAATTCGTCGAGATGTTCAAGGCGCCGATCAAGGTGCTGCATCCGTTGCTGACGGCCACGCAGGAAGGCAACTTCAAGGGCACCGAAGGTTTCGGCGCCATCCCCTTCGACGGCATCGTGCTGGCCCACAGCAACGAGAGCGAGTGGAAGGCCTTCCGCAACAACAAGAACAACGAGGCCTTCCTCGACCGTATCTACATCGTCAAGGTCCCCTACTGCCTGCGGGTGTCGGAAGAGATCAAGATCTACGAGAAGCTGGTGCGGAACTCGTCGCTCGCCCAGGCGCCCTGTGCGCCCGGCACCATGCGCATGATGGCCCAGTTCTCGGTGCTGACGCGCCTGAAGGAACCGGAGAACTCCAGCATCTTCAGCAAGATGCAGGTGTACGACGGCGAGAACCTCAAGGACACCGACCCCAAGGCCAAGTCCATCCAGGAGTATCGCGACTACGCGGGTGTGGACGAGGGCATGAGCGGCGTCTCCACGCGCTTCGCCTTCAAGATCATCTCCAAGGTCTTCAACTTCGACAGCAGCGAGGTCGCCGCCAATCCCGTGCATCTGATGTACGTACTGGAGCAGCAGATCGAGCGCGAGCAGTTCGCGGCCGAGACCGAGCAGAAGTACCTCTCCTACATCAAGGAGCTGATGGCGCCTCGCTATGCGGAGTTCATCGGCAAGGAGATCCAGACGGCCTACCTCGAAAGCTACTCCGAGTACGGCCAGAACATCTTCGACAGGTACGTGACCTACGCCGACTACTGGATCCAGGACCAGGAATACCGCGACCAGGACACCGGCGAAGTCTTCGATCGCGGTTCGCTCAACGGCGAACTGGAGAAGATCGAAAAGCCCGCGGGCATCAGCAACCCCAAGGACTTCCGCAATGAGATCGTGAACTTCGTGCTGCGAGCGCGCGCCGGCAATGCGGGCAAGAATCCGCTGTGGACGAGCTACGAGAAGCTGCGCACGGTGATCGAGAAGAAGATGTTCTCGAACACCGAGGAGCTGCTCCCCGTCATCAGCTTCAACGCCAAGAGCAGCGCCGACGAGCTGAAGAAGCACGAGGATTTCGTGAACCGAATGGTGCAGAAGGGCTACACAGCGAAGCAGGTACGCCTGTTGTGCGAGTGGTATCTGCGCGTTCGCAAGAGCTCATGATGAGCTAGAAGGAGTTCCGGCCGTGGCCATGCTGCAGCAGATCATCGACCGCCGGCTGTCGGGGAAGAACAAATCCATCGGCAACCGCGAGCGTTTCCTGCGGCGTTATCGCGAGCAGATCGGCGAAGCCGTGCGCCGCGCGGTAAGCGGCCGCAACATCCGCGACCTCGAGCAGGGCGAGGACATCACGCTGCCCAAGCGCGACGTTTCCGAGCCGGTGTTCGGCCATGGTCAGGGTGGCGACCGCGAATACGTTCATCCCGGCAACAAGGAGTACGTCAAGGGAGACCGCATCGAGCGGCCGCAGCAAGGCGGCGGCGCAGGCAGCGGCCAGCAGGCCGGCGATGGTGAAGGCGGAGACGACGATTTCGTCTTCCGTCTCACGAAGGAAGAATTCATGAAGGTCTTCTTCGAGGACCTCGCCCTGCCCGACCTGGTGCGCACTCAGCTCGCGGAAGTGCCCGAATGGAAGAGCCACCGCGCCGGCTTCACCAGCGATGGCATGCCGACCAACCTGCATGTGGTGCGTTCGATGCGCGGCGCGCTGGCGCGGCGCATCGCGCTGGGGGGTGAGTCCCGACGCGAAATCCGTGAACTCGAAGCCCATCTCCTGCATCTTCGGCGCAGTCCGCGCGCGGCGGACGCCCTGGTCCAGCGCGAGATCAAGGAAACAGAGGCCAGGCTGGAGGAGCTTCGCGCCAAGGCAAAGCACATTCCCTACCTCGACCCGATCGACCTGCGTTACCGCAACCGGGTCAGGGTCCCGGTCCCCTCGGCGAAGGCGGTGATGTTCTGCCTGATGGACGTGTCGGGATCGATGGATGAGGCGCGCAAGGACATGTCCAAGCGCTTCTTCATGCTGCTCTATCTCTTCCTGACAAGGCACTACGAGAAGATCGACCTGGTCTTCATCCGCCATCACACCCAGGCCGCCGAGGTGAGCGAGGAAGAGTTCTTCCATGCCACCGAGACCGGCGGTACCGTGGTGTCGAGCGCGCTGACGCTGATGCACGAGATCATCCGGGCGCGCTATCCGAGCAGCGATTGGAACATCTACGGCGCACAGGCCAGCGATGGCGACAACTGGCACCAGGACAGCGGCCGATGCCGCGAGTTGCTGCGCGACCAGCTGTTGCCCCTCGTTCGCTACTACGCCTATGTGCAGGTCGCCGAAGCCGAGCAGAACCTGTGGGAGGAATACACCCAGCTCGTGGAATCGCACAGGAATTTTGCGATGCGCAAGGTTGCCGACGCCCAGGACATCTATCCGGTGTTCCGTGACTTGTTCAAGAAGGAGAGGACGCCGTCATGAGCACCACCACCGCGAGCACCAGAACGAGGGAGCCCCTGCCCAGCCCCTCGGACTGGACCTTCGAACTCATCGAGCAGTACCACGCCGAAATCGCACGTGTGGCACGCGGCTACAAGCTGGACACCTACGCCAACCAGTTGGAGATCATCACCGCCGAGCAGATGATGGATGCCTATGCCTCGGTCGGCATGCCGGTGATCTACCGCCACTGGTCCTACGGCAAGCAGTTCATCTCCACCGAGAAGAACTACCGCCGCGGACACATGGGCCTGGCCTACGAAATCGTCATCAACTCCGACCCGTGCATCGCCTACCTGATGGAAGAGAACACCATGGCGATGCAAGCCCTGGTGATCGCCCATGCCGCGTACGGGCACAACAGCTTCTTCAAGGGCAACTACCTCTTCAGGATGTGGACGGACGCCTCATCCATCATCGACTACCTGGTCTACGCCCGCAACTACATCACCGAGTGCGAGGAGCGTCACGGTGTGGGCGCCGTCGAAGACCTGCTCGACTCCTGCCACGCGCTGATGAACCATGGCGTGGACCGCTACCGCCGCCCCCAGAAGCTATCGCTCAGCCAGGAGCAGACCCGACGCCAGGAGCGTGAGCACCATCTCCAGCAACAGGTCAACGACCTGTGGCGCACATTGCCCAGGCGCGGCGGCCGCAGCGCGGAGGAGGAGGAAGCCTCGAAGCGCTTTCCGTCCGAACCCCAGGAGAACCTGCTCTACTTCATCGAGAAAAATGCACCATTGTTGGAACCCTGGCAACGCGAAGTGGTGCGTATCGTGCGCAAGATCGGGCAGTACTTCTATCCGCAGCGCCAGACCCAGGTGATGAACGAGGGCTGGGCCACCTTCTGGCACTACACCCTGCTCAATACCTTGTACGACGAGGGACTCCTGGCCGACGGCTTCATGATGGAGTGGCTGCAGTCCCATACCAACGTGGTCTTCCAGCCGCCGATCGGCCATCGCGCCTACACCGGCATCAATCCCTACGCACTGGGCTTTGCCATGTTCACCGACCTTCGCCGGATCTGCGAGAAGCCGACGGAGGAAGACAGGCGCTGGTTCCCCGACCTCGCCGGCTCCGACTGGGTGACCTCGCTCGACTATGCGATGCGCAATTTCAAGGACGAAAGCTTCATCGGACAATTCCTTTCGCCCAAGCTGATGCGCGACTTCCGGCTCTTCTCGGTGCGGGACAAGGAGAGCGATCCCGAACTCGAGGTGTCGGCCATCCATGACGACAGCGGCTACCGGCAGTTGCGCGAATCGCTGTCTCGCCAGTACGACCTCAATCACCGCGAGCCCAATATCCAGGTGTGGAGCGTCAATGTGCGCGGCGACCGCTCACTGACGCTGCGCCATACGCAGCACAACAATCGGCCCTTGCACGACGATTCTCAGGAGGTGCTGAAGCATGTCGCGCGCTTGTGGGGCTTCGACGTGCACCTGGAAAGCATCGACAGCCAGGGTCGGGTGAGCCACCGCAAGGTGGCGGCGCCGCCCTCCCACTGAGGGTATCAAGGCAGCAGCGAGATGCGAGGGATCGCGAGGGCGGGCAGCGTCGGGTCATAGGGGGCCTTCGGTGCCTTGTAGCCGGCGAAGTAGGCAGTCAGCGCATCGATGTCCTGCGCCCCGCCCAGCCTGTTGGTGCCGCCAAGCAGCGTCGTGAAGCCGTCGCCACCGGCGGCCATGAAGCTGTTGACGGTGACCCGGTAGCTCTTGCTCGGGTTCAGCACCACACCATTGGCCACGATGGTCTCGGGTGCGCCGGACACCACCGGCGGCGTGACGGTGACATCGGTCGGCGTGAGAACCACGTCGACGATCTTCGAGCAAGGGGCGGCTGAAGCGCTCCAGGAGTACTTCACTCCGTTCGAGACCTGCATCACACGCTGCGTGCCCTGGCCCAGGCAACCCACGAACTGCTGTTCGAGCAGATCCTTGAGCTGTTGCGCCGTCAGGCTCATGGTCACCAGGCTGTTGCCGAAGGGCTGCACCGTGAACGCGTTGCCGTAGGTCACGTTGTATGGATAGCTGACACCGGCAATGGCGAATCCCGGGTTGCGAACACCACCGGCATTCGTGAAGGACATGACGGCGCCTCCGAGCGCGGCCGGCTGGGTCGCCTGCAATTGATCGTCGGCAACCAAGTCGCCCGCCGGCATTTCACCAGCGGCATTCGTCGCGATCGGCAGCGGCGCTGCGATGGTTCCAATCACCTGATTGGCCAATGGCGACACCAGGGCGCTGTACCCGGAGACGATGTTTCTCACGCTCGGATCGCTGGCGATGGCATCGTTGATCGCGGGGTCGGTGCGGTCAACCAGTCTGTTGGTCGCCAACACCGCCATCACCTTGTGCGAATACGGATGGATCGTCATGTCGATGTCGGTCAGCACGCGGCCGAAAGCGCTCGCGCTGGTGACGGGTATCAGACGTCCTTTCTTGTTCGGCAGGCCCGTGGGCCGTGGCGTGCTGACGGCCACGCCACCGACGTTCTTCACGTCGACCGTGTTGGCGGAACAGTTGTACGCCGCGTGCGTGTGGCCGCTGATGACAAGGTCGACGGCGTCATCGAGCCGCTTGACGATGTTGGCGAT
Organism: Variovorax sp. 01T432; assembly: GCF_056398605.1. Classification (NCBI taxonomy): domain Bacteria; kingdom Pseudomonadati; phylum Pseudomonadota; class Betaproteobacteria; order Burkholderiales; family Comamonadaceae; genus Variovorax; species Variovorax sp. 01T432. The sequence goes on from NZ_JBFTPS010000011.1 coordinate 45,014, forward strand.
GTCGGAGTCACTGCCATCCGCATTCTTCAGATTGCCGTCGCAGCCATTGATGTCGGCGACCGTCGGAGGCGTCTGAAACCCACCCTGGTGGACCAGCACGACGATGGCATGCACGCCCTCGGCATGCAGACGAGGAATCAGGGCGTTGATCGTGTCGGCCTCATCCCGGAATTCCAGGCCGGCGACACCGGTGGGCGTGACGATGCCGGGCGTGTCCTTCAGGGTCACGCCGATGAAGGCCACCTTGGCCCCGTCGAAGGTCTTGATGCGATAGGGTGGCAGCAAGGTGCGGCCGGTCGCGGTCTCGACGACATTGGCCGACAGCCATTGGAACTTCGCCCCGTCGAAGGTGCCCGGCGCGTTCGAACCCAGCCCCTTGCAGCTGTTCGGGTCCGGCAGGCCGTCCGTCAACTTGCACCCTCCCTTTTGCAGCCGCAGCAACTCGGCCGAACCCTTGTCGAACTCGTGATTGCCCACGGTATTGAACTCGACGCCGACCTTGTTCATTGTCTCGACCGCGGGTTCGTCGAAGAACAGCGCCGAAATCAGCGGCGACGCGCCGATGAAATCGCCTGCACCGACAACCACGTTCAATGGATTGCCGGCCTTCATTCGTGCGACATAGGCCGCGAGATATTCGGCACCGCCGACGGCTGGCGCGGCCGCTGGAACGACATTGTTGATTCCGAATGTTCCGGGCGACTGCAGAGTGCCGTGATAGTCGTTCAAGCCGATGATCTTGATGTTGATCGGCTCCGGCGGACGCCCGTGATGGTCATCCTGGTTGTCTGGATTGTCGAGCCCGACACTCCCGATGGGCTCGTGCGGATCGGCCCGCACGCTGTCGACTCTCAGGCCCAGTCCTGCAGCGGCGGCAGCCAGCGCGCAGGCCATTCCCCATTGGCGAATCTTCATGACATGGTCCCCCTGTCAACTCGTTGATTCGCCAGAATACTAATTGAACGAGTCTCGCAATGCCATATTCATTTCTCGAGTCAATCATGCCCGCGGAATGCAATGCAATTAATTGACATCAATTGCAATTCCATCAGTCCCCACTCAATGATTCGCAGTTGAATTGCATGCCTCCGCGACAGTACCCAGGCGGCACCGACACCGATCGATCAACGCGGCAACCTGAGCTTCGCTCGGGCCTGCAGCGCGAGCTCACGCGCATGGCAATCTTCGATGTGGTCGTTGACCAGCCCCATGGCCTGCATGAAGGCATAGACCGTCGTCGGCCCGACGAAGCTCCATCCCCGCTTCTTCAGGTCCTTCGACATCACCACCGATTCGGGCGAAGTGGTGATCGTCTTCAGCGTCTCGTGTGTGATGCGCGGGGGCCGGGACGAAGGATCGGGCTCGAAGCCCCATGCATACGCGGCCAGCGATCCGAATTCCTTGCGCAGCTCGAGCACTCGCCGTGCGTTGTTGATTGCGGATTCGATCTTCCCGCGATGCCGCACGATGCCCGCATCGGCCAGCAGCCGGTCGACATCCGATGCATCGAAGCGAGCGACCTTGTCCGCATCGAATTCGGCAAAGCCGCGACGGAAGGCTTCGCGCTTGTTGAGAATGGTGAGCCAGCTCAGGCCGGCCTGGAAGCCTTCAAGGCACAGTTTCTCGAAGAGGCGCCGATCGTCCGTGACCGGAAAGCCCCACTCCCTGTCGTGGTAGTCCTGGTAGACCTGCGTGGCCTGGCACCAGCGGCAGCGCCAGGTCCCGCCGGAATCCGCGAAAAGGCCGGCTCGTTCGCTCGTCATGCCGCGGCGTCGCTCACCCTCACCAGTGCTTCGATAGCGAGCGGGTAGCCCTTCACGCCGAGCCCGACGATGATTCCGCGCGCGGCGGGCGAGATGTAGGAGTGATGGCGGAAAGATTCGCGCGCATGCACGTTGGAAATGTGCAGCTCGATCAGCGGAACGCTTGCGCCCTTGATCGCATCGTGCAGCGCGACGGAGGTGTGCGTGAAGGCGCCGGGGTTCATCACCACGCCGAGCATGCGGCCCGCCGCCACCTCGCGTCCCGACTCCTGGATCCAGTCGATCAGCAAGCCTTCGTGGTTGGACTGCCGGCACTCGATCTCGACGCCCAGTTTCGCGCCGGCCTCGTGGCACATGCGCTCGACGTCGGCCAGGGTTTCGCGGCCATACTGCTCGGGTTCGCGCGTGCCGAGCAGATTGAGATTGGGGCCATTGAGGATGAGGATCTTTTTCATGATGTGACGCTCCAGTGCCGGGCATCTTATAGTGGCCGCTCTTGAACCGAACCCGAACATTCCATGAAAACCAAAGCCGCCGTCGCCTGGAAATCCGCCGCTCCCCTGACCATCGAGACCGTCGACCTGGAGGGCCCGAAGTTCGGCGAGGTGCTGGTCGAGATCAAGGCCACCGGCATCTGCCACACCGACTACTACACGCTCTCAGGCGCCGACCCCGAAGGCATCTTCCCCGCCATCCTGGGCCATGAAGGCGCCGGCATCGTGGTCGACGTGGGCCCGGGCGTGACAACCCTCAAGAAGGGCGACCACGTCATCCCGCTCTACACGCCGGAATGCCGCCAGTGCAAGTTCTGCCTCTCGCGCAAGACCAACCTGTGCCAGCTGATTCGCGGCACGCAGGGCAAGGGCCTGATGCCAGACGCCACCAGCCGCTTCAGCATGGACGGCAAGCCGATCTTCCACTACATGGGCACCTCGACCTTCAGCAACTTCACGGTCGCGCCGGAGATCTCGCTGGCCAAGATCCGCGAGGACGCGCCCTTCGACAAGGTCTGCTACATCGGCTGCGGCGTGACGACCGGCATCGGCGCCGTGATCTTCACGGCCAAGGTGGAGGCCGGCGCCAACGTGGTCGTGTTCGGCCTGGGGGGCATCGGCCTGAACGTGATCCAGGGCGCGAAGATGGTGGGCGCGGACAAGATCATCGGCGTCGACCTGAACCCGGCGCGAGAGGCGATGGCACGCAAGTTCGGCATGACGCACTTCATCAACCCCAAGGACACGGCAAACGTCGTCGACGCCATCGTGCAGCTGACCGACGGCGGCGCCGACTACAGCTTCGAGTGCATCGGCAACACGCAGGTGATGCGCCAGGCGCTGGAGTGCACACACAAGGGCTGGGGCCGCAGCATCATCATCGGCGTGGCGGAGGCCGGCGCGGAGATCAGCACGCGCCCCTTCCAGCTGGTCACCGGCCGCAAATGGGAAGGCTCGGCCTTCGGCGGCGCGCGCGGGCGCACCGACGTGCCGAAGATCGTCGACTGGTACATGGAGAACAAGATCAACATCGACGACCTGATCACCCACACCATGCCGCTGGAGGACATCAACAAGGGCTTCGACCTGATGAAGCGGGGCGAGTCGATCCGCGGCGTCGTCCTCTACTGATCCACGGAGGGAATCGGCATGCAACGCATGGAGCCACTGCGCACCATCCAGGCCGGCGTGCTGGAGGTCGCCTACTTCGAAGCCGGCCCCGCGAGCGGGCCGCCCGTGCTGCTCATGCACGGCTTTCCCTACGACATCCACGCCTACGCCGAGGTCGCACCCCTGCTGGCCGATGCGGGCTGCAGGGTGATCGTGCCCTTTCTGCGCGGCTACGGCGCGACGCGCTTTCTCAGCGAGGCGACGCCGCGCTCCGGCGAACAGGCGGCCCTGGGCGCGGACCTCCTTGCGCTGCTCGACGCGCTGGCGATTCCGCGCGCCGTGCTGGCCGGCTACGACTGGGGCGGACGCGCGGCCTGCGTTGTCGCGGCCCTCTGGCCCGAGCGCTGCGCGGGGCTGGTCTCGTTCAACGGCTACAACATCCAGAACATCGCGAAGGCCATGGAGCCGGACTCCCCGGAGAACGAACTGCGGCTCTGGTACCAGTATTACTTCCACAGCGAACGCGGACGCGCCGGCCTGGCGGCTGACCGCCGAGCGCTGACGCGGCTGCTCTGGCGTCTCTGGTCGCCCACCTGGGACTTCGACGAAACCACCTTCGAACGCAGCGCCGCCGCCTTCGACCACCCGGATTTCGTCGAGGTCGTGATCCAGTCGTACCGCCACCGCTTCGGCCTCGCGTCGGGCGACCCGGCCTACGCCGCCATCGAGGCGCGGCTGGCGGCTCAACCTCCCATCACGGTCCCGGCCATCACCTTCGACGGCGCCGACGACGGCGTGCGCCCGGCGGCCGACGCATCCGCGCACGCACACCGCTTCACCGGGCCGCGCTCGCATCGCGTGGTGCCAGGCGTTGGCCACAACATGCCGCAGGAGGCGCCCCGCGTCTTCGCCAAAGCGGTGCTCGAACTCCTGGCTCAACTGCAGACATGACAGATACCTTGAAGACTCTTTCCGAGCATCGCTGCTTCGGTGGTGTGCTGCGCTTTCACGAACATGCCTCGCGCGAAACCGGCCTGCCGATGCGCTTTTCGGTGTTCCTGCCGCCCCAGGCGTCGCAGGGGCCGGTGCCGGCCGTGACATACCTCGCGGGCCTGACCTGCAACGAGGAAACCTTCATGATCAAGGCCGGGGCCCAGCGCATGGCGGCCGAGCTCGGCCTGGCGCTGATTGCGCCCGACACCAGCCCGCGTGGCGAGGAGGTGGCGGTGCTGCCGGGCGCCAGCTCGAGCTGGGACTTCGGCATCGGTGCGGGCTTCTACCTGGACGCGACCGAACCGCCCTGGTCGCGGCACTGGCGCATGGAAAGCTGGCTCATCCATGAACTGCTGCCGCTCGCCATCAAGTCCTCGGGTCTGGACGCCCGCCGCATCGGCATCTTCGGCCATTCGATGGGCGGCCATGGCGCGCTCACGCTGGCGATGCGGCATCCGGGGCGCTTCCAGTCGCTCTCGGCCTTCGCGCCAATCTGCGCACCGACGCTGTGCCCGTGGGGCGAGAAAGCCTTCGGCGGCTATCTCGGTGCCGACCGCGGGGCCTGGCTCGCGCATGACGCCAGCGCCTTGATGCAGTCTCAATGTGCCCCACCCTACCCCGCGGGCATCCTGGTCGACCAGGGCCTGGCCGACCCATTCCTCGCGCAGCAGTTGCATCCGGAGGCCTTCGAGGCGGCGTGCCGCGCGGCCGGCCAGCCGCTGACGCTGCGCCGCCATGAGGGCTACGACCACGGCTACTATTTCATCCAGACCTTCATGGCGGACCACCTTCGCCACCATGCCGCGACGCTGGCAGCACGATGAGCGAGTTCGTTGCAAGCCTGCAGGAGGTGTTCGAGCGCTTCGGCCGCATCGAAGGCAAGCGCATGTTCGGCGGGCATGGCATCTACCATGAGGGGCGAATGTTCGCCCTGGTCGTCAGGGACACCCTCTATCTCAAGTCCGACGCCACCAGCGTCGGGCATTTCGACCGGCTTCGCCTGCCGGCCTTCGAATACACCCGACAAGGGAAGACGATGAAGATGTCATACCGCGAGGCACCCGCGGAGGTGTTCGAGGACCGCGACGAGGCCGCGCTGTGGGCGCGTCGTGCATGGGAAGCGGCCTTGCGTTCGGGCCAGGCGCCCCAGCCGCGCCGCCAGCGGGCCAGGCGCGCATGAGCCACGAAGCACCACTTCTGCCCAGCCGCGAGGAGATCGCGCTGCTCGAAGCCTTCGACGGCCTCGGGCTGCGAGACATCCGTGTCGTCGACACGCCGCAGGAAGCCGAGCGCGCCGCCGCCGCGCTGCTGGACAGCGGCGTGGCCGGCTTCGACACCGAATCGAAGCCCACCTTCGCCAAGAACGAAATCTCGGGCGGGCCCCATGTGCTCCAGTTCGCGACGCTCGAGAACGCATGGCTGTTCCAGTCGCATCGCACCGACTGCAATGCGATCCTGGGGGAACTGCTTGCATCGACAGAACTCCTCAAGGTCGGCTTCGGCCTGTCGACCGACCTGAGCCTGATCCGTCAGCGCTTCGGCGTCGAGCCCGGCGCCATCTTCGACATCGACACCGAGTTTCGCCGCCGCGGCTATCGAAAGTCGGTCGGCGTGAAGGTGGCGGTTGCGCTCGTCTTCCATCGCCGGTTCGCGAAATCGCGCAAGGCGACCACCTCGAACTGGGCCAACCGGCAATTGACCGAGGCCCAACTGCGCTACGCGGCCAACGACGCCTATGCCGCGATGCGCGTGTTCGACGCGCTGGGCTTGCAAGCGCCGGCCTAGGTTGTCGCTTCGGCGAACGCCGGCAGCTGGCACGCATCTTGATCGTGCCTACCGGCTCTACGGCCAAAGCCGGTTCTGCGCGGGCACCTGACGCAATCGGCGTAGATTGCTGGGCTGCGCCACGTAAAGCTTCCGCATGACATGAAAAGTCATGGGTTCTCTCCTTATGATGGCGCCCTCTCGCCCAGGAAGTAACAAGTCGTGTCCATGGTCCAGCTGGCCTTGCGCCGCCCCTACACCTTCATCGTGATGGCGATGCTGATCGTCCTCGCGACGCCATTCGTCCTGCTGCGGATGGCGACCGACATCTTTCCGGAGATCAATATTCCGGTCATCAGCATCATCTGGAACTACGGCGGACTGCCGGCGCAGGAGATGGGTCAACGCATCGCCGGCCAGACGGAGCGCGGCCTGACCACCACGGTCAGCGATGTCGAGCACATCGAATCGCAGTCTCTGGCCGGCGTCACGGTCATCAAGGTCTTCTTCCAGCCGACGGCGAACATAGAAACCGCCATCGCCCAGGTGGTGGCCTCGACACAGACGCAAGTTCGGCAGTTGCCCCCTGGCATCACCCCGCCGCTCGTCATCAAGTATTCGGCGTCGAGCATTCCTGTCATCCAGCTCGCGCTGTCGAGTCCCACGCGGGCAGAGAACGCGCTCTTCGATTCGGCCATCAACCAGCTGCGCCCGCAGCTCATCACGATTCCGGGCGTCGCCGTGCCCTTCCCCTACGGCGGCAAGAACCGGCTGATCTCGGTCGACCTGGATTCCCAGGCAATGCAGGCGCGCGGGCTTTCTCCGGCTGACGTGGTGAACGCGGTCAACGCGCAGAACCTGATCCTCCCTTCGGGCACGGTCAAGTTCGGCGCGACCGAATACAGCGTGAAGATGAACGGCTCGCCCGAAGAGATCGCCGGTCTCAACGACCTGCCGGTGCGCACCGCCAACGGCGCCACCATCTATCTGCGCGACGTGGCCAATGTGCGCGACGGCTTCTCGCCGCAGACGAACGTGGTGCGGCAGGACGGCGTGCGCGGCGTGCTGCTTTCGGTGCTCAAGAACGGCGGCGCGTCGACGCTGGACATCGTGTCGAACCTGCGCGCGCTGCTGCCCGTCGCCGCGCAGGCGATGCCGAGCGACATCAAGATCACGCCGCTCTTCGACCAGTCGATCTTCGTCAAGGCCGCCGTGCAGGGCGTCGTGGCCGAAGCCATGCTCGCCGCCGCGCTGACGGCCGCGATGGTGCTGCTGTTCCTCGGCAACTGGCGCAGCACCCTGATCATCGCGCTGACCATCCCGCTGTCGATCCTGGCGTCGATCCTCGTGCTCTATGCGCTGGGCGAAACGCTCAACCTCATGACCCTGGGCGGGCTTGCGCTCTCGGTCGGCATCCTGGTGGACCAGGCGATCGTGACGATCGAGAACATCGAGCGCCACCTCCACATGGGCACCGAACTCACCGAGGCCATCATGGTCGGCGCCGGCGAGATCGGCCCGGCCGCCTTCGTCTCGACGCTGTGCATCTGCATCGTCTTCGTGCCGATGTTCTTCCTCTCCGGCGTGGCGCGCTTCCTGTTCGTGCCGCTGGCCGAGGCGGTCGTGTTCGCGATGCTGGCGTCCTACCTGCTTTCGCGCACGCTGGTGCCGACGATGGTCATGCTGCTGATGGGCGGCGCGCATGCGAAGGCGGCCGCCGACGCCAGGCCCAGCCTGCTGCAGCGCGTCTATCGCGGCTTCGATCGCCAGTTCGAACATGTGCGGCGCGCTTACACGCTGGTGCTGTCGGCGCTGCTGTCCAGGCGCGGGGGCTTCATCTCGCTGTTCCTCGGCTTCTGCCTGCTGTCGTGCCTGCTCTACCCGGTGCTGGGGCGCGACTTCTTCCCGAGCGTGGATGCCGGCCAGATCCGGCTGCACATGCGCGCGCCCACGGGCACGCGCATCGAGGAGACCGCGCGCCTGGCCGACCAGGTCGAAGTGGCGATCCGCGAGCTCGTGCCCAAGGACCAGCTCGACACCATCCTGGACAACCTGGGCGTGCCCAACAGCGGCATCAATCTCTCCTACAGCAATGCCGGAACGATCAGCACGCTGGACGGCGAGATCCTGCTCTCGCTGCACGAGGGGCATCAGCCGACGGAAAGATTCGTGTCGCTGCTTCGCGCCGAACTGCCCAAGCGCTTCCCCGGCGTCGAGTTCTTCTTCCAGCCGGCGGACATCGTCACGCAGATCCTGAACTTCGGTCTGCCCGCGGCGATCGACGTGCAATTCAGCGGCAACGACCTCGCGGGCAACGCGGTGCGCGCCGCCGACCTGGTGAGAGCCATTCGCCGGATTCCGGGAGCGGTCGATGCCCACGTGCATCAGCGGCTGGACGGCCCCGCGCTGAACCTGCAGATGGACCGCACGCGGCTCCAGCAGTTCGGGTTGACGGCCGCGAATGTCGGGCAGAACGTGCTGATCGCGCTGTCGGGCAGTTCGCAGACCGCGCCGGCCTTCTGGCTCAATCCCCAGAATGGCGTGGTCTACAACATCGCGGTGCAGTCGCCGCAATACAAGATCGATTCGCTCGACGCGCTGCTCAACATTCCCGTCGGCAGCCCCGGCGCGGCAGCCGGGGCGCCGCAGCTGCTCGGCAACCTGGTCAGTGCGCAGGCGGCGCGGCAGCCGCTGGTGGTCTCGCACTACGACATCCGGCCGGTGGTCGACGTCTTCGTCAGTGTTCAGGGAACCGATCTCGCCAGCGTGGCGGGCAAGGTCAAGACGCTGGTCGACGACATGCGGCCCAGGCTTTCGCGCGGCAACCAGGTCACGATCCGCGGACAGGTGCAGACGATGCAATCGTCCTTCATCGGCCTCGGCGTCGGGCTGGCGATGGCGATCGTGCTGGTCTACCTGCTGATCGTCGTCACCTTCCAGTCGTGGCTCGACGCCGCCATCATCATCACGGCCCTGCCGGCCGCGCTGGGGGGCATCGCGTGGATGCTCTTCATCACCGGTACGACGCTGAGCGTGCCGGCATTGACCGGGGCGATCATGACGATGGGCGTGGCCACGGCCAACAGCATCCTGCTGGTGTCCTTCGCGCGCGAGCGCCTGCAGGCCGGCGTACCGCCGTTGTCGGCCGCGCTCGAGGCCGGCGCGACGCGCATCCGCCCCGTGCTGATGACCGCCCTGGCCATGATCATCGGCATGATACCGATGGCCCTGGGCCTGGGCGAAGGCGCAGAGCAGAACGCGCCGCTCGGTCGCGCCGTGATCGGTGGCCTGATCTTTGCGACCGTCTCGACGCTCTTCTTCGTTCCGGCGGTCTACGCCGAAATCCACAGCCGCCGGGCGCACCGCAAGGCGGCGCGCGAAGCCGACGGCCACCCCACGCCACCGTCGCCGCCCCAGCTCGGGGCCGCGCCCCAGGAGACTTGAAAACATGTCGGAGCAACGCCACGCGGGCTTGGCCATCCATCCGATCGCCAATGAGCAGGACGGAGATCACCACGAACTGCTGAAGCGGCGCCAGATCGTGCGCCGCACGCGCCTTCTCGTCGTCGCTGTTCTCGTGCTGCTGGGCGTCGGCACGGCGCGCGTCGTGTGGGTCCGCCTGGCCAACGCCAGCGCCCTGGAAACCAGCGCGGCCCTGCACGCCACGCAATACGTCAAGACCGCCCTGCCCCGGCAGGCGGGCGCCGGCCAGACGCTGGCCTTGCCGGGCACGCTGCAAGGCTTCGTGCAGTCGCCGATCTCGGCGCGCGCCAGCGGCTACCTCAAGCGCTGGACCAAGGATATCGGCAGCACCGTCAAGAAGGGCGAATTGCTGGCGGAGATCGAGACGCCCGAGATCGACCAGCAGCTCTCGCAGGCCGTCGCCGCGCGGCAGCAGGCCGCGTCCGCCCTCGACCTGGCCAGGAGCACCGTCGCGCGCTGGGAAGGTCTGCGCAAGAAGGATGTGGTCTCGCAACAGGACCTGGACGAGCGCCGCGGCGCCGTCGAGCAGGCCACGGCCAACCTCGCCGCCGCCGACGCGAACATGCAGCGGCTGCGGCAGACCGAGGGATTCAAGCGCGTGGTGGCCCCCTTCGACGGCGTGATCACGCGGCGCAACGTCGACGTGGGCGACCTGATCGACGCGGGCGGCGGCGGCGGGGGCCGAGCGCTGTTCCAGCTCGCGCAGATCGATCCGCTGCGCGTATACATCAATGTGCCGCAGGCCTACGCCCAGCTCATCAAGCCGGGGCAACCCGCGGTCGTGACGCAGGCCGAGCTGCGCGGCAAGGAGTTCCGCGGCGAAGTGGCGCGCACCTCGGGCGCCATCGATGCCACGACGCGCATGATGCAGGTCGAGGTCTCGCTGCCGAACCGCGATGGCACCCTGCTGCCGGGCGCCTACGTGCAGGTCTCGCTGCCGCTTGCGGCCAGCCTCTCGCTCACCATTCCCGCCAACGCCCTGCTCTTTCGCGCCGAAGGCACGCGCGTCGCCGTGGTCGACGGCGAGGGCCGCGTGCAACTGCGCGCCGTCACACTGGGTCGCAACTACGGCGAGACGGTGGAGATTCTGGACGGCATCAACGGCACGGACAGGCTGGTTTTGAATCCCTCGGATTCGATGACGGACGGCGACCGGGTGACTGTCGCCAAGGATCAGGCGTGATGCGCATGCGTGCCACCGCGCCGGGCGCCGCAGCCCTTGTCCTGCTTGCGGCATGCGCAGCCGGGCCTGACTACCGCAAGCCGGCTGTCGATGTGCCTGTGACCTGGCAGACCGAGCAGCCTTGGCGTCAGGGCGCTCCGAATGACGCCACCGACAAGGGTCCGTGGTGGCAACGCTTCGGCGATCCACAGCTCGACGCATTGGCGCGCAGGGCGCTGGCCAACAGCCCGACGCTGGCGCTTGCCGGTGCGAGGCTCGCACAGGCACGCGCTTCCCTGGCCGGAAGCGATGCCAGCCGCTTTCCGCAACTCGGCCTCGGCACGCGCGCGCAGCGCCTGCGAATTTCCGCGAACCGGCCGCTGACCAACTACGCCGCACCCAACTTCTCGACGATCCAGGACGACTATGCCCTGTCGCTGACTGCAAGCTACGAAGTCGATCTGGCTGGCCGCGTGCTGCGATCGATCGAAGGCGCAAGCGCCTCCGCCGCGCAATCCGCCGCCGACCTCGAGAACACGCGGCTGCTGCTCACGACGGACCTGGCAACGAACTACTACAACCTGCGCTCGACCGATATCGAACTCGACGTCGTGACGCGCTCCATCGGGCTGCAGCGCCGCGCGCTCGAATTCGTGACGGCGCGGCATGAAGGTGGCGCCGTGTCGGGCCTGGACGTGGCGCAGCAGCAGGCCCTGCTCGACAGCACGCTCACGCAGGTCGACCTCCTCAGGAAGCAGCGCTCGCAATACGAGCACGCCATCGCCGCGCTGATTGGAACGCCGGCGCCCTCGTTCGCGCTCGCGCCCGATCTCACGCCTCTCACGCCGCCGGCCATACCGATCGGCGTGCCATCGGACGCGCTGGAACGCCGCCCCGACGTCGCCTCTGCGGAGCGCGCGATGGCCGCGGCCAACGCACAGATCGGCGTGGCCCGCGCGGCCTTCTACCCCAGCGTGATCCTGGGCCCCTCGCTGGGGGTGGACAGTCGCATGTTCTCGGCCCTCTTCGATGCACCGAGCCTGCTGTGGTCGGTGGGGGTCTCGGCGACGCAGTCGATCTTCGACGGCGGCCGCTTGCGCGCCAATGTCGATTTCGCGCGCGCCGGCTACGACGCCAGCGTGGCCAACTATCGTCGCGTCGTCCTGACCGCAATGCAGGAGGCGGAGGACGGCATCACCGGCCTCGCCTCGCTCGACCGGGCCTCGGCGCAATCCCTGGCCGCCGTGGCCACCTCGCGCCGCGTGCTCGACATGGCGACCAGTCGCTACGAAGGCGGCGCGTCGACCTACCTGGATGTGATCACGGCCCAGCAAACGCTGCTGACGGCTGAGCGGCAGGCCGCGCAACTGACTGGCCAGCGCATGCTGACCTCGGTGTTTCTGGTGAAGGCCCTTGGCGGCGACTGGTGCGGCGTCGAGCCGGCCAGCGCCACCGACTCTAGAACAGGTTGCCCTGCCCCGCTGCGCCAGGTGGCCGAAAAGCGCTGACATCGAGCGTGATGCGCTCGCGGTTGAAGCCGATGCGCTGCGTCGCCTTCTCGAAGCGCTGACGGATCAGATCGGCCCACAGGCCGCTCCCCTTCATGCGGGTGGCGAAGTCGGCCTCGTAGTCCTTGCCGTCGCGCATCTCGTGGATGCGCGCCATGATGCGCGCCGCGCGCTGCGGATAGTGCAGTTCCAGCCATTGCCGGAAGAGCGGCGCCACTTCCCAGGGCAACCTCACCACCGCATAGAACGCACTGCGGGCACCGGCTTCCCACGCGGCTTCGAGCACCTGCTCCATGTCTTCCGTGACGAAGGGAATCTGCGGCGCCACGCTCACGCCCACCGGCACGCCCGCATCGGCCAGCGTGCGCAGGGTGCGCAAGCGCCGGTGCGGCGCGGCGGCCCGCGGCTCCAGCTTGCGGGCGACATCGCCGTCGAGCGTGGTGATGGTGATGTAGACGGCCGCCAGTCGGTCCGCCGCCATGGGCGCGATGAGATCCAGATCGCGCTCCACAGCGCTCGACTTGGTGAGCAGGGCGAAGGGATGGCGCGTTTCCTTCAGCAGTTCGATGACAGAGCGCGTGAGCCGCAGTTCGCGCTCGATGGGCTGGTAGCAGTCGGTGGCCGTGCCGATCGCGATGTGGCTGGGCCTGTAGGTCTTGCGACCCAGTTCCGCGCGCAGCACCTCGACGATGTTGCGCTTGGCGATCAGCCTGGTCTCGAAATCGAGGCCGGGCGAGAGATTGAGGTAGCTGTGCGTGGGCCGCGCGAAGCAATAGATGCAGCCGTGCTCGCAGCCCCGGTAGGGATTCAGTGAGCGATCGAAGGGCACGTCGGGCGAGTCGTTCTCGCCCAGGACCGATTTGACGTCCTCGAAGCGCACCTCGGTGGCGAGCGGCGGCGAAGGCTCGGCCACGCCCTCTTCGAGCGTGCCCCAGCCGTCGTCGAAGGCATCGCGGACATCGCGTTGGAAGCGATGCGCAAGGCGCGTCGCCGCGCCCCGGCCCTTGAGGGCGGTGACGGGAATGAAAGCGTCGGCCATGATGCGTTGAATATACTGTATAAAATTACAGTATTGCACCAATCGACCGAAGACGCCAGCACGCGCTCAGATATGCAGCACCGCCAGGACGCCGATCAGCAAGCCGACCCCGGCGACGCCGAACATGCCCCACTCCAGCCACCTTTTCCGGGTCAGCAAGGCGATGGCCGCCAACGCGATCGATACCTGCAATATGGTGGTGGCCTGGGCCCAGCGGTGGTGCTGGTGCAACTGCTCATCGGACTGCCGGTCCCAGTCATTGGCCTGGGCTTCGAGCTTCTGCGCGGCGGCCTGGATCTCCGCCTTCTCACGCTCGTAGCGAACCACCTTGTCGTCCCACACCTGCTTGCGCTCGTCCGTGGAGGTGTCGCGCGCGAATTCGGCAAGAGACTGCTTGGTGCTCTTGGACTGGAAGTAATTCCACTGGTTGGAGGCTTCCGTCTTCTTGATCGCCGCATTGTTCTTGTAGAGACCCGCGTTCGCCTGGGTGGCCCCTCCCATGTAGGCAAAGATCGCCCCCACGGTCGCGATGATCGCGGTGCACACCGCGATCTGGCTTGTCATGCTCCCGCGCCCCTCGGCATCGGGGCCGTGGTGCGCGGACTGGGCAGCGTGCTCGAGTTCGTGGTCGTGCGGGCCGTGCACGTGGAAGCCGTGGTTTGACATGAGTGCCTTTGAACGAGGAAGAAATTGCAGGGCGCGGCCAGAGTATGGCAAGGTTGGCCGCGAGAGCCGCGGCATGCCCTGCGGACAGATCTTGAATCGACTGTTTACAGGATCTTTGCAGGCTGCCGGTCCACCAGGGCGTTGCCCGGACGTTGAACATCCAACGGGACGATCTGTTGTCCTGATATGGAGATTCTGATGAGCTTCAATCGCTCCGCCGTCCTCAAGCTTGCCATTGCCGGAGCAACGGCAGCCGTCGCACTCTTCGGCGCGGCCACGGCAAGCGCCGAGGTGAACTGGTCAGTCGGCGTGACCCTGCCTGGCGTGGTGGTGACGGAACCCGCGCCCGCCTACTATGAGCCGGCACCCGTGTATTCGCGGCCGGCGCCGACCTACTACCAGCCCGCGCCTCCTGTGTACTACAGCCCGCCGCCGCCCCGGGTCTATGCCCCGGCGCCGGTGTACTACGAACCCGGCTATCGGGTGGAAGAGCGGCGCGTCGATCGCCGGGACTGGCATCGTGACCATGATCGCCGCGACTGGGACCGCGACCATGATCGCCGCGACTGGGACCGCGACCATGATCGCCGGGACTGGGACCATGATCGGCGCGAACGCCGGGATTGACCCGGGGAACGGCCGGACCCACGGGCGGGCGCGGATTCAGAACTCCGCGTCGAGTTCGTCGATCTCTTCCGGCTCCTGCCTGGCCGCCTGAATCCATTCCTGCATCGCAGGCAGCCCGATGATCCGCTTGCAGTAGCCGGCGCAAACGCTGTCGAGCGAGACGTCGTAGGTGATGAAGCGCGTGACCACCGGCGCATACATGGCATCCGCCATGCACGGCTGCTTGCCGAACAGGAAGGGGCCGCCGTAGTCCTTCAGGCATTCGCGCCAGATCGTCACGATCCGGTCGATGTCGCTTTGCGCGCGTGACCAGATCTTGAAGTTCGGAAACCTCGCCTTGACGTTCATGGGGAGCGATCCGCGCATCGCGCTGAAGCCCGAATGCATCTCGCCGCAGATGGCCCGGCAGTGCGCGCGCGCCTTGGCGTCGGCGGGCAGCAAGCCGGCCTTGGGCTTGATTTCGTTGAGGTACTCGCCGATGGCGAGCGTGTCCCAGACCTTCACGCCGCCGTGCTGCAGCGAAGGGACCAGCATGGAAGCGGAGAGCAGCAGCATCTCGGCCTTCATCGCCGGATCGTCCGGCGGTATCACCTTCTCGGCGAAGTCCAGCCCCGCGAGACGGCACATCAGCCAGCCGCGCAGCGACCATGCGCCGTAGTTCTTGCTGCTGATGGTGAGAACGGGTTTGGCCATGCTGACGCTCCTTGGCTGCCGGATCGGCTTTGGACGTGTGCAAGGCCTGTGCCAGAAAGGTGCGCCCTGCCTTCCTTGGCCCACAACTTGCCTATGGCCTCTGCATGCTGTACCGGGCCTACCAAACAAATGCCGACCTGCTGTCGCCGTCCCGGCTCGCAGCCCAGTATCTCGGCCGCGCGCTGTGGCAGCAGGATACCGATCGAAGCGCGACTCGGCGCATCGCCTCTCTCATGGAGGTCTATTCGCGCATGCGGCTCACCCACACTCGACCGGCCTACGACATCCGGAGCGTGATGGTCGACGGCGAGGAAGTCGCAGTCCATGAAGAAGCCACGCTGGTGGCCCCCTTCGGCACCCTGCTGCACTTCCGCAAGGACACCACCGCGGTGCATCCGCCGGTACTGCTGGCCGCACCACTTTCGGGCCACTTCGCCACCCTGTTGCGCGAAACCGTGCGGACGCTGCTGCGCGACCATGATGTCTACGTGACCGACTGGCACAACGCGCGCGACGTGCCGCTGTGGAACGGCGGATTCGGCCTCGACGACTACACGCTGCAGCTCGTCCGCTTTCTCGAAGCCATCGGCGCGGGCGCGCACATGGTGGCGGTCTGCCAGCCCTGCGTGGCGGCGCTCGCGGCCACCGCGCTGATGAGCGAGGACGACAATCCCGCCACGCCGCGCAGCCTGACGCTGATGGCCGGCCCGGTCGATTGCCGCGTCAACCCCACGGCCGTCAACAAGCTCGCGAACGAGCGCGACATCGGCTGGTTCGCACGCAACCTGATCAGCCGCGTGCCATGGCCGCACGCCGGCATGATGCGCCGCGTGTACCCCGGCTTCCTGCAGCTGAGCGCCTTCATGAGCATGAATCCGGAGCGGCACAAGCAGCAATTCATCAAGCTCTACCAGCACCTGGTCGACGGCGAACTCGAACAGGCCGAGACCATCCGCAATTTCTACGACGAATACCTGGCGGTGAATGACCTGCCGGCCGAGTTCTACCTGGAGACGGTGGAGCGCGTATTCCAGACCTACGACCTGCCGCGCGGCGCGCTCACGGTGGGTGATCGCAAGATCAATCCGGCCGCCATCCGCCGCACGGCGCTGCTGACAGTGGAAGGCGAAC
Source organism: Variovorax sp. 01T432 (assembly GCF_056398605.1). NCBI lineage: Bacteria > Pseudomonadati > Pseudomonadota > Betaproteobacteria > Burkholderiales > Comamonadaceae > Variovorax > Variovorax sp. 01T432. The sequence goes on from NZ_JBFTPS010000011.1 coordinate 61,447, forward strand.
GCGACGACATCTGCGCGGTCGGGCAGACGGTGGCGGCGCAGGATCTGTGCACCGGCGTGCGGCCCTATCTCAAGACGCATCACCTGCAGGCGGGCGTCGGGCATTACGGCGTGTTCAGCGGCAGCAAGTGGAACACCCAGATCTACCCCCGCGTGCGCGAGACGATTCACGCGGCGGCCGAGCTTCACTGACACACGAAATCCAGCCACATTCGATTCGATGTCGCCTGGAGCGCAGGGTCGGCATCATGCCGACGGTCGGCTGCGGCGCGAGCGCGCGCTGCGCGCGGGCTCCTTGATTGCCTCGCTGGGCAAGGGCAGGCGCAGCCGGAGGAACGCAATGAACTCATGCGCCGCCACGTTGCGCATCGGCCCCGGCAGATAAACCAACACGATGCGTCGCTCCACCACTGGCATGCGCAGTTGCAGCACCACCAGTTCGGGGTCGCGCAGCGACGATGTATAGAGCCGCGGCATCAACCCGAGTGCGAGCCCGCCGCGCACCAGCGCATAGAGCGTCTCCGAATAGCCGACACGGTAGGGCTGCGCGCCTTGAGCGAACTGTGCGCGGGCCGAATCGCCCAGCGCCGGCATGCTCCCGCTCTCGAACAGCACCAGTCGCTCATGCCCGATCTCCTCCCAGCTGGCCTCGCCCATCCGCGCCAATGGATGGCCCCGTCGGACGATCAGCACCAGGGGATCGCGAAACAGGTCGATGCACACCAGACCGCCCGGCGGTTCGGTGATGGCCGCCACCGCCATGTCGAGTTGCCCGCTGCGCACCTCCGCCAGCAGCACGGTGGAGGGCGCATCGCGCCAGGCGAACTCGACCTCTTGCGTCGCTTCGCGAACAAACTCGCTTACGGCCGACGCGACGCGCGCGCTGGCGGATGGGATCACGCCCACGTTGATCAGCGCGCGCCCGCTGCGCACTGTGCTGTAGATGTCGCGCAATGCCAGCTCGAAGGCGTTGACCAGGAAATCCGTGCGCGCCAGCACTTCGGCGCCCACGGGGGTGAGTTCCAGCTTGTGCGTGGAGCGCGTCAGCAGTTCTTCGCCGAGCAGCTGTTCCATCTGCTTGATGGCATTGCTGAGCGCCGGCTGGGTGATGGCAAGGCGGCGCGCCGCGCGCCCGAAGTGTCCCTCCTGAACCAGAACCGAAAAGAACTGGAGCTGACGCAGTGTCAGCGCGCGCAGGGACGAGGGGATCATTTCTAAGCCGGCTATAGATCGGATGAATTAAATTATAGAAATTCAAAATTTTCCTTATCAAGATCCCTTCACTAGACTGCATGCATGTCCTCCATCACCGAGACCTCCACACCCGCGCTGGAGTCTTTTCTTCACGCGATGCCGAAGGTGGAGCTCCACTGCCATCTGTTCGGCACGGTCCGGCACGAGACCTTCCTGCAACTCAATCGCCGCGCTGGCGGACCGCTGGCCGAAGAAGAGATCGAGGACTTCTATACGCGCGGCGAGAAGCCGGTCGGCGTGCTGCGCGTGCTGCGCGCGCTCGACGCGCAGCTGGTGCGCACCGCGGACGACCTGCACCAACTCACTTACGAGTACCTTGAAGACGCGGCCGCCCACAACGTGCGCTATGCCGAGTTCTCCTGGAACCCCACCGGCACGGCACAGGCATCCGGCATTCCTTACCGGCAGGCACAAGACGCGATCGTGCGGGCCATCCACGACGCCCAGGCCGACCGTGGTATCACCGGGCGCCTGATCGCAGCCATCGACCGGGAGGCGAGCCCCGAAGCGGCCGTGGAGATGGTGGAATGGGTGACGGCGCACCGTTGCGAGGAAGTGGTCGGCATCGGCATCGACTATCGCGAGGTCGACCGCCCGCCTGAGCTTTTCGTCAATGCCTACCGCGAAGCACGCCGTGCCGGCCTCAAGACCACGGCGCATGCCGGCGAATTCGGAACGCCCTGGACCAACGTGCGCACAGCGCTCGACTACCTGCAGGTCGACCGCATCGACCACGGCTATACGGTCGTCGACCGCTTCGAGTTCGCGCGCGAGTGCGCCGACCGCGGCGTTCTGTTCACGGTGGTGCCCACCAACTCCTACTACTTGCGCACGCTGCCGCGCGAACGCTGGGCGCTCGACCATCCGATCCGCCGCATGCCCGGACTGGGCCTGCGCATCCACCCCAACACCGACGATCCGACACTGCACAAGGTCACGCCCACGCAGGCCTGGCTGATGATGACGCGCGACTTCGGCTTCAGCCTCGACGACCTGCGCGACTTCATGCACAACGGGCTCGACGGCGCCTGGATCGACGACACGACGCGCCGGCAGTGGATACCCCAATGGAGCGCCGAGTTCGATGCGCTGCGCGCCCGGTTGCCGCAAGACCCACCCCCCTCCGAAGAACAATGATCAAACGCAAGGCCTTCCTGCTCCCCTCGATCCTCTCCGTTTCGCTGTTGCTGCCCGGCGTCGCACTCGCCCAGGCCGCCTGGCCCGCCGCCAAGCCGATCACGCTGATCGTTCCCTACTCCGCGGGCGGCAGTGTGGACTTCATTGCGCGCCTCGTCACCCACAAGCTGGGAGAGCGGCTCAAGCAATCCATCGTGATCGAAAACGTGACCGGCGCGGGCGGCGCGATCGGCGTCGCCAAGGCGGCGAACGCGGCGCCGGACGGCTACACCCTGGTCGCGGGGCCCGACAGCGTCATGGCGATCGGCAAGCTCGTCAACCCGAGCGCCTTTCGCTTCGATCCCCTCAAGGACCTCGCGCCGGTGGCCATGCTGAACACAGCGCCCATGGTGCTGGTCGCGCGACCGGGACTGCCCGCCGGCAACTATGCCGAGTTCGTGAAGCTCGCCAAGGCCGCGCCGGGCAAGTACAACTACGCGACCTCGGGCGTCGGCACCGTGCTGCAACTGGCGATGGAGTTGCTCAAGGAGCGCAGCGGCATCTTCGTGACCCACGTGCCCTACCGCGGCGGCGCGCAGATCGCCACCGACGTGATCGGCAACCAAGTCGATCTGGCCATGCTGGTCAGCACCAGCGCGATCCCGCATGTGAACGCCAAGCGCCTGAAGGCCCTCGGCGTCACCGGCGGCAAACGACTCGAAGCGCTGCCCGACGTGCCGGCCTTCAATGAGATGCCGGGCCTGAAGGACTATTCGATGGTGAGCTGGACCGGCATCTTCGCGCCTGCCGGCACGCCGGCCGCGACCGTGAACCGCATCAACCAGGAACTCAACGCGGTGCTGCGGGACCCGGACGTACGCGCCAAGCTGCAGGAGCAGGGCGCGCTGCCCGGCAGCGGCTCGGCCGAGGAACTCGGGCGCTTCGTGCAGTCGGAATACGCTCGCAACCAGAAGATCGTCCAGGCCGCGAACATCCGGGAGTGAGCGTCTAGGACGACGACTCGTCTTCCGCCGGCCAGTCGCGGATGTAGGCCTTGAGCATCTTGTTCTCGAAGTTCTGGCTGTCGACCACGGCCTTGGCAACGTCGTAGAAGCTGATCACACCCATCAGCATGCGCTTGTCCATGACGGGCATGTAGCGCGCATGGCGCTCCAGCATGATGCGGCGGATCTCGTCGAGGTCGGTCTCGACGGTGCAGGTGACGGGATGGTCGTCCATGGCCTTGCGCACCAGCGTGCCACCCACCTGGCCGCCGTTGGCGACGATGGCGACGATCACTTCGCGGAAGGTGAGCATGCCCACCAGGTCCCCATGCTCCATGACCACCAGCGAACCGATGTCCTTGTCGGCCATGGTATTGACTGCGACAGCCAAAGGTTCGTCGGGCGTGACGGTAAAGAGCGTGTTGCCCTTGACGCGCAGGATGTCGCTGACTTTCATCGTGTTGCTCCTCTCATGCTCGGCGGTGTGCCAATTTGAATATAGCCCACAATGGCCGCCCGTCCACAGGCCCGCGTCGACGTTGCAGACAGTGCGCGTAACGGGGCATTGCAGAAACGACATCGAAAGGCCTCCATGCCCGGTTACTCCGACCCCGGTTTCGATACGCTGGCATTGCATGCCGGCGCCACCCCGGACCCCGCCACCGGCGCGCGCGCCGTTCCGATCCACCTGACGACCTCCTTCGTCTTCGAGTCGAGCGACCATGCGGCGGCGCTCTTCAACCTCGAGCGCGCGGGACACGTGTACTCGCGCATCAGCAACCCGACCAACGCGGTGCTCGAACAGCGCGTGGCCGCGCTGGAAGGCGGCATCGGCGCGATCGCAACCGCCAGCGGCCAGGCCGCGCTGCATCTCTCGATCGCCACATTGATGGGCGCGGGCTCGCACATCGTCGCGAGCACCGCGCTCTACGGCGGCTCCCAGAACCTGTTGCATTACACGATGCGCCGCTTCGGCATCGAGACGACCTTCGTGAAGCCCGGCGACCTGGACGGCTGGCGCGCGGCGGTCCGGCCCGAGACCAAGCTGCTGTTCGGCGAAACCGTGGGCAACCCGGGCCTCGACGTGCTCGACATCCCCGCCGTGAGCGACATCGCGCATGCGGCCGGCGTCCCGCTGCTGGTCGATTCGACGCTGACCTCGCCCTACCTGATAAGGCCCTTCGACTGGGGCGCCGACCTGGTCTACCACTCGGCCACCAAGTTCCTGTCGGGCCATGGCACCGTGATCGGGGGCGTGGTGGTCGACTCCGGAAATTTCGACTGGGAGCGGGCCTCGGGAGGCACGGGCAAGTTCACCGAACTCACGAAGCCCTACGATGGCTTCCACAACATGGTGTTCACCGAGGAGAGCACGGTGGGCGCCTTCCTGCTGCGCGCTCGGCGCGAAGGCTTGCGCGACTTCGGCGCTTCGATGAGTCCGCACACGGCATGGCTGATCCTGCAGGGCATCGAGACGCTGCCGCTGCGCATGGAGCGCCACATCGACAACACGCAGAAGGTGGTCGAGTTCCTGGCCGCCCACCCCTTCGTCGCGAAGGTCGGGCATCCCCTGCTCGAAGAGCACCCGAGCCATGCGCTGGCCGGCAAGCTGCTGCGCCACGGCGCGAAGGGCGCGGGCGCCGTCTTCAGCTTCGACCTCAAGGGCAATCGCGAGCAGGGCAAGAAGTTCATCGAGGCGCTGAGGCTCTTCAGCCATCTTGCGAATGTGGGGGACTGCCGCAGCCTCGTGATCCATCCCGCGAGCACCACGCACTTCCGGATGACCGACGAGGCATTGGCCGGGGCCGGCATCACGCAAGGAACCATCCGCCTCTCGATCGGACTCGAAGACCCGGCCGACCTGATCGACGATCTGAAGCGCGCGTTGAAGGCCGCGGAAAAGGCAGGAAGCTGATGGACTTCGTCGTCAACGGTCACCGGACCTATTGCTACACCGGCGGCAAGCCGCTCGACAGCGCGAAGCCGACTGTCGTCTTCATCCATGGCGTGCTCAATGACCACAGCGTGTGGATCCTGCAAAGCCGCTGGTTCGCCAACCACGGCTGGAACGTGCTGGCGCTGGACCTGCCGGGCCATTGCAGGAGCGAAGGGCCGCCGCCCTCCAGCGTGGAGGAAGCGGCGGACTTCGTCATCGCGCTGCTGGACGCGGCCGGCGTCGGCAAGGCCGCGCTCGTCGGGCACAGCTTCGGCTCGCTGATCGCCCTGGAGGCGACGGCGCGGTCGCCCGACCGCGTCAGCCATCTTGCGCTCGTGGGCACCGCGTACCCGATGACCGTGTCGCCGGCGCTGCTCGACGGCGCGCTGAACGATCCGCAGCGCGCGATCGACATGGTCAACAACTTCTCGCATTCGCTGCTGGCGCCGCCGCCCTCCTCGCTCGGGCCCGGCACCTGGCTGTATGGCGGCTCCCGCGCCCTCATGCGGCGCGTGCTTGCGAGCAACCGGCAAGCCAACGTGTTCCACCTCGGCTTCAAGGCCTGCAACGACTATGCGCATGGCGAAGAGGCGATGGCCCGGGTGCACTGTCCCACGCTCTTCCTGTTGGGCGACGCCGACCAGATGACGCCGCCGCGGGCCACCCGCACGCTCGTCGGCAAGGCCGGCAACGCCAGGGTGGTGAGCGTCAAGGCTGGTCATGCGCTGATGACCGAGGCGCCGGACGAGACGCTGTTCGCCCTGAAGGCCTTTCTCGGCGCCTGAACCGCGGCCGCTTCTCAGCGCAGGTTGTTGATGTCGATGGTCTCGAGCAGCGGCTTGGGCGCGCCCCGCTTGGCGACCACGAGCATCGCGTGCCCCACCTGCTCGCTGGTGGTCACCCAGCTCGGGGCCAGGCGGCGCAACAGCCCGAACAGCGGGCCCGCGACCCGGTAGATCCAGCGATAGAGCGCGGTCCTGGAACGCACGCCGTGCAGCGGCTGGATGCCGCCGGGACGAAACATGTATGTGGCCTTGAAGGGCAGGCGCATCAGCGCATTCTCGGTCGCACCCTTCACCCGCGCCCACATGACGCGGCCGCGCTCGCTGCTGTCCGTGCCCGCACCGGACACGTAGACGAAGGTCATCTCCGGATTGAGCCGGGCCAGGGTCTGGGCCGCCGACAGCGTGAGCTCGTAGGTGATGCGCCGGTAGTCCTCTTCGCTCATGCCGGCCGACGAAACGCCGAGGCAGAAGAAGCAGGCGTCGAAGCGCAGGAGGTCGAGCACCACGCTCGAAAGACTGCCGGGGTCCGCCACGATCAGTTCGCGCAGCTTCGGGTGGGTCAGTCCGGTGGGGCTGCGACCGACGCTGAGCACCTGGGTCACTTCCTCGTCCAGCAGGCATTCGCGCAGGACGCCTTGCCCGACCATGCCCGTGGCGCCGAAAAGCAGAACCTTCATGGAGCGGGAGGCCGGCACGACGGCTTCAGGCAACGAGGAAGGCCGCGGGCTCGCGCTCCAGCGCCTCGAGCAACGCGCGGACCTCGGGCGCGGCGGGCTGTGCCGGCTGCAACGCATCGAGCATCCGCCTCAGCGTCTCCGCATATGGCAGCAATGGGCCGAGAAAGCGCGTTCCCGATCCGCCGGCAATGAGAAGCGTGGGGAAGGTCGTGACGTCGAAGTCGTCCGCCAGGTCCGCATGATCTTCGATGTCCACCCACGCGAAGCGGAACTGCGGATGCTCGCGCGCGACCTCCTCGAAGAGCGGATGGTATTCGCGGCAGGCGCCGCACCATTCGGCGCACAGGCAGATCACCCACAGCGGCTCGACGGAAGCTTCGGGGGTCGCGGGAAAGGTCGAGGCCACTTTGGAAACGTCGGTAGTAAGTATGGAAGAAGAGCGCAGGACAAAGGCGGCGCCATTATCGATTCGGCAGCACGTCCTGCAGGCGAAGCGTGCTCAATGGTCCTTTATGCCACAGGTTGTCGAGCGATGGCGCATGGGGCATGAGCAGCAGGCCGAGCAAAGGCTCGAGCAGCGTGCTGGCGGGATCGGCCAGCAGCACGAGGCGCGGGTCCTCGTCGGCAGGCTCCTCGGCGATCGGCGCGATCCAGTCGAGCGCGACCAGCGTCTCCAGGACCGGCGCGAGCTGCAGCGCATCCACCCTCATTCGAAGCACCAGTTCGGCCGCGCCCAGGCCCTTGTCCGGCGTGGCCTTCGCGCCGGCCAGGTGCTGCAGCGCCTCGACGGCGAGCTGAAGCGGCCAACCCGCCGCTCCACCGCGCCGCGCCACCCCGGTGAGCAGGCTCGGCAGGTAGGCGGCAATCACCGCGCCCAGCAGCACGATGACCCAGGCGACGTAGATCCAGACCAGCAGGATCGGCACCGCGGCAAAGGCGCCGTAGACCACAGAGTAGGTCGGCACGAGGCTGAAGTAGTAGCCCAGCACGCGCTTGGCGATCTCGATCGCCGAGGTGGCGAAGAGCCCGCCCGCCCAGGCATGAGCCCACTTCACGTGGGTGTTGGGCACGTAGTGGTAGAGCCCGGCCATGCCGGCGGCCAGCAGCACGAATTCGAAACTGTCGAACACCAGCTTGATCATCCCGCCGCCGACCACTTCGCGCGACGCGGCGAACACATAGGCGCTGGTGCTCAGGCTCACCGCCAGCAGAACGGGCCCGAGCGTGATGGCAGCCCAGTAGATGAGCACCCGCTGGGCCAGCGGCCGCGGTGAACGCACTCGCCAGATGTTGTTGAGCGCCCTGTCCATCGTGAGGATCAGGGCGATCGCCGTCACCACCAGCGCGACAAGGCCGGCCGCGCCGAGTCCGCTCGCCTTGCTCGCGAACTGGTTGAGATAGCCCAATACCTGGCGCGCGATGTTTTCCGGGATGAGGCTCTCGATCAGCCAGCGCTGTACGCGCCCCTGCATCTTGGAGAACATCGGAAACACGGTGAACAAGGCCAGCGCCACCGTGAAGAAGGGCACCATGGCGATGGTGGTGGTGAAGGTCAGGCTGCTGGCCGTGAGGCCCAGCCGGTCTTCGCGAAAGCGCTCGCCGAGCACCGCGGCGGTGTTGCCCCAGGGAAAATGCGAAAGGTCCCTCCACAGTTGCCGGCGATTCATGGCCGGTATCATGCCATCCGCCTCCCCCTTCCTTGTCCCATCCGACGCTTCCCTCGTGATCGCTCCCACCGTCTCCCCCGCTTCCGTCACCGCCACCCGATGGCTCGCCGTCGGCAGCCTCGTCGGCCTGATTGCGCTCGGGCTCGCCTGGGAGCTGTGGCTGGCGCCCTTGCGTCCGGGCGGCTCCTGGCTGGCACTCAAGGTCCTGCCCCTGGTAGTGCCGCTGGCCGGCCTTCTCAAGAACCGCATGTACACCTACCGCTGGGTCAGCCTGATGATCTGGCTCTACTTCACCGAAGGCGTCGTGCGCGCCTGGAGCGACACCAACGGCATCGGCCAGGTGCTGGCGCTGATCGAGATCGTGCTGTGCCTTTCGCTCTTCGTCGCCTGTGCCTGGCACGTCCGTCTTCGCCTGCGCCATGCGGCGCGGGCCCGAACCCTCGAAGGAGCCGCGCCATGAGCGCCTTGCTGGAACAGTTGCGCGCCATCGTCGGCGCTTCCCACGTGCTGACGGACGGCGACCTCACCGCCTGGGAGCAGGACTGGCGCAAGCGCTCGCGCGGCAAGGCGCTCGCGGTCGTCCGGCCCGCCAGCACGCAGGAGGTGGCCGAGGTGGTCAGGGCCTGCGCGGCGGCGGGCACCGCCATCGTTGCGCAGGGCGGCAACACCGGCCTGGCCGTCGGCTCGATCCCCGACGAGAGCGGCACCGAGCTCGTGCTGAGCCTGCAGCGAATGATCGCCGTGCGCGGCATCGACGCCGCGAACCTCACGATGACCGTCGAGGCCGGCTGCGTGCTGCAGTCCGTGCAGGAGGCCGCGGCATCGGCCGGATTCCTGTTTCCGCTCAGCCTCGCGGCCGAGGGCAGTTGCACCATCGGCGGCAACCTCGCGACCAACGCGGGCGGCACGCAGGTGCTGCGCTACGGCAACGCGCGCGACTTGTGCCTGGGGCTCGAAGTCGTCACGCCGCAGGGTCGGATCTGGGAGGGCACCAGCGGGCTGCGCAAGGACAACACGGGCTACGACCTGCGCGACCTGATGATCGGCAGCGAAGGCACCCTCGGCATCATCACCGCCGCTACCCTGAAGCTCTATCCCCTGCCCGCCGCGCAACTCACGGCCTGGGCGGCCGTGCCGTCGATGGATCATGCCGTGACGCTGCTGGGCCTGGCGCACAGGCATCTGGGCTCCGGCCTGACCGGCTTCGAGGTGATGGGCCGCTTCGCGCTCAGCCTCGTGGCCAAGCATTTCCCGACGATGCGCGTGCCCTTCATCAACGACGAGGCCAGCCCGTACAGCGTGCTGCTCGAGAACTCCGACAGCGAGTCCGAGGACCACGCCCGCTCGCGCTTCGAGGCGCTGCTGGAAACCGCCTTCGAGAACGGATGCATCAGCGATGCGGTGGTAGCCGAGAACCTCGCGCAGGCCCATCAGCTCTGGCACATCCGCGAAAGCATTCCGCTCGCGCAAGCCGAGGAAGGGCTCAACATCAAGCACGACATCTCGATCGCCGTGTCGCGCATCCCGGGCTTCGTGACCGAGACAGACGCCTTGCTCCAGCGGGAGGTTCCCGGCGTGCGGCTGGTGAACTTCGGCCACCTCGGCGACGGCAATCTGCACTACAACGTGCAGGCGCCGGCCGGCGGGGACAACAAGGCTTTCCTGCGCGATCAGGAAGCCCGCATCAACACCCTGGTGTACGACTGCGTCGCGCGCTTCGGCGGCTCCTTCTCGGCCGAGCATGGCGTGGGCGCGCTCAAGGTCGCCACGCTGGAGAAGCACAAGTCGCCGGTGGCCCTGGAGATGATGCGCGCGATCAAGCGCGGCCTCGACCCGCACAACATCCTGAACCCGGGTCGCCTGATCCGCACGGAGAGCCTTCAATGACCCGCCCCATCCGATCGCAGTATGAAGACTTCATGCGCCATGTCGACACGGCGGGCGTGCAGAAGGGCGACCGCACCGGCACCGGCACGAAGAGCGTGTTCGGCTACCAGATGCGCTTCGACCTGAACGAAGGCTTTCCGCTGGTGACCACGAAGAAGGTGCATCTGAAATCCATCATTCAGGAACTGTTGTGGTTCCTCACGGGTTCGAGCAACAACAACTGGCTGAAGGAGCGCGGCGTCACCATCTGGGACGAGTGGGCACGCGAAGACGGCGACCTGGGCCCGGTCTACGGCGTGCAATGGCGCAGTTGGCCGACGCCGGACGGCGGGCACATCGACCAGATCCAGCAGGTGATCGACACGCTCAAGACCAACCCCGATTCGCGCCGCATCATCGTGAGCGCGTGGAACGTCGCCGAGTTGTCGAAGATGGCCTTGATGCCGTGCCATGCCTTCTTCCAGTTCTACGTCGCGCCGCCCCAGGCGGCGGGAGAACGCGGCAAGCTGAGCTGCCAGCTCTACCAGCGTAGCGCGGACATCTTCCTGGGCGTCCCCTTCAACATCGCGAGCTATGCGCTGCTGACGCACATGATCGCGCAGCAGTGCGACCTGGATGTCGGCGACTTCATCTGGACGGGGGGCGACTGCCACATCTACAGCAATCACGCGGAGCAGGTGGCGCTGCAACTGAGCCGGGCCCCGCATCCGTACCCGACGCTCGTGATCAAGCGCAGGCCGGCGTCGATCTTCGAGTACGCGTACGAGGACTTCGAAATGGCCGACTACCGGCACCACCCTGCCATCAAGGCACCGGTGGCGGTGTAGCTTCCTGGGCTGGTGCGCCCGGCCGGTCCTGGACCGTCCACCACATGCCGCCGGGCAGATCGTGGGGCACCGTGCCCGCAGGCGGTGTCTCGATCCCGCCGCCCACCCAGAGGAGCTTCTGCCCAGCGAGTTGTTCGGCACGCAGCCATGGACTGCGATCGAGCCGCCCATCGATCAATACCAGCGGTCGCTCATCGAGCCGCAAGGCGATGACCTCGGCGTAGCGAGAAGACCCCGCAATCACCTTGATGGGGCCGTTCAAAGCCTCGCGAGCCGGCCCGCCAAGCGCTTTCGCAGCAGCTTGCGACGGCAGATTGCGGTTGTGATGCTTCACGGTCGCCGAAGGGCCGAGCGGAGAGGTCACCCAGTTCACCGCAACCAGCACCGCCTGGATGATCACGAAGCCGGCCACCGCATGGCGCCACTCGACGGCCTCCCAAGCCTTCGGCCTCCAGGTGTCCATGATCCAGGCGCAGGTCAGCGCAACGAATGCGGTACCCCATTGAAGCTGCAGATCGGCACCGGTCGCCAATCCGATGACTGCGACCGTCAGCAGCGGCAACACGCCCCACGCAAACAGGAAGCTCGAAACCTTCTTCTGCGGGTCGCTCGCGGGCGGTCGAACGCGCAAAGCCCGATCGCGCTTCCTGTTCGACCAGGCCAGCAAGCCCGTACCCAGCAGCAGCGCCGGCGCGAGGCGCTGAGCCTGGTCCGCAAGCCAGGCAAGAGCGTGCAGGGTCCGGTCGCATCCCGACAGCGCCGCACCGAGCGAGGTGGCCGCGGCATACCTGAAGGGCGGGAAGTCATGCGAGAAGAGCCACAGGACGTGAGGGAGGCAGATCAGCGCCGCGACGACGCACGCGAGCAACAAACCGCGGCGATGCACCGGTTGGCGCCAGCCGCGCTGGGTGAGCCAGAAGAAGCCCAGGGAAACAAAGGCCAGGGCGACCTGATACTTGGACATGGCCCCGAGGCCCAGCATCGTTCCAACCCCGATCCATGCGCCCAGCGAGCGGTCCTCGAAGGCCCGCCAGCAGAACCACGCGGCGCCCACCACGAACATCAGCAGCACGACGTTGTGGTTGTAATAGTTGATCCGGCCGTTGTAGTAGGTGATGCAGAGCGTGCCCAGGGTCGACAAGCCGGCGAAGTGGGCGCCCTTCAGGTCGCAGGTGAGGCGCCAGGCCAGCAGCAAAGATGCTGCGAGCGTCGCGGCACCGGCCAAGGCCGCGACCCAATCATGCAGCCCGAAGATTTGAACCAGCGGCCAGAGCAGGACCGTCGGCAGCGGCGGGTGCTTGTAGTAACCCCATTCGAGAGATCGGACCCACGTCAACTGCTCGACGCTGTCCACGGGGGGGGACAAGCTGGTCCAGGCGAGGATGACGAGCCAGACCGCCGCCCAGAGCGCAAGCACCAGCAGGACCCGGGGCGCCTCGGCAGTGCCGGGCGCAGCGCCGGCCAGGAAATGAAGGAGCCGCCGCAAGTGCGCAGCGATGCCGGGATGAGGCAATTGCCGCGCCAAGGGCAGCCCATTCAAACTTGATTTGGGCATACCCATGACGGCGAGAATAGCGTACCTATCCTGACGGCTACCTATTGGCCGCCATGCTTGCCGCCCACGGGGCTCAATTGCATCGCTGTTGTCGAAAGCCGGCGGAGCCACCGCGTGCGCCCAGGGAAATCGAACAGAATCACGGGATGCAACCCAAGGAACCCCGAAACCGCACGGCCGCCAGGGCGCCGGTGGCCGCCTGACTTCATGGCACGTCTCAATCTGATCTACGCCCGCGCCGCCAACGGCATCATCGGCAGGAACAACACGCTGCCCTGGCACTTGCCCGAGGACATGGCGCACTTCAAGCGCATGACGGCGGGGTGCCCGGTGGTCATGGGCCGGAAGACCTGGGATTCGCTGCCGCCCAAGTTCCGCCCCCTGCCCGGTCGCCGCAACATCGTCGTCACGCGTCAACCGAACTGGTGCGCGGCCGGCGCGGAACGCGCCGCGAGCCTGCGCGAGGCAGTGTCCATGGGAGATCAGGCGGCCGAGATCTGGGTGATCGGCGGCGCGCAGATCTATCAGGAAGCGGCTGCGCTCGCGCAGCGGGCCGTGGTGACCGAGATCGATCGCGAATTCGAAGGCGACGCCCGCGCGCCCGAGTTGGGCAGCGGCTGGCGCGAAACATCGCGCGAAGCGCAGTTGTCAGCCGGGGGCCTTCCCTTCAGCTTCGTGACCTATGAGCGGATCCCCTCATGACGTTTCGCGAGCGCGCGGGAATGAAGGCCGGTCGCGGCAGAATGCCACAGGCTTCAGCGAAGACCCACCCCCGCTTATCCGCTTCAGTTTGAGGAATCCCTGCCTGTGAAAATCGCCACCTGGAACGTCAACTCCCTCACCGCGCGCCTGCAGCACGTCCTCGACTGGTTGAGCGCCAACCCGGTCGACGTGCTGTGCCTGCAGGAACTCAAGATGCGCGACGACAAGTTTCCGCTCGACGTCCTGCGCTCGGCCGGATACCACGCGGCCGTGTTCGGCCAGAAGACCTACAACGGTGTCGCGATCCTGAGCCTCGCGCCGGTGCGCGAGGTCATGAAGAACATCGGCGGATTCGCCGATGAGCATTCGCGCGTGATCAGCGCCACCATCGACACGCCGGCCGGCGAGCTGCGCGTCGTCAACGGCTATTTCGTCAACGGCCAGGCGCCGGGCAGCGAGAAGTTCGAATACAAGATGAAGTGGCTGAACGCGCTGCGTGACTGGCTGCGCGCCGAACTCGCGGCCCATCCGAACCTGGTGCTGCTCGGCGATTTCAATATCGCGCCTGAAGACCGCGACAGCTTCGACCCCATCGGCCTTGCCGAAACCATCCACCACACGACCGAGGAGCGCGACCACTTCAAGGCCTTGCTGCAACTCGGCCTGACCGACAGTTTCCGCCTGTTCGACCAGCCCGAAAAAAGCTACTCCTGGTGGGATTACCGCATGCTGGGTTACCAGAAGAATCGCGGACTTCGCATCGACCACATCCTGGTGAGCGAGCCGCTGGTACCGCGCGTGAAGAGCTCCACCATCGACCGCGCGCCGCGCAAATGGGAAAAGCCGAGCGACCATGCGCCGGTGACCGTGGAGATCGAGGCATGAGAGCCGTCGCCATCGTCATGCTCTCTGCCGCGCTCGCCCTTTCCGCTTGCACCTCGACGAAGCCGCAGGGCAAATCCGACGAGGCAGCATCCGCCAAGCCGGGCACCGGAGAGGATGACACGAAGCCCTCCGACCCGGCTGTGGCGAGCATGAGGCCCATCACCGCCCAGACGCCCGCTGTGCGGGCCTATCGCAAGATCGGAGCGAGGCACATCTACAAGACCTATCCGACACGCATCTACAAGGGCCGCATCCCGCCGCTCGTGTATGCCGTGGTGGTGACGGAAACCGAGATCGACGCGTCGGGCCGCGTCACGGCCGTGCACTTCAGCCGCACGCCGAGCCATGCGCCGGAGGTCAGCGGGATGATCGCCGACCTGATCCGGCAGGCATCGCCCCTGCCCAGTCCAGGGAAGCTCGGCGCGCACACTTACGTCGACACCTGGCTCTGGGACAAGAGCGGCCAGTTCCAGCTGGACGCGCTGACCGAAGGCCAGCGCAGCCGCTGAACCGGCGCTTGGTTATTCCAGGCCCAACTCCTGGATCTTGCGCGTGATGGTGTTGCGACCGATGCCGAGCTTCTGGGCGGCCTCGATACGGCGGCCACGCGTGTTTTCCAGCGCGGTGGTGATGAGGCGCGATTCGAAACGGTGCGAGAGCACCTCCCAGACATCGGTACGACCTGCCGCGAGCATGGTTTGGGCTTCGAGCCCGAGCCCGATTTCCCACTCGACCGCCGCGGCGACGCCGGCAGTTGCCGCCGCGGCCGAGGGTGCGACAGCCGGCGACGAAACCAGGGGCGAGTCGCGATCGGCGGCGAACGAGGGCATCGCCACCGCGGCAAGAGAAGTCGCAGGCGCCTCCACCGGCACCGTGGCCATCACCTCGGGCGGAAGATCCTTCGGCTCGATCAGTTGGGCCGGCGCCATCACGGTCAGCCAATGGCAGATGTTCTCCAACTGCCGCACGTTGCCGGGAAAGGCAAAGGTCGCCAGCTGCACGAGCGCGGCATCGGAAATTCGCTTGGGCTCGACGCCGAGCTGCTTCGCGCTCTGCTGCAGGAAGTGGCGCGTGAGCGCTGGAATGTCTTCGCCTCGCTCGCGCAACGCGGGCAGGCGCAGCCGGATGACGTTGAGCCGGTGGAAGAGGTCTTCTCGGAAGCCGCCGAGCTTGACGCGCTGCTCCAGGTCCTGGTGCGTGGCGGCGATCACGCGCACGTTGGCCTTGACCGAATTGTGCCCCCCGACGCGGTAGAAGTGCCCGTCGCTCAGCACGCGCAGCAAGCGCGTCTGAAGGTCGAAGGGCATGTCTCCGATCTCGTCGAGAAACAAGGTCCCGCCCTCGGCCTGCTCGAAGCGCCCGCGCCGCATTGTCTGCGCGCCGGTGAAGGCGCCGCGTTCGTGGCCGAACAGCTCGCTCTCGAGCAGATCCTTCGGAATGGCCGCAGTGTTGATGGCAACGAAGGGACCCATGGCACGTGGCGAATGCTTGTGCAATGCGCGGGCGACCAGTTCCTTGCCCGAGCCGGATTCACCGGTGATCAACACCGTGACGTTGCTCTGCGAAAGGCGACCGATCGCGCGGAACACGTCCTGCATCGCGGGGGCCTGCCCCAGCATTTCAGGCGCGGCCGCCATGCGCTCTTCGGCCACTTCCTCGCGCTGGCTTTCGTCGACCGCACGGCGGATCAATTCGACCGCGCGCGGCAGGTCGAACGGCTTCGGCAGGTATTCGAAGGCACCACCCTGGAAGGCCGACACGGCGCTGTCGAGATCCGAGAACGCGGTCATGATGATGACGGGCAGACCGGGATGCTTGGCCTTGATCTTGTCGAGCAGATCGAGCCCTGAACCACCCGGCATTCGGATGTCGCTCACCAGGACCTGGGGGCCCTGCATTTCATCGTCGGCCGCGGCCTCGAGGGCGGCGAGCACCTCGCGGGTATTGGTGAAGCTACGGGTCGGCAGGTCTTCGCGCAACAGCGCTTTTTCCAGCACGAAGCGGATTGATTGGTCATCATCCACTATCCAGATCGGCTTCATGCAGCTCCTTGTTGCTTGGCTGCTAAGGCAGCGGTATCAGTATCTTGAAATCGGTCCGGCCCGGGACGCTGTCGCACTCGATCACGCCGTGATGCTGCTGCACAAAGGTCTGCGCCAGCGTCAATCCCAAGCCCGTCCCGCCTTCCCTGCCCGACACCAGCGGGTAGAAGATGCGGTCCTTGATCGTGTCCGGCACACCCGGTCCATTGTCGATGACATGCAATTCCAGTGCCAGTCGGTACCACTGCTTGTTGAAGATGACCTGACGCGCGATGCGCGTCTTGAAAGTGATCTGCGCGTCGCCCGCGGCGCGCCGCTCCGTCAGGGCTTGCGCCGCGTTGTGGACGATGTTGAGCGTGGCCTGGATGAGCTGTTCGCGATCGCCGCGAAATTCGGGAATCGAGACATCGAAATCCCGCTCGATGTTCAGGTCGCGCGGGAACTCCGCCAGGATCACGGAGCGCACGCGTTCGCACACTTCATGGATGTTGACGTCGCCCACCACGTGCGGCCGGCGATGCGGCGCAAGCAGGCGATCGACCAGCGTCTGGAGCCGGTCGGCTTCGTGGATGATGACCTGCGTGTACTCGATGAGGTCGCGCGACTCGACCTCCATCTGCAGGAGCTGCGCGGCACCGCGGATGCCACCCAGCGGGTTCTTGATCTCGTGCGCGAGGTTGCGGATCAGCTCCTTGTTGGCCTGGGCCTGATCGAGCAGGCGCTCTTCGCGGTCCTGCCGAACCTGCTGCTCCAGCGGCGACAGCTCGATGATCAGTTCGCCAGCCCTGTCGCTCTGCGCGAGCGTAACCTGCACGGGCATCAGCTCGTGGTTGACGCGGCGCAGCAAGGCCTCGTAGCGCAAGGTTGCGAAGTCATTGCTGCTCGCGCCATCGATGGCCGTGCGCAGCACCTGTGGCTCGTGAAAGCAGGCACCGAACTGTGAGCCTTCGAGCGTTCGGCGGGAGGTACCGAGAGCGTCCTCCAAGCCCGAGTTGGCGAACAAGACAGACCCATCGATGCGAACGACCGCAATCAAGGTGGAGAGGAGATCGAAGGCCTGAAAGCGCTTGCTGGCGGCGGCCGGTTTTCCGAAGGCCATGACTAGATGGTCGCCGAACGACCGGCGCACAGGCGCAGGGTCGAAAGCGGGCGTGCCATCAGGGATTGGCCGGCAGGCGGCCGAGTTCGCGGCGAATACCAGCGATGTCGCTCTCGTTGCGCGCGATCTCGGCTTTCATTTCGCTCACGCGGTCGAGGTACTTCTGGTAATTGCGGCTCTCGCTGCCCTGCTTCTCAGGCTCGCCGTTGTTGTACTCCTTGAGGAGTTGAGCCTGGCGCTCTTCTGCCTTCTTGAGTTCGGCCTCGAGCACCGAGCGCGCCTCGCCGTCGCGTGCGCGCTGGTCTGCCCCATTGACGCGGGGACTGCCCGCAGGGGCGCGCACCGCCGCACTGCTGGCGGCAGCCGAGGCAACCGGGCGGGTCCCCTGGACGACGGTGACGTTGCCGCCCTCCATGATCTTGCAGCCCTTCTGCTGGGCGACCGTCGCATTGTTGGTGTATTCGTTGCCGCAGCGCCAGACGCGCTCCGGCGCCTGGGCTTGGGCGGGGGCCTGCAAGCCGGCGACGGCCCCGGCCAGCAAGAGAAGGGAGACAGTCTTCATGATCAAGGATGGAGTCGCATCAGTCGGCATTTTGAGGCAATTCGATCCCAATCCCACGCCAGCGTTCCCCAAAAGAAAAAGGACGGCAAAGCCGTCCTTTTGACTGACGCCCGGCGCCCTCGAAGGGCGCCCCGCCATCAGAGCGAGTAGTACATGTCGAATTCGACCGGATGGGTGGCCATGCGGAAGCGCGTGACTTCCTGCATCTTCAGGTCGATGTAGGCATCGATGTAGGCATCGGTGAACACGCCACCCTTGGTGAGGAAGGCGCGGTCCTTGTCGAGATACTCCAGCGCCTGGTCGAGGCTGTGGCACACGGTCGGGATCAGCGCGTCTTCTTCCGGCGGCAGGTGGTACAGATCCTTGCTGGCGGCTTCGCCCGGATGGATCTTGTTCTCCACGCCGTCGAGACCGGCCATCAGCAGGGCGGCGAAGCCCAGGTAGGGGTTCATCAGCGGATCAGGGAAGCGCGCTTCGACACGGCGGCCTTTAGGGTTCGCCACGAAGGGAATGCGGATCGACGCAGAGCGGTTCTTGGCCGAGTAGGCCAGCTTCACCGGCGCCTCGAAGCCGGGCACCAGGCGCTTGTAGCTGTTGGTGCCGGGGTTCGTGATGGCATTGAGCGCGCGGGCGTGCTTGATGATGCCGCCGATGTAGTGCAGCGCATATTCGCTCAGGCCCGCATAGCCGTCGCCGGCGAACAGGTTCTTGCCGTCCTTCCACACCGACTGGTGGACGTGCATGCCGGAGCCGTTGTCGCCGACGATGGGCTTGGGCATGAAGGTCGCGGTCTTGCCGTAGGCGTGGGCGACGTTGTGGATCACGTACTTCTGCAACTGGATCCAGTCGGCGCGCTGCACCAGCGTGCTGAACTTGGTGCCGAGTTCCATCTGGCCGGCATTCGCCACTTCATGGTGATGCACTTCGACCGGGATGCCCAGCGATTCGAGCACCAGGCACATCTCGGAGCGCATGTCCTGGAAGCTGTCGACCGGCGGAACGGGGAAATAGCCGCCCTTGGTTGCCGGGCGATGGCCGGTGTTGCCGTGTTCGAACTCCTTGCCGGTGTTCCACGAAGCCTCTTCGGATTCGATCTTCACGAAGCAGCCGGACATGTCGTTCTGCCAGCGTACGCCGTCGAACACGAAGAACTCGGGTTCCGGTCCGAAGAACGCGGTATCGCCCAGGCCGGAGGCCTTCATGTACGCCTCGGCGCGCTTTGCGAGCGAGCGCGGATCACGTTCGTAGGGCTTGCCATCCGACGGGTCGATCACGTCGCAGGTCAGGATCAGCGTCGTCTCTTCGAAGAACGGATCGATGTTGGCGGTGTTCGGGTCGGGCATGAGCTGCATGTCGGACGCTTCGATGCCTTTCCAGCCAGCAATCGACGAGCCGTCGAAGGCATGGCCGTCAGTGAACTTGCCTTCGTCGAAGGCCGAGACCGGCACGGTCACGTGCTGCTCTTTGCCGCGGGTGTCGGTGAAGCGAAAGTCGATGAACTTGACCTCGTTTTCCTTGACGAGTTTGAGTACATCGGCGACGGTCTTTGCCATCAGGATCTCCTGGTTTGGATAGTGGTTGGAAGTACGGGAATTCAGGATGCAGTTTCTATGCCATTGTCACTGGCGCGGATGTGCCTTCAGCGGCCTCCGGGAACACCAAGAACAGGCAAGTTGTAACCAATTTGGTGCAGATCAGTTTATCGCACCAATTCGGGGCCAAGCCGCGCCTTAAAGGCGTGCAGGCCCTCCAGCAACGCAGCATAGGCGGCGTTGATGAGTTCGGCGTCGCCCTTGACGCCGAGTTCGATATGGCGCCCGTGCTCAGGATGATCCACGCTCGGCAGGCTGAACACCTTGATGGCGGGATGGGCATGCTCGATGGCCTCCATCAGCGGGGTGAGGGCGGCCTCCATTGCGCCATAGACGATCACTGATTTCTCCGCGACGCGCCCGTGGGCAAAGAGGCCGGCATAGCGCTCGTCGAGCACCGACTCGATCATCGGCCAGGCCATGACCGGAAAGCCGGGCACGAAGTGCACATCGCCCACGCTGAAGCCGGGGATCTTGTTGTAGGGGTTGCGGATGATCTTGGCGCCGAGCGGGAAGACGCCCATGTTGAGACGGTGCGCGTTGTCGGGACGGTCGGGCTCGTAGACGATGCCCTGCTCCCGCGCGGTGTCCTGCATGCGCTCGCGGATCAGGACCTCGGCCTCCGGATGCAGCCCCAGCGGCACGCCCAGCGCCGCGGCCGCGCATTGGCGCGTGTGGTCGTCCGGCGTGGCGCCGATGCCGCCGGTCGAGAAGACGACGTCGCCCGACGCGAAGGCGCGCGCGAGCGCCGCCGTGATGCGCGAAGGCACGTCGCCCACATACTCGGCCCAGGCCAGTTGCAGGCCGCGTGCGGCCAGCAGCTCGATGACCTTGGGCATGTGCTTGTCGGCGCGTTTGCCGGAGAGGATCTCGTCGCCGATGACGAGCAAGCCGAATGAACGGGTCATGGTGCGCCCCATTGAGTTGCGATCGCGGTGGCGTCTGCCGTACCGGCCGCGGAAGGTGAAATGGCAAGTGCCGCGCGCTGCGCCCGCAGCTGGGTCAGCGCGTCGAGGCAATAGTGCGCGAACCAGAGCGCCGAGAACGCGAACACCAGTGTGTAGATCCAGATCGCGAGCGGAACAAGAACGAAGAATGCCGCGGCGAACAGCAGCCCCGACGCCCATACGATGCTTGGCGCGGCCCCCAGGTACCCGCATAGAACGCCGATGGCGAGCAGCGGCAGCCGGTGCACCCGCAAGAGTGCCGAGCGTTCCTCCGCGCTCGCGTGTTCGGCCAGTGCATCGAAACTCATCACGCGATAGGTCAGCCAGCCCCAGATGAGCGGCGGCAGGATCAGCACGAGCGGCGGAATGAGCCAGAGCGGCATCGAGACGATCAGGGCGAGCACCGCCAGCGCAGTGAGCCCCAGCGAGCGAGCCATGCTTGCGAAGAAGGACGAGCCCTTCTTCCGCTCCAGCGTCGGGAAGCGACGCTCCGCCACCAGGCGCGTGAGAGGCGAGGCCATGAGCCCGGCAACGATGAGCAGTGAAGCCACCACGATCAGCGGTGTGGCCGCCAGCACCACGACCAGAGGTGCCAGCATGGCCGTGACATTGCCTGAGAAGAAGCGGCCGATCCAGCCCCAGACGCTGGACAGCAGGGGCCAGGCATCCAGGGCCGCGCGGGTCCACGAGACGGAAGCATCCCAGTAGAAGTAGCCGAAAAGCGCCGCCAGGACGACCATGACGCCGAGTGGCAGGAACGAAAGCACGATCACCCGGGGGTGCATGCAATAGGCTACGGATCGCCAGAAGGAATCGAGAAGAAGACGCATTGGGTGCCGAGGATAACGCCAGCGCGTGAACGAACCCGCGAAGCCCTCAGCCCCGGCCGACCAGCCGCTTGAGTCCCAGCCACTGCTGCGCCCAGAAGCCGCTGCCGTAGTTCCGGGTGCGGCCTCGCGCATCGCGCTCCACCTGATCGCGAATGCCGGTGGGGTCGTAGCGATCCTCGAAACTCACGGTGCGAAACAGCATGTCCCACCACGGCAGCAGCACGCCGAAGTTGTGCCCCCCGAGCGTGCGCGGCCCTTGCGACTCGTGCCCGATGCCGATGCTGTGGTGCAGGCGGTGGAAGCGAGGGCTGATCCAGAGCCTCTCGCCGAGCCGGCCGAAGGTCAGCCGGAGGTTCGCATGCTGCAGGCTCTGGCTGAGTTGCGTGAAGGCCACGAGCGCAATGAACTGGCCCGGCGCCACGCCGATCAATTGGGCGACGACCACGATGATCGCGTCGTGAATGATGTCGTCGAGCAGATGGTTGCGGTTGTCGCTCCACATCGTCATCTGGCGCTGAGAATGGTGCAGCGAATGGAGTGCCCACCACCAGTTGAAGCCATGCTGGCCCCGATGGATGAAGTACTCGACCAGGTCGAGCACGACGAGATAGATCGCGAAGGCGATCCATGGCACGTCGGTGACGCCGGGCCAGAGTTCGTCCAGATGAAGCGTGCCGAAGCCGGCGGCGCGCACCGTGCCGAGCACCTGGTCGAAGACCGGGTCCAGGGCGAAGAACATCGCCAGCCGGAACACGCCGAGCCGGTGGATGAGCGTATAGAGGATGTCGGTGCGGATGGCGGGCCGGTCGACCACCGGCTCGGCGGGGCGCCAGCGCTGCAAGGGGCCGACCAGGGCCACCAGGATCACGATCTGGATCAGGCCCACCAGCAGCCAGCCGGTGGCGTTGAAAGCATCCTCCACCCAGCCGCCCAGGCCGATGGCGTATACCAGCGGCTGCACGGCGGCTTCGAAGAGCCACTGCTGCAGGTGCGCGAATTGATCGGTCAGCCAGTCCATCACCATGCGATTCGATGCGCCGCGCAAAGGTTCAGGGGTGGGCGGCAATCCATTCGCGGTACGCCGGATGCTGGCGCAGCGTCTGGAAGCAGAAGCCCTTGGCCTTGAGGCCGACGATCAGCGGCTCCAGATCGGCCGGCGCCCACGGGTCCTTGCGCGACCAGATACCCAGGTGGGCGAGGAGGATGTCCCCGGGCTTGATCTTGTCGAGCGCCTGCCGGAGGAGCAGCTCGTTGCTGAACTTCTCGCTCGGCAGTTCGTCACCCAGGAAGCCCGCAGGCGCCCAGCCGACGTACTCGTAGCCGCAAGCCTTTGCGGCCGCCAGGAGTCGGGGTGAAGTCTTGCCGCCCGGCGCCCGGAACAGGGGCAGCGGTTTCTTGCCCGTGATCTGCTGAAGGCGGTCGGAGGCCTTGGCGATGTTGGCGCAGTACTCCGCGGCATCCCAGGTGAACTCTCGGTTCGCGAAGGCGCCGGCCGAGGGCCGGATGCGGAAGCGCGGCGCGATGCCCTTGACGTCACCGCGCCAGTAGGCATGGTCGTAGGTGTGGGACGCGAACTCGTTGCCTTCGGCCGCCCTCGCCTTCCACCAGGACGCCCAGTGGTTGTCGAGGCTGTCGCCGTCGGTCTGCGTGGGCTCGGCCGCGGCGAAGAAGGTCACGCGCACGTCCTGCCGCTTGAGGACCTCGGCCACGAGGGGTGCGATCCCCATGTGGCCGGTGTCGAAGGTGAGATAGACCGGCTTCTCGCAGCTTCCCTGCGCGACGGCACCCAGGGAGACTGCGCAGGTCAGCGCGCCGGCCACGGCGCGGGCGAACGCGGCGCTCGCGCGCCCCCCGCGGACTTCAGGGCTTTGCATGATCGAGCGTCCAGACGCCGTGCGGCGAACGGCCCACATTGACCTGCTGCACAACCTTGTGGCTGGCCAGATCGACGACGCTGAGCTTCTTGGCCCAGCGCGAGGTCACGTAGAGCGTCTTGCCGTCGGCCGAGACGTCCATGCAATCGGGACCGCCCGGCACCGGATAGGTGTCGGTGATCTGGAGGGTCTGCAGGTCGATGCGGCTGATCGTGTTGGCCACCCGGTTGCTGATGAAGACGCTGCGCCCGTCGCCCGCCGAGCGGAAGGCATGCGCGCCCTTCCCGGTGGCGAGCTTGCCGACCAGCTTGGGCTCCGCGCCCGCGACGTCGAACACCTGGACGCCATCACCGCCGGTGAGCCCGACCAGCAGCGTCTTGCTGTCGTGGACGCCGAAGATGTCGGCCGGCATCGGCCCGGTGGGCGTGCGCCAGCGGATCGTCTGCGTGGCGAGGTCGACCGCGATCAGTTCATCGCTGTCCTGCATCGAGACGTAGGCCGTCGTGCTCTTGCCGTCGATCCAGATGTGGCTCGGCGTCTTGCCCGATGGAATGCGCTTGACGAGCTTCGGCTCCTTGCCGTCCCAGCGATAGATGTCGACGTGATTCAGCCGGTTGCCGGCCGTGACGAACCACTTCATGTCGGGGGAAAAGCGCAACTGGTATGGATCGATGATGCCGTAGACCACGCGCTGGACCTCGGCCGTGCGCGGATCGAGGAAGGTCAGGGAATCGCCGGCCGAATTCGCAACGATCAGCGAGTGCTCGTCGGGCGTCAGGTAGAGGTGGTGCGGCTCCTTGCCCGTCGGGATTCGCTGTCTCTCGGTCCAGTTGGCGCGGTCGATCACGCTGACAGTGGCGTCCAGCGAATTGAGCACGAAGATCGGCGGAGGGGGCTCGGCGGCCTGCGCGCAGAGGCCGACGCAGGCAAGCAAAAGGGCCGCGGCGCGGCCCATCGGGGAGGAAATGAATCGCAAGGGGGAGTTCCGGAAGAGGACCTTGGATTCTAACGATCGACCTTAGCTGCCGGCTGACCTGCGCGCGCTGTTCTCAGCGCTTCGACCTGTTCTTCGCGCAGCCAGCGCCACTGGCCCGGCGCAAGATCGTCGGGCAGCGAGAGCACGCCAATCCGGGAACGATGCAGCTCCTCGACACGATTGCCGACGGCGGCGAGCATGCGCTTGACCTGGTGATACTTCCCCTCCGTGAGCGTGAGCCGCAGGTGCAGCGGGCCCGCCACCTCGCAGGCGGCGGCGCGCACGGGCTTGGGGTCGTCGTCCAGCACCACGCCGGCCAGGAGGCGCGCCACCTGGGTATCGTCGACCGGGTGCTTGGTCGACACTTCATAGACCTTGGGCACGTGGTGCTTCGGGGAACCCATGCGGTGAATGAACTGGCCGTCATCGGTCAGCAGGAGCAGGCCGGTGGTGTCCTGATCGAGCCTGCCGATCGCCTGCACACCCTGCACCGCGCCCTTGTTCGGGCGCAGGCGCAGCGGCGAAGGCAGCAAGGTGTAGATGCTGGGGTAGGTCGAGGGCTTCTGCGAGCACTCGGTGCCCGCCGGCTTGTGCAGCATCAGATAGGCCTTCTCGTGGTATTCCCACTCGGTGCCCTGCACCGTGAAACGCAGGCCTTCGGTGTCGAGATCGACGAAAGGGTCCGCGACGACGGCCCCGCCCACTGTCACGAGACCCTGCTGGACCAACCCGGTGCACACGCGCCGCACGCCAAAGCCCTGGGTATAGAGGATTTCCTGGAGTTGCATCAGTTCAGTATCCGAGCGCCAGCCCGGTGTTGCGGCGCGGATCGTTGGCGCCATAGAAGCGATCCTTGCCCACCGGCTTGCCGCCCAGCGTCGGCGCGCCGACGATGATCGCCTCGATGTGATTGGCCGGCCGTTGCTCACGGATGTTGTGGCCCATGCCGGCGAGCAGATTGCGCGTGTCGGGGCTGAGCGCGAAAGGCTCGACCTCGGTCACGTCCGGCAGCCATTGCTGGTGGAAGCGCGGAGCATCGGCTGCCTCTTGCACATCCATGCCGTAGTCGACCACGTTCAGAATGGTATGCAGGACCGTCGTGGGGATGCGGCTGCCGCCCGGCGTTCCGACCACGAAGACGGGCTTGCCGTCCTTGGTCAAGATGGTCGGGCTCATCGAACTGAGCGGACGCTTGCCCGGCGCGATGGCGTTGGCCTGGCCCTGCACCAGGCCGTAGAGATTCGGCTCGCCGACCTTGGAGGTGAAATCGTCCATCTCGTTGTTGAGCAGCACGCCGGTGCCACTCGCCATGACCTTGGCGCCGAACCAGTCGTTGAGGGTGTATGTCACGGAGACCGCGTTGCCCCAGCGGTCGACGATCGAATAATGCGTGGTGTTGTTGCCTTCATGCGGCGCCACTCCAGGCTTGATTTCCTTCGATACCCCTGCCTTCTTCGGGTCGATCACCGCCCGGATCTTCTCGGCATAGCCCTTGTCGAGCATCCGGTCGAGCGGGTTCTTCACGAAATCGGGATCCCCCAGGTAGCTGTTGCGGTCGACATAGGCGTGCCGCATCGCTTCGATCTGGTAGTGCACCGCCTGGGCCGAGCGATAGCCGAGGTCCTTGAGCGGGTAGCCCTCGAGGATGTTCAGGATCTCGCAGATCACCACGCCGCCCGAACTCGGCGGCGGTGCCGAGACCACGTGGTAGCCGCGGTAGTCGCATTCGACGGGCGCCAGTTCGCGCGTCGAGTACTGGTCCAGGTCGGCCTGCGTGATGATGCCCCTGCCGGCTTGGCTCGAAACCACGATGGCGGCGCCGACGCGGCCTTTGTAGAAACCCTCCATGCCTTTGGCACTGATGGACTTGAGGGTCCTTGCCAGGTCCTTCTGGACCAGCTTCTGACCCACCGCAAAGGGCTCACCCTTGTTCAGGAAGATCGCGCCCGAAGCCGCATCCTTCCTGAAATCGGCGGTCGAGCTGAGCAGCATGTCGATATCGCCCTGTTCCAGGACGAATCCGCGTTCGGCCAGCGCGATGGAAGGCGCAATCAGGGAGGAGCGCTTCATGGTGCCGTACTTCATGCGCGCAAATTCGAGGCCGGAAACGGTACCCGGCACACCGGCCGCGAGTTGCCCATGGGTACTCAAGCCCTCGATGACCTTGCCCTCCTTGTCGAGGAACATGTCGGCGGTTGCCGCCAGCGGTGCCTTTTCGCGGAAGTCGAGAAAGGTCTTGCGGCCATCCTCCAGCTGCATGGTCATGAATCCGCCACCGCCCAGGTTGCCGGCCGCAGGATAGACGACGGCCAGCGCATAACCGACGGCAACGGCCGAATCGATGGCATTGCCGCCACGCTTGAGTACGTCGACCCCCACCCTGGTAGCCAAGTGCTGCGCCGTCACGACCATGCCATTCTCGGCCGCGACTGGCGCTTGCGAAGCTGCGTGCAGTTGGGCGACGCCCGCCAGCGCCAGCGCAGCCGCGATCGCGCCGCGCAAGGTCGAAATCCAGTGAAGGTGCATATCGGAACTTCCCCGGGATGGATTCAGCCTGCGAGCAAGGCCTTGCGCCGCAGATCCCGTAGCGCGAGCGCCACCTGCGCCTCGGTGAATTCGCGTAACGCGTCTTCGTCGGTGAGGGGCTTCTCGTCCTTGATAAAGCGCAGGCGCTCGGCACGCGCCTCCGCCGCCAGATGCCGCGCCAGGTCGACGTGCGAATGTCTGCCGTCCAGGAGCGGCAGCAGGCAGCGTTCGAGCAGCGAAAGTCCGACCGGCTCGTGCCACTGGTTGCAGACGCTGGCCGAGGGGCCGGCACTCAATGCCAGACTGCGCAGGCCGCGCAATGCGTCGAGTGCGCGCGGGAACTCCGACACCTGCGCCGCCACCTCGGGCGCCGTCAGCCGGATGCGCACAGCACCGAGAATCAGCAGCTCTTCGAGCATTGCCATGACCAGGGGCTCCACGGCGGCGCGAGGCTCCCCGGTGCGCGCCGAGACGCCGGCAATCAAGGTATCGACCGAAGCCGTGGCCGGATAACGTTCGTCGAGCACCTGCGCCACCGCCTTGTGAACGGGGAGCCGCAGCGTGAGTTTGAGATTGCGCATGGCGTTGCAAGGCTGGTCGCCCGCATCGAGCGTCAACACGCCGCCGTTCTCGGCCGTGAACACGCCGGCGAATTCGAGCGCTCGGATTCGCTCGAAATCGAGGCGATAGCGGATGTCGGTGGCGCGGGCCTGCTTGACCAGCAGCGTCTGGCGGAAGGTTCGGTTGACCAGGAAATCCAGGTACTGCTCCATCAGGAGCTGGCTGCCGCCGCATTCGCGCATCAAGGGTTCGCGAACCTTTTCACCGTAGTTCTGCACGAACATGGTCGCCGGGTCGGCATCCGCCAGATAGCAAAGGCCGTGTGCGCTGGCGCGCTCGACAAAGTCCTTGAAATAGCAGGGCAGGTTGCTGGGCTCGAGGAATTCGTGCAGCAGGTAGGAACTGCTTGCGGCGCGCACGATCGGCATGTTCTCCTCAAGCGTCTTCTTGAGCACGCTGCCGGGCCGCGAAGATTGCTCGAGGAATTCGAGCATGCCGCGCGCATAGGAAAGCTTTTCGTCCGGCTCGTCGCGCGGTGCGCCGCGCAGGATCATGGCGTCGCGCACGATCTCGCGCGCCTTCCAGCCGGGGTAGACGTTGTAGCTGACGTAGGCCACACCATCGGGCGCGAGATTCTCCGAACACACGCGCAGGATCGCGTCCTGCACCTCCGGCGTTACGCAGCTGTAGACGCCATGGCAGATGATGTAGTCGAACTGGCCGAAAGACGCATCGATGGTCGCAAGATCGAGGACGCGCAGCTCGATATTCAGCAAGCGCGCCTGCGCGATGGCCGTCGCGCCCTGGCGCAGTTGAACCTGCGACAGATCCACCCCCATCGCCAATGCGTCGGGATGGCGCGCGGCAAAGGGAATCAGGTTGCCGCCGGAAGCACAGCCCAGCTCCAGCACGCGGGCGCGCTCGGGAACGGGGGAATCGAGGCCAAACAGGAAGGCCAGCGCCTCCAGATGCTCCGCGCTCGCCTGCGGAAAAGGATGCGAGTCGTACGGCACAGTGTCGTAGTAACTCGTGAGCGTGGTCGTCATTGAATCCATAGGTCCTCTGCGCAAGCGTGGCAATGAGCAGCCGCGAAGTCGAGTCGGACTATATCCTCGCGCACAGGACGACAAAAAAAGGGCCAACCCCAAAAGGTTGACCCTCATTCGATATGGTGGAGCTGGGGGGATTTGAACCCCCGTCCGCAAGCCTTCTTCGCACAGATCTACATGTTTAGCGATCTGATTTAAGTCTCGCCACCGGTGTCGCGCAGTCGCACGCTCCACCGGCCGCCAGCACCCTATTTTCTCGTCCCGATCCAAGGTACCCGGATCGGAGCCAGCCGATGTAGATTATCTTTGCAGCCGGGAGGCGTCAGATTGCTCTAGCGCCCCCTTGCCCAGCCCATCGGCCTGCTGTTGCAAAGCTCACCGGCAATTAAGCGGCGAGTGCGAAACGTTCGTCGTTTGCAGTTAGTTTGTTTGAATCTGTTTTACGAGCGCATTCAGCTCGACATGCACCGCTACGATTCCGAACCCACGTCGAAACCAGTGCAGCCCCAAGACAGTGATTTTAGGCCTGTTTGAGCAAATGCAAGAGGTCCATCGGTGCTGCAATGGCGGCATCGGCCCTCCAGAGCGTCACATCGGCCTCCGCGCCCATGTAGCCATAGGTCGCGGCCACCGTTCGCATGCCTGCCGCGCGCCCCGCCACGATGTCGCGCTCGTCGTCGCCGACGTACATGCAGCGGGCAGCCTCGATGCCGAGCCGGCGCGCCGCCTCGAAGAGCGGCTCGGGGTGCGGCTTGGCATGGGGCATGGTGTCGCCACTGACAATCGCCCTTGCGGTCTCGAAGAGAGGAATGGCGCGAGTCAATGGCTCCGTGAACCGGGCTGACTTGTTCGTGACGACCCCCCACTGCAAGCCACGTGCGCACAGCGCCTCGACGAGTTTCACCACGCCATCGAAGACCTGAGTATGGCGCAGCATCCTGGCTTCATAGTTTGCGAAGAACTCCTCGCGCAGGGCCGCGAACTCCGGCGCGTCCGGCGCAATTCCAAACGCCACGCCGAGCATGCCGCGTGCACCAGCTCCGGCCATCGGGCGATACCGCGCGAGCGGCAACGGCGCCATCCCGCGATCCGTGCGCATCTGATCGGCGGCGGCGCCCAGATCGGGCGCGCTGTCGATCAAGGTCCCGTCCAGATCGAAGAGGACAGCCTGCGTGACGAACGCGGTCGTCATGTCGAGGACGCCACGGGCTTGCGGGTTGCAAACATGTAGTTGACGCCAGTGTCGTTGCTGAGCCAGTAGCGTCGCGTCACCGGGTTGAATTCGAGCCCCCGCGTTTGCCGCAGGTCGAGGTTGGCGGCTCGACAGTACGCAGCCAGTTCGCTAGGCCGAATCAGTTTGCGATATTCATGCGTACCGCGCGGCAACATGCCCAGCACATACTCGGCGCCCACGATCGCCAGCGCGAAGGACTTCAGATTGCGATGAATGGTGGAGAAGAACACCCACCCGCCGGGCTTGACAAGATCGGCGCAGGCCTTCACGACGGAGGCGGGCTGAGGCACGTGCTCCAGCATCTCCATGCAGGTCACGATGTCAAAGCTCTCGGGTTGCTCCGCGGCCAGCGCCTCGACGCTGACCTCGCGGTACTTCACGCCGCGTGTCCCGGCTTCAAGAGCGTGGAGTTGAGCGACTTTGAGCGCCTTGTCGGCCAAATCGATGCCCAGAACCTCGGCCCCTTTTCGCGCCATGGCATCGGCAAGGATTCCGCCGCCACAGCCAACGTCCAGCACCTTGCGTCCCGCGACCGGCGCAATGCTGTCGAGCCACTCCAGGCGCAGCGGGTTGATTTCGTGCAGCGGCCGGAATTCACTTTCGAGATCCCACCAGCGATGGGCGAGTTCAGAGAATTTGGCAAGTTCTGCAGGATCAGCATTCACGGTATCGGTCATGTGCCGATTATGAAACGACGTGAATTGCGAGCGTCAGTCCCGGAGAAAGGAATGCGCCGCGATTGCCCATAAAAAAACCCCGCCGGAGCGGGGTTTGTTCGAAGACTCTTGCGAATCAACGGTTGGCGCGGGTACCGACCACTTCGATTTCCACGCGACGATTCTTCGCGCGACCTTCCTTGGTCTTGTTGTCGGCCACAGGCTGCGATTCGCCCTTGCCTTCGGTATAGACGCGATTGCGTTCGATACCCTTGGAAACCAGGTAGGCCTTCACGGCTTCAGCGCGGCGAACCGACAGCTTCTGGTTGTAAGCCACGGTACCGATCGAGTCGGTATGACCGACAGCGATGATGACTTCGAGGTTCACGTCTTTGATCTTCGAAACCAGGTCGTCCAGCTTGGCGCGGCCTTCCGGCTTGAGGACCGACTTGTCGAAGTCGAAGAATGCATCAGCGGCGAAGGTGACCTTCGAGGCAGCAACTGCAGGCGCTGCGGGAGCAGGGGCCGGAGCAGGAGCAGCAGCAGGCGCAGCAGCGGCGGGCGGAGCAGGAACGAGCGCACCGTCGCAACCAGCGGCAGCCGTTGCGGGCGTCCAGTTGGCATCGCGCCAGCACAGTTCATTGGTGCCGTTTTTCCAGACCAATTCGCCAGTGCCATTTTGCCAGTTGTCGATGACGGGGCCGCCATCTGCGGCGGTGACACGGGTCTGCGCGCCGGCGGCAGTGGCGAGCGCAGCGACTGCAAACATCATCGCCACTTTATTCAGTTTCTTCATGGTTCTCCTCTTGGGGAAAAAGCCGCAGCCGCGCTGCGAATCAAGGACGCTTTAAGTGACCACCACCCAAAACGTTGAGGCGATTGTGCCATAGGGTCTTTGGCAAACAGCCCGCGAGCGCCCCTCGAAGCGTAGGACGGAGGCGGAATACGGCCCTTGTGTTGCGGCGGTGCGACACCATCCACGGCGTAAAATTTCGCTCCTTGCCGTCAGCCTGCCGCCCATGACCTCGTTCGCCAAAGAAACACTCCCCATCAGCCTCGAAGAGGAAATGCGTCGCAGCTATCTCGATTACGCCATGAGCGTGATCGTGGGTCGCGCCCTTCCGGACGCCCGCGACGGCCTGAAACCGGTTCATCGGCGGGTCCTGTTCGCCATGCACGAGCTCAACAACGATTGGAACCGGGCCTACAAGAAGTCTGCCCGCATCGTCGGCGACGTGATCGGCAAGTACCACCCGCACGGCGACCAGTCGGTCTACGACACAATCGTGCGGCTGGCGCAGGACTTCTCGATGCGACACATGCTGGTCGACGGCCAGGGCAACTTCGGCTCCGTCGATGGAGACAATGCCGCCGCAATGCGGTATACGGAAATCCGGCTCGCGAAAATTGCCCACGAAATGCTGGCCGATATCGACAAGGAAACGGTCGATTTCCAAGACAATTACGACGGCTCCGAAAAAGAGCCGATGGTGCTCCCGAGCAAACTGCCGAATTTGCTCGTCAATGGCTCCGGCGGTATTGCAGTCGGCATGGCGACGAATATTCCGCCGCACAATCTCAATGAAGTGGTGGACGCCTGCGTGCATCTGCTTCGCAACCCACAGGCCAGCATCGACGAACTGATGGAGATCGTGCCGGCCCCGGACTTCCCCACCGCCGGCATCATCTACGGCATCAACGGCGTCAAGGATGGCTACCGCACGGGTCGCGGCAAGGTCGTGATGCGGGCCAAGTGCCACTTCGAGGACATCGACCGCGGACAGCGGCAGGCGATCATCGTCGACGAGCTTCCCTACCAGGTCAACAAGAAGACGCTGCAGGAGCGCATGGCCGAGCTGGTGCACGAGAAGAAGATCGAAGGCATCAGCCACATCCAGGACGAGTCCGACAAGTCGGGCATGCGGCTGGTCATCGAGCTCAAGCGCGGCGAAGTGCCCGAAGTCGTGCTGAACAACCTGTACAAGCAGACGCAGCTTCAGGACACCTTCGGCATCAACATGGTGGCCCTGGTGGACGGCCAGCCCAAGCTGTGCAACCTGAAGGACCTGATCGAGGTCTTCCTGCAGCATCGCCGCGAAGTCGTGACGCGCCGCACCGTCTTCACGCTGCGCAAGGCGCGCGAACGCGGACACGTGCTCGAAGGCCTGGCCGTTGCGCTCGCGAACATCGACGAGTTCATCGCAATCATCCGCAATGCACCCACACCGCCGGTAGCCAAGACGGAGCTGATGAACCGCTCATGGGACAGCAAGCTCGTGCGCGAGATGCTGACCCGCACGCGCGCCGACGGCGGCGTCATCAATGCCGACGACTACCGGCCGGACGGACTCGAACTCACGTACGGAATGGGGTCCGACGGCCTCTACCGCCTGTCCGAAACCCAGGCACAGGAAATCCTGCAGATGCGGCTGCAGCGCCTGACCGGCCTGGAGCAGGACAAGATCGTCGCCGAATACAAGGAAGTGATGGCCGAGATCGATGATCTGCTGGACATCCTCGCCAAGCCCGAGCGCGTATCGGTGATCATCGGCGACGAACTGGGCGCGATCAAGCAGGAATTCGGCCAAAGCAAGCTAGGTGCACGCCGCAGCCTGGTCGAGCACAGCGCCTTCGACCTTTCCACGGAAGACCTGATCACGCCGACGGACATGGTGGTCACACTGTCCCACAGCGGCTATATCAAGAGTCAGCCCCTTGGCGAATACCGGGCCCAGAAACGCGGCGGACGAGGAAAGCAGGCCACGGCGACCAAGGAAGACGACTGGATCGACCAGCTCTTCATCGCCAACACGCACGACTACATCCTGTGCTTCTCCAACCGCGGGCGGCTCTATTGGCTCAAGGTCTGGGAGGTGCCAGCCGGCTCGCGCGGTTCACGCGGCCGCCCGATCGTCAACATGTTCCCTCTCCAGGAAGGCGAAAAGATCAATGTGGTCCTCGCCCTGACCGGCGAGAAACGCACCTTCCCTGCCAACCAGTACGTCTTCATGGCGACCTCGATGGGTACCGTCAAGAAGACGGCGCTCGATGAGTTCAACAACCCGCGCAAGGCCGGCATCATCGCGGTGGACCTCGACCCGGGTGACTACCTGATCGGCGCCGCGCTGACCGACGGCGCGCACGACGTGATGCTCTTCTCCGATGGCGGGAAGGCCGTGCGCTTCGACGAGAACGACGTGCGCCCGATGGGTCGCAACGCGCGCGGCGTGCGGGGCATGACGCTCGAGGATGGCCAGGGCGTGATCGCCATGCTGGTCGCCGAAGATGAGCAACAGAGTGTGCTCACGGCCACCGAGAATGGTTACGGAAAACGTACAAGCATTACCGAATACACGCGCCATGGCCGGGGAACCAAAGGCATGATCGCGATTCAACAAAGTGAGCGTAACGGCAAGGTCGTGGCTGCGACTCTCGTGCATGCCGACGACGAGATCATGCTCATCACCGACAAGGGTGTCCTCGTACGCACCCGTGTCTCCGAAATTCGAGAGCTCGGACGCGCCACACAGGGCGTCACGCTCATCGGGCTCGACGAGGGTGCCAAGCTCAGCGGTCTGCAGCGCATCGTCGAAAACGATGCGAATGTCGAGCCCGAGCCAGACGCCGACGACACTTCCTCACCATCTTCAACGGAGAACTCCTAAGTGAACAAAATCAAACTCGCGCTCCTCACGGCCGCGCTCGCCTGCAGCTCGCTGGCCATGGCGCAGGACAAGGCCGCGATGATCAAGCAGTTCCTGGACCTGCAGAAACCCGGCATCGAGTCGCTGGCGCGGGGGTTGGTCGAACAATCCAGTGCACCCATCGCGCAGGCGGGGTCGCAATACCTGCAAACGCAGGTTCCCGCAGAAAAGCGCGAAGCAGCAGCGAAGGCGGCCGACACCGAACTCAAGAAGTACTTCGACGATGCCTATCCGATCGTGCGCGACAAGGCCGTGCAGCTGGCGCCTGGCGCGCTGACGCCGATCCTGGAGCAGAACTTCAGCGAGGACGAGCTTCGCCAATTGCTGGCGTGGATCAGCTCACCATTGAGCAAGAAGTACCAGGAACTCAATCCCAAGCTTCAGACCGCGCTCACCGAAAAGCTGGTCGCCGAGACGCGTGCGACCATCGAACCGAAGATGCGCGCGCTGGACACCAGCGTGGCAAAGGCACTGGGCGCGCCCATGAACACCGACGCAGCACCGGCCGCAGGCGCAGCAACACCGAAGGCGGCGCCCAAGGCGCCCGCCAAGAAGTGACCCGGCCCGCGGGTATCCGCCCGTACAACTTCTCCGCCGGCCCGGCTGCCATGCCGGAGAGCGTGCTGCAGCGCGCCGCCGCCGAAATGCTGAACTGGCAAGGCAGCGGCATGAGCGTGATGGAGATGAGCCATCGCGGCAAGGAGTTCGGCCTCATCTGCACGCAGGCGGAGGCTGACATCCGGGCCCTGCTCGCGGTGCCCGCGCACTTCCACATCCTTTTCATGCAAGGCGGCGGGCTCGGCGAGAACGCGATCGTCCCGATGAATCTTTCGCGCGGCACCAGCGCGGATTTCGTCATCACCGGCAGCTGGAGCGCCAAGTCGCAAAAGGAAGCGCTGCGCTACTGTGCGGCGAACATCGTCGCGACCAATGCCGCTGGCCAGCACACCCAATTGCCCGATCCGGCCACCTGGGAACTCAGCGCGGACGCGTCGTACGTGCACGTCTGCACGAATGAAACGATCAACGGCGTCGAGTTCCAGGAGTTGCCTGACCTCGCCGCCCTCGGCAGCAAGGCACCGCTGGTGATCGATTTTTCGTCCCATGTGGCATCGCGCCCGGTGGATTGGACCCGCGTGGGCCTGGCTTTCGGCGGCGCCCAGAAGAATCTCGGGCCCGCCGGCCTGACGATCGTGGTCGTCCGGGACGACCTGCTGGGCCATGCTCTAGACATCTGCCCGAGTGCCTTCAACTACAAGATCGTCGCCGACAACAAGTCGATGTACAACACGCCGCCGACGTGGGGGATCTACGTCGCGGGACTGACCTTCCAATGGCTGCGGCAGCAGACGGAAGGCGGACTCACCGGCGTCGAGGCCATGGAGCAGCGCAACATCGCGAAGGCGCGCCTGCTTTACGACTTCATCGACAGCTCTTCCTTCTACGACAACAAGGTCGAATCCACCTGCCGCTCGCGCATGAACGTGCCCTTCTTTCTCCGCGACGAGAGTCGCAACGAGGCCTTTCTGGCCGGCGCGCGCGAAGCGGGCCTGTTGCAACTCAAGGGCCACAAGTCCGTCGGGGGAATGCGGGCAAGCATCTACAACGCCATGCCGCTCGCCGGCGTGCAGGCCCTGGTGAGCTACATGCGAGAATTCGAGCGGTCGCACGCCTAGACGCATGCGTACCTGAACGATGACCGCACCCGCACCACCCACTCCCGCCTCCGACTCCTCTTCCAGCCTCGGCGATCTGCGCGTGCAGATCGACTCGCTCGACCAGCAGCTTCTCGACCTCCTGAACAGGCGCGCGCATGTCGCGGAACTGGTCGGCGAAGTCAAGAAGCGCGAGGGCACGCCCTACTTCCGCCCCGATCGCGTGGCCCAGGTCATCGACAAGATGCAGAAGAGCAACGGCGGCCCGCTGAAGGCGCTGCACGTGGCCGCCATCTGGCGCGAGATCATGTCGGCCTGCCTCGCCCTCGAATCGCCGCAGCGGGTTGCCGTGCTCGGGCCCGAGGGTACGTTCACGGAGCAGGCCGCGATCGAATACTTCGGTGGCGCGGCAGATCTGATCTATTGCGCCAGCTTCGATGAAGTCTTCCACGCGACGGCAGCCGGCAGCGCTCAATATGGCGTGGTCGGCGTCGAGAACTCCACCGAAGGCGTGGTCACACGCTCGCTCGACCTCTTCCTGCACTCGCCTACCCACGTGGTCGGTGAAGTCAGCCTGCTCGTGCGCCACCATCTGCTGCGAAGCAGCAATACGCTCGACGGAATCGAAGCCGTGCTGGCCCACCCCCAGGCGCTCGCGCAGTGCCAGACCTGGCTCGCGAAGCACCTGCCGCACGCCGAACGCCGGGCCGTCTCCAGCAACGCCGAAGGCGCGCGACTGGCCGCCGGCAACCCGGCCTGGGCCGCTCTCGCGAGCGAACGCGCCGCGACCCGCTTCGGACTGCACATCGTCGCCCACGCCATCCAGGACGACTCGTACAACCGCACGCGCTTTGCCATCATCTGCCTGCCCCAGACGCTGGCCATGCCGCCCGCTTCGGGCAAGGACTGCACCAGCCTGGTGGTCTCGGTGCCCAATCGTCCGGGCGCCGTGCACGACCTGCTGATGCCGCTCAAGACCAACAACGTCTCGATGACACGTTTCGAGTCGCGGCCGGCGCGCACCGGCCAGTGGGAGTACTACTTCTACATCGACCTCGACGGCCATCCGTCGCAGCCCAACGTCGCCGCCGCGCTCACGGAATTGCGAAAGCTTTGCGCTTTCTACAAGGTCATCGGCGCCTACCCTGTCACGGCCTGAGGCAAGCACATGTTTGAACAGCTCGGTCTGATTGGCTGCGGGTTGATGGGCGGATCCTTCGCGCTCGCGCTCAAGCGCGCCAAGCTGGTGAAGCGCGTCGTGGGCTACAGCAAGTCACCCTCGACCACGGAGCGCGCCCGGCAACTCGGGGTGATCGACGTCGCGGCGCCATCGGCGCTGCTCGCGGTGTCGGGCGCCGATCTCGTGCTGATCGCAGTACCCGTGGGCGCATCCGAGCTGACCTTCAAGGCCATCCGGCACGGCATCACCGAGCACATGCTGGTGATGGACGTCGGTTCGACCAAGGGCGACGTGATTGAGGCCGCGCGGCGCGGGCTGCAGGACCAGCTCGGCGCCTTCGTGCCCGCGCATCCGATCGCGGGCAAGGAGGTGGCCGGCGTCGAGCATGCCGACGTCGACCTATACAAGGGGCGTCAGGTCGTGCTCACGCCCATCAAGGCCACGCTGCGCTCGAATGTGCAACGCGCCACGCAGGTGTGGTCCGGCATCGGCGCCAAGGTGGTGACGATGACGCCCGAAGCGCACGACAGCGCCTTCGCCGGCGTGAGCCACCTCCCGCACCTGCTGGCTTTTGCCTTCATCAATGCCCTCAGCGCCCATCCGCAAGGCGATCGTTTTCTGGAGCTCGCCGGCCCCGGATTTCGCGACTTCACGCGCATCGCGGCCAGCGAGCCGGCCGTCTGGCGTGACGTTCTGCTGGCGAACCGCGAGCAGGTGCTGCTGCAGTCCCAGGCTTTCCGCGACGTGCTGGTGCAGTTCGAATCCCTGATTGCCTCGGGCAACGCCCAGGCCCTGGAGGACGCGATCGCCGCGGCGAGCCGCGTACGCGCCCATTGGCAGCCCGGCGCGGCAGCCTCGCCGGACTGACGATGTTCTCGACACCCTTCCTCGACATTCCGCCGCTGTCCGCCGCGGGCGGCACAGTCCGCCTGCCGGGCTCCAAGAGCATTTCCAATCGTGTGCTGCTGCTGGCCGCGCTCGCCGCGGGTGCAACCACGGTGCACGACCTGCTCGACTCGGACGACACGCGCGTAATGCTCGATGCCCTTGCCGCGCTCGGCTGCCGCATCGACCGCATCGGCAATGAACTCCGGATCGAAGGACTGGGTGGCAAGCTGCGCACGCCGGGCGCCTCGCTGTTCCTGGGCAACGCCGGAACGGCGATGCGCCCGCTGACCGCAGCGCTTGCGCTGCTTGGCGGGGAATTCGAGCTGCGCGGCGTTCCGCGCATGCACGAACGGCCCATTGGCGATCTGGTCGACGCGCTGAGCCAACTCGGCTGCCGCATCGACTACACCGGCAACCCCGGCTATCCGCCGCTGCGCATCCATCCCGTCGCGCTACACGCTCTCCAACTCGATGCGCCGATCCGCGTGCGCGGCGACGTCTCCAGCCAGTTCCTGACGGCCTTGCTGCTGGCGCTGCCGCTGGCCGCGCATCGTGACATCGTGATCGAGGTCGTCGGCGAACTGATCTCCAAACCGTACATCGAAATCACCCTGAATCTGCTGGCCCGCTTCGGCATCGCGGTTCAACGCGACGGCTGGCAGAAGTTCATCATCCCGGCTGGCAGCCAGTACCAGTCGCCGGGAGCCATCCACGTCGAGGCCGATGCCTCGTCCGCAAGCTATTTCATCGCGCTCGGCGCCATCGCGGCGCCGGCCGCCGGCCGGTCCGGCATCCGCATCGAAGGCGTCGGCGGCGACTCGATCCAGGGAGACATCCGCTTCGTCGACGCCGCCCGGCAGATGGGCGCGCAGATCGAAAGCGGCCCGAACTGGCTCGACATCTCGCGCGGCAACTGGCCTCTGAAGGCGATCGATATCGACGCCAATCACATTCCGGACGCCGCGATGACGCTCGCGGTGATGGCGCTCTACGCGGACGGACCCTGCACCCTGCGCAACATCGCGAGCTGGCGCGTGAAGGAGACCGACCGCATCGACGCCATGGCCAACGAGCTGCGCAAGCTGGGCGCCACCGTCGAGGACGGCCCCGACTTCATTCGCGTCCATCCGCTTGCGGCGGGCGAATGGCGCGCGGCAAGCATCCGCACCTACGACGATCATCGGGTGGCGATGTGCTTCTCGCTGGCGGCCTTCAACCCTCGCGGGATACCGGTGCGCATACTCGAACCGCATTGCGTCGCCAAGACCTTTCCGGACTATTTCGAAGCGCTCTTCTCGGTTGCCGAAGCCGCCGACGTGCCGGTGATCTGTGTGGACGGCCCGACCGCCTCCGGCAAGGGCACGCTCGCCGTCCAGGTGGCACTGCGGCTCGGGTATCACTATCTCGACTCCGGCTCGCTCTACCGCGTGACCGGCCTGGCGATGCGCCGCGACGGGCTCAGCGCCGATCCCGAACACGAGGAAAGAATCGCGACGCTCGCCCGTACACTGCCGCTCAGCTTCAGCGAAGGGAAGGTTCTGCTCGCCGGCGAGGATGTCAGCGACGCCATCCGGACCGAAGCCGCCGGCATGGATGCATCCCGCGTCTCCGCCCTGCCGGCCGTGCGCGACGCCCTCCTCGCCCTGCAAAAGGGCTTCCGGCGCCTGCCGGGTTTGGTCGCGGATGGCCGCGACATGGGCACCGTGATCTTTCCCGACGCGCCCCTCAAGATCTACCTGACCGCCAGCGCCGCGCAACGCGCCGAACGCCGGCATAAGCAATTGATTTCAAAGGGTATTTCGATTACACTTGACAGTCTTCGCGCCGATTTGGAAGCGCGTGATGCCAGGGATTCATCCCGCAGCGTCGCGCCACTCAAACCGGCGCCTGATGCCCGCCTCCTGGACAACTCCCTTCTTTCGATTGAGCAATCGGTCGAACAGGTGCTTGGCTGGTGGCAGCAAGTACAGCCTTTCGAGCATTCTTGAAGGGTATTCCGGTCCAGCAGGTCCCCGCCGCGCGACAGCGCACCGGCCTGCTGGTTGTTCAATCCAACCGGGCCTCGAGCCCAGACAACCGCCGTCTCCAGACCAAGCCAGTCGCACGCAATATCGCATCGGCGCCTGCGGAACCCTGAGTGACGGAAGGAAAACACAATGTCAGAATCTTTTGCCGACCTATTCGAAGAATCCCTGAAGCGTTCAGAGATGCGCACCGGTGAGGTCATCACCGCCGAAGTCGTGCGCGTCGAACACAACCACGTCGTGGTCAACGCAGGCCTCAAGTCCGAAGCCTACGTGCCGATCGAGGAGTTCAAGAACGACAAGGGCGAACTCGAAGTCCAGGCCGGCGATTTCGTTTCCGTTGCCATCGGCAGCGTTGAAAACGGCTACGGCGACACCATCCTCTCGCGCGACACCGCCAAGCGTCTGGCCTCGTGGCTCGCGCTCGAGAAGGCGCTCGAGTCCGGCGACTTCGTCACCGGCACCACCAGCGGCAAGGTCAAGGGCGGCCTCACGGTGCTCGTCAACGGCATCCGCGCCTTCCTGCCGGGTTCGCTGATCGACACGCGTCCCATCAAGGACCTGACGCCGTACGAAAACAAGACGCTCGAATTCAAGGTCATCAAGCTCGACCGCAAGCGCAACAACGTGGTGCTCTCGCGCCGCGCCGTGGTCGAAGCCAGCATGGGCGAAGAACGCGCCAAGCTGATGGAAACCCTCAAGGAGGGTGCAGTGGTGCGCGGTGTCGTCAAGAACATCACCGAATACGGTGCGTTCGTCGACCTCGGCGGCATCGACGGCCTGCTGCACATCACCGACATGGCATGGCGCCGTGTTCGCCATCCGAGCGAAGTGGTGCAGGCCGGCCAGGAAATCACCGCCAAGATCCTCAAGTTCGACACGGAAAAGAACCGCGTCTCGCTGGGTCTCAAGCAAATGGGCGACGACCCTTGGATGGGCGTTTCGCGCCGCTACCCGCAGTCGACCCGCCTGTTCGGCAAGGTCACGAACATCGCCGACTACGGTGCATTCGTCGAACTCGAACCCGGTATCGAAGGCCTGGTGCACGTGTCCGAGATGGACTGGACCAACAAGAACATCGCGCCGAACAAGATCGTCTCGCTCGGCGACGAAGTCGAAGTCATGGTCCTCGAAATCGACGAAGACAAGCGCCGCATCAGCCTGGGCATGAAGCAGTGCAAGGCCAACCCCTGGCAGGAATTTGCGCAGAACACCAAGCGCGGCGACCGCGTCAAGGGCCCGATCAAGTCGATCACCGACTTCGGCGTGTTCGTGGGTCTGGCTGCCGGCATCGACGGCCTGGTTCACCTCTCGGACCTCTCTTGGAACGAAGCCGGCGAAACCGCCGTTCGCAACTACAAGAAGGGCCAGGAAGTCGAAGCGCTCGTGCTGGCTGTGGACGTCGATCGCGAGCGCATCAGCCTCGGCATCAAGCAGCTCGACAGCGACCCGTTCACCACCTTCACCACGGTGAATGACAAGGGCCAGATCGTGACCGGCAAGGTCAAGACCGTGGACGCCCGTGGCGCCGAGATCGACCTTGGTGAAGACATCATCGGCTACCTGCGCGCCAGCGAAATCTCCCGCGATCGCGTGGAAGATGCACGCAACGTGCTCAAGGAAGGCGACGAAGTCACGGCCGTGGTGGTCAATGTGGATCGCAAGACCCGCAACATCCAGTTGTCGATCAAGCAGAAGGACATGGTCGACGAGCAAGGTGCCATGGCCAGCCTGAGCCAGCAGTCTGCACGCGAGAACGCGGGCACGACGAGCCTGGGCGCCCTGCTGCGCGCCAAGCTGGACAACAGCGACAAGTAAGTCGAGTCCGATGGACAGGGTGAGCAGTGCGCCGCCCTGTCCTTTTTTTTCGTCCATGTTTCTTGTGCCATGACACGCTCAGACCTCGTCGAAGAACTCGCAGCCCGCTTTGCGCAGCTCACGCATCGCGATGCCGAATACGCTGTCAAGACCATTCTTGACGCGATGGGCGATGCGCTGGTGCGTGGACACCGGATCGAAATCCGCGGCTTCGGCAGCTTCACGGTGAACCGGCGTCCCCCACGCGTCGGGCGCAATCCGCGCTCGGGCGAGAGCGTCCAGATTCCCGAGAAACGCGTGCCGCACTTCAAGCCGGGCAAGGCCTTGCGCGAGGCGGTCGACGCACGCACCGCTCAGCTCGACGCCGAGAAGCACAAGCCGGGCAACTAGCCGGGCATAGAATTCCCCCGCCAACGGGGACGCGCATGAAATACCTCCTGTGGCTGCTCAAGGCAGCCATTTTTTTTACCCTCTTTGCTTTCGCGCTGAACAACCAGCACGACGCAACCGTCTACTTCTTCTTCGGCACCTCATGGCGTGCTCCACTGGTGCTGGTGGTGCTCGCCGCGTTCGCGGGGGGCCTGGTGGTCGGCGCGCTGGGCATGCTTCCGGGCTGGTGGAAGCATCGCAGCGCCGCGGCCCAGCGGCCC
The DNA here is from genome assembly GCF_056398605.1 of Variovorax sp. 01T432. NCBI lineage: Bacteria > Pseudomonadati > Pseudomonadota > Betaproteobacteria > Burkholderiales > Comamonadaceae > Variovorax > Variovorax sp. 01T432. The sequence continues at coordinate 103,608 of NZ_JBFTPS010000011.1, forward strand.
CTCACCGCGCCCTTCGAAGCGCCATCGACGCCGATGAATTCCCCACCGCCCCCCACCGCGGACCTCCCCGCCGTACGACAACATGGACTTTGACCTCAGCTGGCTGCTGCTCGGCCTGCCCATCGCCTTCGTCCTCGGCTGGCTGGCTTCGCGTTTCGACCTGCGGCAACTGCGCATCGAGAACCGGCAGGCGCCGAAGGCCTACTTTCGCGGTCTCAACTTCCTGCTCAACGAACAGCAGGACCAGGCCATCGATGCCTTCATCGAGGCCGTGCAGAATGACCCCGACACGCAGGAGCTGCATTTCGCGCTTGGCAACCTGTTCCGCCGTCGTGGCGAATACCAGCGCGCCGTGCGGGTGCACGAGCACCTGCTGGGCCGCGGTGACCTGAGCGGGACCGACCGCGACCGCGCGCAGCACGCCCTGGCGCAGGACTTTCTGCGCGCCGGCCTGCTCGACCGCGCCGAGGCCGCGTTGCAGAAGCTCGAAGGCACGCGCTACGAGAATGAGGCAAGGCTCTCCCTGCTCGCCATCTACGAGCGTTCGCGCGAATGGACACAAGCCGCCGCGGTGGCGCAGAAGCTCGACGAATCCGAGCAGGCGAGCTACAGCACACGCCGGGCGCATCATCTTTGCGAGCAGGCGGCCGAACACGTTGCCGCCGGTGATCTCAACGGCGCGGCCCTTCTGCTCGAAGAAGCGGTCGCGTTGGCCCCACAGGCCCCCCGCCCTGCCATCGATACTGCGACCCTGCAACTGCGCGTTGGCGACTCCGCGGGCGCCTATGACACGCTCGCCGCGCTCAGCGAGACCGCGCCGCTCGCGCTGCCGCTGTACGCCTCGGCGCTGCAACAGGCCGCCGTTGCTTCGCAGCGCTCCGGCGAAGCCCTCGTACTACTGCAGCGGCGCTACGCAAAGTCCCCGTCGATCGATGTGCTCGAAGCGATCATCGCGCTGGGCGGAACGCCCACGCTGCCCGATGACGCTCCGTCCGACAGCACCGCAATGCCCGAACCGCGCGACAGCTATATCGACCATCTGGCCCATCACCCGTCGCTCGTGGCGGCCTCGCGCTGGCTTGCAGGGGAGCGCTTCGAACACGAGCAATTTCATCCTCAGGTCCAGCGTGCGCTCGACCAGGCGACGCGGCCGCTGATGCGCTACCGGTGCGCAGCATGCGGCTTCGAAGCCCACCAGTACTTCTGGCATTGCCCGGGCTGCCAGGCCTGGGACAGCTACCCGCCTCGGCGCGTCGAGGAACTTTGACCACCAGCGGCCCCCAGACCGGCCGACAGCGCGAAGTTGTTCAGGATTCGCTTCATTCCATCGATCCAGTCGGGCTGGGGCCGGGGTTCATCGCGCGCGGCGAAGCGCAGGCACAGCAGCATGGTCGCCGCGACACTGACGAACAGTGCTCCCGCCAGCGAGAGCACCTCGCCCACACTGACGCTGAAATTCCAGACCCGCGCCACCCCCAGGAAGGCGCAGTACATCCACAAGCTGTTGGACAGACCCACCGGCGCGACGACGCACAGCAGATCGATCCCTGACCATCGCGCCACCGTTTCGCCGCGCGCCAGGCGCGGGAAAGTGATGGCGTGCAGGACGAAGGCATTGGCGCACAACAGGCCGACCAGTATCAGCTTGGCCTGCAGCTTCGGGTTTTCCAGGTACCGTGGATCGATCGTCAGGCCTTGCGCCACCAGCAGACATCCGCTCAGGAGCAGCGTGATGATGGCGACCATGACCATGCGAGTCTCGAAACGCGGGGGCCGCAGGATCACCACCCGGTAGCCGACGACCTTGGCCAACAGGCGCAAGTCGGTCATGAAAATGACGCCGATCGCGATGCACGTGGCGACGAGGTGCACGTAGACGATCAGCACATGCTGCATGGCACGCCAGACATTTGAAGAAAGCTCCCTGGATATCAACCAACAATGCGTCAACCGCCGCGCGCTCACTTGCGTTGACGTCGACGCCGCGCGTATTTTGGCGTGCGGTGGAACGCCTTCGGCGTTCTTCAAACGACAATTTCAGGGAGTTTCATATGTTGAAGAAGATCGTGGCCGCTGCGGCCATGCTGTTCGCTGTCGCTGCGTGGGCATCCGTCGATGCCAACAAGGCAAGCGACGCGGAACTGGACGCGCTCAAGGGCGTCGGACCCGCGATGTCCAAGCGCATCATCGATGCGCGCAAGCAGAGTGAGTTCAAGGACTGGACGGACATGATGAGCCGGGTCAAGGGTCTCAAGGAGAAGGCCGCCACCAAGTTGTCGGCCGAAGGCCTGACTGTGAACGGCAAGAGCTTCGACGGCGCGGCGCCTGCCGCGCCCAAGGCCACCGCCAAGCCCTGAGCCCCATGAGCGCGAGCCGCTCGCGCTGATCAAGGAGCCGCCTTCGGGCGGCTCTTTTTTTGCCCATCCACCCCTCGGCCCGGGCGGGCAATGACAGGGAAAGGCCCGAGCAATGGCCCGATATTTGCACGTAAGCTCTCGTCGCCTTTTCACATCCGTCGTTTTGGAGAACTCATGAATCACAAGTTCGGCATCGCACTCGCCGGCCTCATGCTCGGTGCAACGGCCTTTGCGCAGACCAAGTGGGACCTGCCCACCGCCTACCCGGCGGCCAACTTCCACACGGAGAACATCACCCAATTCGCCAGCGACGTCGACAAGGAAAGCGGGGGAAAGCTAAAGATCACGGTGCATGCGAACGCGGCCCTCTTCAAGGCGCCCGAGATCAAGCGCGCCGTGCAGGGCGGGCAGGCGCAGATGGGCGAGATCCTGCTCGTCAACTACCAGAACGAGTGGCAGATGTTCGGCGCCGATGGCATCCCCTTCCTGGCGGACAGCTATGACGCGGCCTGGAAGCTCTATCAGGCACAGAAGCCGGTGCTCGAGAAGAAGCTTGGCGAGCAGGGCATCATGCTTCTCTATGCGGTGGCATGGCCACCCCAGGGCATCTTCGTCAAGAAGGAGATCGCATCGGCGGCCGATCTCAAGGGTGTGAAATGGCGCGCCTACAGCCCCGCCACTGCCCGCATCGGCGAACTGGTCGGCGCTCAGCCCGTCACCGTGCAACAGGCTGAGCTATCCCAGGCCATGGCGACCGGCGTGATCGAGTCGTACATGTCTTCCGGCTCCACCGGCTATGACACCAAGACCTACGAATACATCAAGAACTTCTACGACACGCAGGCCTGGCTTCCGAAGAATGCCGTGCTCGTCAACAAGAAGGCCTTCGACGCACTCGACAAGGCATCTCAGGATGCGGTGCTCAAGGCCGGCGCCGAGGCTGAGAAGCGCGGCTGGGATCTCTCGAAGAAGAAGAATCTCGAGTACCTCGAGCTCCTCAAGAAGAACGGCATGACCGTGCATGTGCCTTCCGCGCAACTCAAGACCGACATGAAGAAGGTCGGTGACATCATGATCAAGGAGTGGCTCGAAAAGGCGGGCCCCGAAGGCCAGAGCGTCGTGGATGCCTACAAGAAGATGTAAAGACCCAGGCCCCTGATGCGCAAGACACTCGACTTTATCTACGACAGCGCCGCCGCCCTGGCGGCGCTTTTTTTGGTTGGCCTGCTGGTAATGGTGCTGCTGTCGATCATCGGACGGCAGCTTCACTTCAACCTCCCCGGCATCGACGCCTATGCGGGCTACCTCATGGCCGGCAGCGGCTTCCTGGCGCTCGCGCACACGCTCAAGCGCGGCGAGCACATCCGCGTGACGCTGATTCTCCAGAGCCTGGGGCCGAATGCACGGCGCTGGCTCGAACGCTGGGCCATGGGCCTGGGCGCGTTGCTGGCGGTGCTCTTCGCGTACTACAGCGCTCGCCTGGTCTGGCAGTCGCTCGATTTCCACGACATCTCCACAGGCAACGACGCGACCCCGCTCTGGCTCCCCCAGCTTGGCATGGCCATCGGCGCCGCAGTGTTCATGATCGCCTCGATCGACGAGTTCGTGATCGAATGGAATGGCCGTCCGCTGCGCATGGACGCGGAGGCACTGCGCCATGAATGACATCGCTGTTGCCGGCCTTCTGATTGCGGCGCTGTTCCTGATCCTCGGCAGCGGCGTCTGGATCGGCCTGACCCTTTCGGGTGTGGCATGGATCGCGATGCAGCTCTTCTCGTCGCGCCCCGCGGGGGATGCGATGGCCGTGACCATCTGGGGCTCGGCCTCTGGCTGGACGCTCACCGCCCTTCCGCTCTTCGTGTGGATGGGCGAGATCCTGTTCCGCACCCGTCTGTCGCAGGACATGTTCAAGGGGCTGGCACCGTGGATGCAAAGCCTGCCCGGCCGGCTGCTGCACACCAACGTGGTGGGCTGCGCGGTCTTCGCGGCGGTGTCGGGCTCCAGCGCCGCCACCTGCGCGACCATCGGGAAGATGACCCTGCCCGAACTCAAACGGCGCGGCTACCCCGACGACATGGTCATCGGCACGCTGGCCGGCGCGGGCACGCTGGGCCTGCTGATCCCGCCTTCGATCATCATGATCGTCTACGGCGTCAGTGCCGACGTCTCCATCGCGAGGCTGTTCATCGCCGGCGTGGTGCCGGGCATCATGCTCGCGCTGCTGTTCTCGGGCTACATCGTGTTCTGGGCGCTGCGCCACCCGGATCTTGTGCCGCCCTCGGACGCGCGCCTGCCTTTCTTCGAGAAGCTGCGTGCCTCGCTGTCGCTGATCCCTGTCGCGCTGCTGATCCTGTCGGTGCTGGGTTCCATCTACGCGGGCGTGGCCACAGCGACGGAGGCCGCCGCCGTGGGTGTGGTCGGCGCGCTGGCGATCTCGGCGGCACAGGGCTCGCTCAGCTGGAACACCTTCAAGGAAGCGCTGCTGGGCGCCACCCGGCTCTACTGCATGATGGCGCTGATCCTCGCGGGCGCGGCATTCCTGACGCTGGCCATGGGCTACATCGGCCTGCCGCGCCACCTGGCCRAGTGGATCGGTTCGCTCGGCTTGTCGAAGTTCCAGCTGATCCTGATGCTGGCGGGCTTCTACGTCGTGCTGGGCTGCTTCCTCGACGGCATCTCGATGGTCGTACTGACGATGGGCGTGATCATGCCCACCGTGATCGCCGCAGGCATCGACCCCGTCTGGTTCGGCATCTTCATCGTGCTGGTGGTCGAGATGGCACAGATCACGCCGCCGGTGGGCTTCAACCTGTTCGTGCTCCAGGGCATGACCGGAAGAGACCTGCTGTACATTGCGCGCGTCACCTTGCCGATGTTCTTCCTCATGGTCGCGGCGGTGCTCATCATCTACTTCGTTCCGCAACTGGTGACATGGCTGCCGCAGCAAATGGCGCCCTGAGCCTCCTTCCCGTCCTATGCCTCTCCAAATCGCCGCCATCTGCGCGGGTGCATCCGTCGGCGCCCTGCTTCGATGGTTCCTGGGCCTCTGGCTTTCGTCCCCTGGCTCGTTTCCATGGGGCACCCTTGCGGCCAACCTCGGCGGTGGCTACCTGATCGGTATCGCCGTCGCGGTGTTCCAGGCCATGCCGCAGCTCGACCCCGTCTGGCGACTGGCACTCATCACCGGCTTCCTGGGCGGACTCACGACCTTCTCGAGTTTCTCGGCCGAAGTGATGGCGATGATGTTGAACGGAAGACTGGGCCTGGCCCTGGTCACGGCTGCATTGCATGTCTGCGGTTCTTTCACCCTGACCTGGCTCGGCATCCGCACGGTGCGGCAATTCACCGCCTGAATCGAAGGGACTGACACAGCCCCCCGGCCGAGGGTCGATCGATAGAATCGATCGGGATGCCCCTTGTCCTTCTCGTCGCGCTCCCCTTCATCGCCAGCGTGCTGGCGGCGTTGCTACCGCAGAACGCGCGGAATCGGGAGTCGACACTCGCAGGCCTGGTTGCGCTGGGCTGCGCCATTCAGGCCGCATGGTTCTTTCCCCATCTCTCGAACGGCCATGTGATCCGCGAAGAGATCGAGTGGCTGCCCGCGCTCGGTCTGAACCTCGTGTTCCGCATGGACGGCTTCGCCTGGCTGTTCTGCATGCTGGTGCTCGGCATCGGAACGCTGGTGGTGCTCTATGCGCGCTACTACATGTCGGCATCGGACCCGGTACCGCGCTTCTTCGCCTTCTTTCTTGCGTTCATGGGCGCAATGATGGGCGTGGTGCTCTCGGGCAACCTGATCCAGATGGTGCTGTTCTGGGAACTCACCAGCCTGTTCTCCTTTCTCCTGATCGGCTACTGGCACCACCGGCGCGATGCCCGGCGCGGTGCGCGCATGGCGCTCACGGTCACCGGCGCGGGCGGCCTCTGCCTGCTGGCCGGGGTGCTGCTGCTGGGGCGCATCGCCGGCAGCTACGAACTCGATGTCGTGCTGGCCTCCGGCGAGGCGATTCGCGCGCACGCGCTCTATCCGGTGGTGCTGGTCCTCGTAGTGCTCGGCGCCTTCACCAAGAGCGCGCAGTTCCCCTTCCACTTCTGGCTGCCGCGCGCGATGGCGGCGCCCACGCCCGTATCGGCCTACCTGCATTCGGCCACCATGGTCAAACTCGGCGTGTTCCTGATGGCTCGCTTGTGGCCGGTGCTCTCCGGTACCGAGGAATGGTTCTGGCTCGTTGGCGGAGCTGGCGCCGTCACGCTGCTGCTGGGCGGTTTCGTGGCGATGTTCCAGCGCGACCTCAAGGCGCTGCTGGCCTATTCGACCATCTCGCACCTCGGCCTCATCACCCTGCTGCTCGGGCTCAACAGCCCGCTGGCCGCCGTCGCGGCGGTGTTCCACATCATGAATCACGCGACCTTCAAGGCCTCGCTCTTCATGGCGGCCGGCATCATCGACCACGAGAGCGGAACGCGCGACATCCGCAAGCTGAGCGGGCTGCTCAAGCTGATGCCCATTACCGGCACGCTGGCGATCATCGCGAGCGCGTCGATGGCGGGCGTGCCGCTGCTCAACGGCTTTCTCTCCAAGGAGATGTTCTTCGCCGAGACCGTCTTCATCCAGTCGACGCCCTGGGTCGACTGGAGCCTGCCGGTCATTGCCACGCTGGCCGGCATATTCAGCGTCGCCTATTCGGCGCGCTTCGTGTTCGACGTCTTCTTCGGGCCGCCCTGCGGCCCCGAGGTGCCCAAGCGGCCGCACGAGCCGCCGCACTGGATGCGCGTTCCGGTCGAGCTTCTGGTGCTGGCCTGCCTGGTGGTCGGCGTGGCGCCGGCCTGGTCGGTGGGTGCCTTTCTGGCGACGGCCGCGACGCCGGTGGTCGGCGGCGATCTGCCCAAATACAGCCTGGCCGTATGGCACGGCTTCAATCTGCCGCTGCTGATGAGCTTCGTCGCGCTCGCGGGCGGCGCGGTGCTCTACATGTTCCAGCGGCGCCAACGGGCGCGCGGCGATCTCGCGCGCACGCCGGTGCTGCATCGCTTCGACGGCCAGCGGATCTTCGAGAACCTGCTGGCGCGGCTGAGCGAGCTCGGCCGGCGCAGCCGCCGCGTGCTGGGCACGAGTCGGCTGCAGATGCAGTTGCTGCTGCTGATCGCGGTGGCCATGGCCGGCGCGGCGGCCTCGCTCTGGCTCTCGCCGGCCGAGCGCGGAAGCCGCGAGCTGCTCGCCTTCTCGCCGATGTTCGCGATGACCTGGCTCATCGGCATGGTCTGCGCGCTCGGCGCGGCGTGGCAGGCCAAGTTCCACCGCCTGGCCTCGCTGATGCTGGCATCGGGCGCCGGCCTGGTGTGCTGCATCACCTACATCTGGTTCTCCGCGCCTGACCTCGCGCTCACGCAGCTCGTGGTCGAGACGGTGACCACCGTGCTCATCCTGCTCGGGCTGCGCTGGCTGCCGATGCGCACCGCCAAGCCCGAGTCCTCGCGCACGCGCTTGCGCCTCTGGGGACGGCGCGGGCGCGACCTGCTGATTGCCGCCACCGCCGGAAGCGGCATGGCCGCGCTGGCCTGGTTGATGCTGACGCGGCCCTTCCCTCAAAGCATTTCCCGCTTCTTCCTGGAGCGCGCCCTGTCCGAGGGCGGCGGGACCAATGTGGTCAACGTGATGCTGGTCGACTTCCGTGGCTTCGACACCTTCGGCGAGATCACGGTGCTGGGCGTGGTGGCGCTGACCGTCTACGCCCTGCTGCGGCGCTTCCGGCCCGCCGTCGAGTCCATGGCGCTGCCCGTGCAGCAGCGCCTGCAAGCCAAGGACGGCAGCAGCGACCTGATCAATCCGCGACGCGCCAAGGACACTGCTATCGGCTACCTGATGGTGCCGGCGGTGCTGGTGCGGCTGCTGCTGCCGCTTTCGGTGCTGGTCTCGGTCTATTTCTTCATGCGCGGCCACAATCAGCCCGGCGGCGGCTTCGTCGCCGGTCTCGTGATGTCGGTGGCGCTGGTGCTGCAATTCATCGTCTCCGGCACCGAGTGGGTGGAGGAGCATCTGCGCATCTACCCCCGGCGCTGGATCGCGGTCGGGCTGCTTCTCGCGCTGGCGACCGGCGCCGGTTCGGTCGCGTTCGGCTACCCCTTTCTCACCACGCACACCGCGCACCTGCATGTGCCGCTGATTGGCGAGGTGCACGTGCCGAGTGCGCTGTTCTTCGATATGGGCGTGTTTGCGCTGGTGCTGGGCGCGACCATGCTGATCCTTACCGCGCTGGCCCACCAATCGGTGCGCAGCCACCGTTGGGCAGAAGAATGACGCTCACCCCCAGGCTGCGCGCACTTCGTGTCGCAACGCCCACCCCCTCGCAAGGGGCAACACCGGCGGCCCGGAGCAGCCGGTTCCGCAGTGTTCCCGGAACGGGAGGGGGATGATGGAGATCGTGCTGGCCATCGCCATCGGGGTGCTCACTGCGTCGGGCGTGTATCTGCTGCTGCGCCCGCGCACCTTCCAGGTGATCATGGGGCTCACGCTGGTCTCCTATGCGGTCAACCTCTTCATCTTCAGCATGGGGCGGCTCAAACTCGACAGCGAGCCGGTGCTGGTTCCCGGCTTTGCCACCACGCTCGCTAACACGGCCGACCCGATGCCGCAGGCCCTGGTGCTCACAGCCATCGTGATCGGCTTCGCGATGACGGCCCTGTTCCTCGTCATCCTGCTCGCCTCGCGCGGGCTCACGGGCACCGACCATGTGGACGGCGAGGAACGACGGGAGCCCCGGGAATGAAGGAATTCGTCGGGCTGCTCGACCGCCTGCTGGAACTCGGCATGCCGCACCTCATCGCGGTACCGATCCTGGTGCCGATGCTGACGGCCGCGCTGATGCTCCTGCTGGGCGAGCATCGCCGCCGCCTCAAGTCGGCCCTGAGCGTGATCTCCGGGCTGGTCGGCCTCCTGGCCGCGCTCGCGCTGCTGCGCTGGGTCAACGCGGTCGATACCGGCGGCGGACCGGGCTCCATCGGCGTCTACCTGCCGGGCAACTGGCGCGCACCCTTCGGCATCGTGCTGGTCGCCGACCGGCTGTCGACGCTGATGCTCGTGCTGACCGGCGTCATCGCCCTTGCCGCCTCGATCTATTCCACCTCGCGCTGGGACCGCGCGGGCGTTCACTTCCACCCACTGCTCCAGCTTCAGCTGATGGGGCTCAACGGCGCCTTCCTGACCGGCGACCTGTTCAACCTCTTCGTCTTCTTCGAGGTCATGCTCGCCGCGTCCTACGGCCTGCTATTGCACGGCTCCGGCCGCTTGCGCGTGCAGGCCGGCCTGCACTACGTCGCGATCAACCTCGCCGCGTCTTCGCTGTTCCTGATCGGTGCGGCCCTGCTCTACGGCGTGACCGGCACGCTCAACATGGCGGACCTGGGCATTCGCATCGCGCAGCTCGCCCCGGCCGATCGTGGCCTCGTGCACGCGGCGGCCGCCATCCTCGCGACCGCCTTCTTCGCGAAGGCCGGCGCATGGCCCCTCAACTTCTGGCTGGTACCCGCCTACAGCGCCGCGGTGTCGCCGGTGGGCGCCGTGTTCGCGCTCCTGACCAAACTCGGCATCTACACCGTGCTGCGCCTCTGGACCGTTCTGTTCGGGCCCGACAGCGGCGACTCCGCGCAATTCGGCCAGGCGGTGCTGACGGGCGTCGGCCTCGCCACGCTCTTCGTCGGCGCGCTCGGCATCGTCGGCACGCAACGGCTTTCGAATCTTGCGGGATTCAGCATGCTGGTTTCCGCCGGCACCCTGCTGGCAGCCGTCGGACTCGGGCAGCCGGCCGTGTGGGCCGGCGCGCTCTACTACCTGCTGACCTCGACACTGGCCGCGAGCGCCTTCTTCCTGCTGATCGACATGATCGAACGCTGGCGCAACGCCGGCATGAGCATCGCGCCACACGAGGCGGCCGGCAGCGCGCCTTTCCTCTCGGCGGACCTGCGCCGCCTCGACGACGTGAACCTCGACGACGAAGCGCAGGCACTCTACGGCCGCGCCATCCCCGCGGGCGTGGCCTTTCTCGGCCTCAGCTTCGTCATCTGCACGCTGCTCCTGGCCGGCCTGCCTCCGCTGTCGGGCTTCGTCGCCAAGTTCGCGATGCTCAAGGGCTTGCTCGATGCCGGGCACATCACGGCGAGTGCGTGGACCTTCACGGCGCTGCTGATCCTTTCGGGCTTCTTCTCGCTGATCGCGTTGAGCCGCACCGGCATCCGCCATTTCTGGACCCAGCCGCACGCGACCCTGCCTTCGTTGCCCGCCCTCGAGGTGCTCCCGGTTGCCGCGCTGCTGGCGGCATGCCTCGCCCTCACCGTGATGGCCGAACCCGTGATGCAGCACGCGGCAGCCACGGCCGAGGACCTGCGCTCGCCCGCCGCCTACCGTGACGCCGTGCTGCGCGCGCGGCAGGTGCCCAGCCCCGGAGCGCCATCTGGAGCCGCCCAATGATGAAACGCTGGATTCCCTCTCCGCCGCTGTCGCTCGCGCTCTTCGTCGTCTGGCTGCTGCTGAACCAGTCGCTGGACGCAGCGAGCCTGCTGCTCGCGGCCATCCTCGCGCTCGCCGTGCCCGTGCTGACACAGGGACTGCGGCCCGCCACGGTGCGGATGCGCCGGCCGGGGCTGGCCTTGCGCCTGGCCGGCGTGATCGCCTTCGACCTCGTCCAGTCGGCGTTGACTGTGGCCCGCCTGCTGTTGACCCGGCGCGGCGCCGGCATGAAGCCAAGCTTCGTGCGCGTGCCGCTCGAGCTTCGCGACCCCAATGCGCTGGCCGTGCTCGCGATGATTCTCTGCCTCACGCCCGGCACCGCCTGGGGCGAGATCAGCTTCGACCGCACGATCTTGCTGATCCACGTCTTCGACGTGGAGGACGAACAAGCATTCATCGCGCTGGTCAAGTCGCGCTACGAACACCCGCTGATGGAGATCTTCGAATCATGACCACGGTTCTCTTCTGGGCACTCAAGCTCGCTCTTCTCCTGTTGGCCGTGGCAATGTTGTGCGCGCTCGCGCGGCTGCTCATCGGACCCACGGCGCAGGACCGCGTGATGGCGCTCGATTGCCTCTACATCAACGGCATGCTCATGATGCTGGTGCTCGGCATCGTCTATGCCAGCAATGTCTATTTCGAGGCGGCGATGCTGATCGCGCTGTTCGGCTTCGTCGGATCGACTGCGATGGCGAAGTTCCTGCTGCGCGGCGAGGTCATCGAATGAATTGGAGAGCATCGTCATGACCGACTTCATCAACGGCCCGCTGCCGCTGTGGGCGGAGATCCTCACCGCCGGGTTCGCCGTGCTCGGCGCCGCGTTCGCCGCCATCGGCTCGTTCGGCCTCGTGCGGCTTCCCACCTTCTTCCGCCGCATTCATGCGCCCACGCTCGGCGCCACGGTGGGTGTGTGGTGCATGACGCTGGCCACCGTCATCTATTTCTCGGTGCAAGGCTTCAGCCTGTTCCTGCATGCGGTGCTGATCGCGCTGTTCGTCGCCCTCACGGCGCCGATCACGACGATCTTCCTCATGCGCGCGGCGCTGTTCCGCGAGCGACAGAAGGGCGGCGACGTACCGCCGGCCTGAGACGGGTCAGACGCGGGCGAGGTACCTCAGACAAACGCCGACCGCGACCGCCACCGCCATGATGAACAGCATCCGGCCCCAGCGAACCACGGGCTGACTCGGACGCTGTCGGTACTCCATGCGCTGAAGTCCCGAAAACGTGGTGTCAGGCTTCTCCCTGGCCCAATCGTGAAAGTTATCTCTTTCAGTGTTCATGTAGTAAATTCTAACTACATTTACATCCGCAAGCATAGTCCCCGACGAGTCCACTGCGCATGTGGACGCCGTTCATTCAGTCTGCTAAGGTTTGTGGATGGCGTACACAAACACTGCGCTCCGACGATGAAAGAACACATGGATAGCCGCAAGCGCTGGCTGGCGCTCATGGTCTTGTGCCTGGGCGTGCTCATGATCGTGCTCGACACCACGATCGTCAACGTCGCCCTGCCGTCGATCCGCGAGGATCTCGGCTTTTCCGAGACCTCGTTGGTCTGGGTGGTCAATGCATACATGCTGAGCTTCGGCGGCTTCCTGTTGCTGGGCGGAAGGCTGGGCGACCTTTACGGCCACCGGCGGCTCTTCCTGCTGGGCATCACGCTGTTCACAGTCGCCTCCCTGGCTTGCGGGCTTTCGAACTCGCAGGCGCTGCTGGTCGCCGCACGCGCGGTGCAGGGCCTGGGCGGCGCGGTGGTCTCGGCCGTCGCGCTCTCGTTGATCATGAATCTTTTCACCGAGCCGGCCGAACGCGCCAAGGCGATGGGCGTCTACGGCTTCGTCTGCGCGGGCGGAGGCAGCATCGGCGTGCTGCTGGGCGGCCTCCTGACCGACCTTCTGAGCTGGCACTGGATCTTCCTGGTCAACCTGCCCATAGGCGTGGCGGTCTACGCGCTCTGCACGAGCCTGCTGCCGGACGTGCGCGGTCAGGCGGCCGGCGAAAGACTGGACATCGGCGGCGCTGTGACGGTGACGAGCGCACTGATGCTCGCCGTCTTCGCGATTGTCAACGGCAACGAGGCCGGCTGGACCTCCGCACGGACCCTGGCGCTGCTTGCAACGGCAGCGGCACTGCTTGCCGTCTTCCTCCTCATCGAGTCGCGCGTGCAGCATCCGCTCATGCCGCTTCGCCTCTTCGGGCTGCGCAACGTGGCAACCGCCAATGTCGTCGGCGTGCTGTGGGCCGCGGCGATGTTCGCGTGGTTCTTCATCTCCGCCCTCTATCTGCAGTTGGTGCAAGGCAAGAGCCCAATGCATGTCGGGCTTGCCTTCCTGCCGGCCAATCTCATCATGGCTGCCTTTTCGCTCGGGCTCTCGGCCAGACTGGTGATGCGTTTCGGCCAGCGGGCGCCGCTCGCGCTCGGCCTGCTGCTGGCAGCCATCGGGCTGGCCCTGTTCGCCCGCGCGCCAGTGGATGGCAGCTTCCTCGCGGACGTCCTGCCCGGCATGACACTGCTCGGCATCGGTGCCGGCATGGCACTGAATCCCCTGCTGCTGGTCGCGATGAGCGACGTCGAACCGGGCGAATCCGGCCTAGCCTCGGGCGTCGTCAACACGGCCTTCATGATGGGTGGCGCGCTCGGCCTGGCGGTGCTCGCCAGCCTCGCCGCGGCGCGCACCGAGCGGCTTATAGGCGCCGGCGCAACGCCGCTCGCGGCGCTCAACGCGGGCTACCATGTCGCCTTCCTCATGGGTGCCGCCTTTGCTGCCGCGGCGGCCGCCCTCGGCGCGATGCTGCTGCGAAGCCCTGCCCCTGCAGGCGCGCCGCCAGAAAAGCAAGGCATGCGCCCGGCGCGAGGCCGTTGAACAGGCCCTGCGCAGGCAGCGGACGCGGAAGATCCGACGCACAAGGCACGACCGAACATCGGCGTTGACCTACAGAAAATCCGGGCCGGCGCGCTCACCATGAACGCATGAAGAACCCGATCAAACTCGTCATCGATGAGCAGGCGCCCGGATCGTTTGTCTGGACGCTGTTGGAAACGGACACCAGCGGCGATCCGCGCAAGGTGCTGAAAGCGGCGGAGTACGGCGCCGACTCTTACGAGGCCGCACTGGCCGCGGGCACCCGCGTGATGGACGCCGAGATCCGCCATGCCCACGCGCCGCAACGCGGCCAGGTCACGCACTGATCCGGATCAGGCCAGGTGCGTTTTCAGCGGCACGGCCGGATCGGCCGCGACCGCCGGTTCGGGGCTGCGCCCGGCCTCGAGGAGCTTGCGGCTCATCATGTGATCGACCGGCGCATTGACCGATTCGACGCAGCGCAGCTGGCCGTCCACATAGTGCAGCAGCGAGAAGGATGAGGGATTGGCACCCGGGCGCCGCACCGTGTGCGCGCCGGCCGTGCCTTCCGCGGGCACCAGCCCCGCCATTTGCAGACGCATGCTGCCTTGATCCGACCAGAACCACGGCACCGCGTCGTGCGGGCGCTTGGCCCCGGTCAGTGTGGCGACCGCCGTGCGCGCCTGATCATTCGCGTTCTGCACCGACTCCAGGCGCAACGCCTGCCCAGCCCGACGGTCCGGAAAGCGAGTGCAATCGCCGATGGCGAGCACGGCTTCATCGCTCGTCTGCATGTAGGCATCGACCACGATGCCGTCGGCGCATTCGAGCCCCGCGGCTTGCGCCAGCGCCGTCTCCGGAACGGCGCCGATGCCGAGCAGCATCAGGTCGACCGGCAGCACTTCCCCGTCCACGTCGATTGCCGCAAGGCGCCGCCCTTCCGTCCGCCATTCGCAACTGCCCACCGCGATCCTGATGTCCATTCCGGCGGCACGGTGCGTCGCCAGCACATGCTCCGACAGGGCCGGCGACACCGCGCGGCTAAGCAGTCGCGGCGCGCTCTCGATCACCGTGACGGACTTGCCCATCGCCAACGCCGTCGCCGCCACTTCAAGCCCGATGAAGCCACCGCCGAGCACAGTGATCTTCTGCGCCGTGGCGAGCAAGGTACGAAGCTGCGCGGCCTCGTCCGCAGCACGCAGCAGGGCGACGTTCACAAGGCCCACCAGTGCGGGCAGGCGCCGCGCGCGCGTGCCGGTTGCCAGAACGAGCTTTTCCCAGCCAAGCACAAGGCCGGAGCGCAGCGTGACCGTGCGTGCCTTGCGATCGATGGCAAGCGCCGGGTCGCCAAGATGCAGCGTGATGCCGGCCTCGCCATACCAGGCCTCGGCGCGATGAAGTTGCGGCGTTTCGTCCACGCTCTTCAGGAAAGTCTTGGACAACGGTGGACGGTGATAGGGGATGGCGGTCTCCTCGCAGACCAGGTGCACGCGGGCACCCTCCCCCGCCTCGGCAAGGCCGGCGCAAAGTTGCGCCGCGGCATGGCCGCCACCGACGATGACGATGTTCGAATTCATGGATTCCTTCTCGGGCGACGCTGGATCGCGCGGGGTGATTCTCGTGCAATCGCACACCCCTTTCGGGCCTGAAGGCTCCGCCATGCAAAAAGCCCGGACCCCCACGACATGGGGATCCGGGCCCGGGTGCTCATGGAGCTTCCGGCTTCATGCTCGAACATGCATGAAGTCGTCAGGCATCACCGGTTGAAGACTTCGAGTTCGACGATCGACGGCGATCGTCCGCTACCCGCTGACCTCTCGACCAGTACCTCGAGATTCGAGATCCACTTCGCCGGAAACGAGAGGGTCCGCTTGACCAGATTGTTCCCACTGACGCGAGCGATCTCTTCCCAATGCGTCTTGCCCTGTTCGATCCCCAGGACGACGAAATCGGCGGCGCCATACTGCGTGAACACGCTCGAATCCGAGGGCTCTTGCTGAACGCTGTCGTCCTGGCGCGAATACACGGTCACCGTGTTGATCAAGACCGGGCCCTTGGCTGCGGGAGTAGCGCACGGCCCATCCCTGTCCTGGCAAGCCGCGCCGGAGAAGTCGAGACCGTAGGAGACATTGGCGCCGATCCATGAGCCCGACCACTTCCCGGTGCCGTCCCAGCCTTTCTGAACGCGATCACCGTCGTTGAGCACCGGGTAGGCGACGACGTTGTTGTGCCCCGCCTCGCCGAGATACGCCGGCACGCCGTGCGCTGGATTCTCAGGTTCGGCGCACACGTCACCGAATGCCTCGACCTGCAGATTTCGGATCTCGTGGTGAGCGCCACCGGGGCCGCCATTCGATCCCGCGATACCAAGTCTCATCGTCGCCGGTGCCGCATAGGGATAGTCGGCGCCGCTGACCACCATCTGGCCGTTGATCGACAGATTGACGCTGTAACCAGGACCGGATTTCTTGGGAATCAGGTCCGCGACCACTCTCTTGACGCCCCTGGTGCCGCCAAGGTCAATGGCCTGCTGACGCGTGGTGCAGGACTGACCCTTGCAGGCCAGGCCCGTCTTGGCCGGGAAGGTGCCCCCCAACGCATAAGCCCGTGCCTGCGAGCCTCGGATGACGATGGTATCGGTACCCGGCATATTGTTCTGGCGACGGTTCTCGCACCAGGTCGAGGCGAAGGTGCCGTATTCATCCAAGCCAATACCCAAGTAGGCGCCGCCAAGTTGGCAATAGCCCAGGGCGCCGCCGACGCCACCTCCGGTTCCGGCCCCGGCCAAGCTCGCGTCGAACAGGTACAGCGAGAGACCATCTCCGCTCTGCTCGTTGCCGCCCCAACTGAGGTAGTCGAACTCGACATGGATGGTCTCGCCCGGGGTGAAGATCCTCTTCGATTGCAGATTGGACATCGTGGCCCGTTCGTGGGCTCGCGTCAGACTCAGCCATTCGGCATCCGCCTGCACCACACCCGGAGAAAAGACCCATTCCTGCTGCGAAATCGGCGTGGCCGAAGCGATCGAGGGCAGTGCGAGCCCCGCGCACATCGACAGCGCGATTGCCATTTTCTTAAAGTTCATTGTTTGCTGCTTCAAATCAATAGATGAATTTCAATACGTCAAATAGATCTGCGCGACAGCTCTCTTCAACGCGCGCATTGGCGACCGCCGTTGATCTGCAGATTGCGGATCTCGTGATGGTTCGTGTAGGTTCCCGTGGACGCCGAGATCCCGACTTTCATCAGCGACGGCGCGGCGTACGGATAGTCCGCGCCACTGATGATGGTCCGTCCGTTGATCGACAGATTGACGCTGTACCCCGGGCCGGATTTCTTGGGAATTAGATAGGCGAGCACGTGCTTGACACCATCGACGGAAGCGACGGCCTGCGCGCGAGTCTGGCAATTCGATGCGTCGCAGTCGAGCGAAGCCTCGATCGGGAAGTTCTTGACGAACTTGTACCCCGTATTCTGCGGACCGCGGATGGTTGCGCTGTTTGGAACGCTGGGCCCCTCATGCACAGCACCCTCGCAGCTGGAAGAGAAATTCCCGTATTCATCCAGACCGATGCCGATATAGCCACCGGCGATGCGGCAATAGCCGAGCGCGCTGAAGTAATAGCCGCCGGTTCCCGCGTACGGCGCGCTCGCGTCGAACAGATAGATGGCCAATCCGTCGGCACCAACCTCACGGCCGCCCCAGCTGATGTAGTCGAATTCGATCTTGATCGGATCCGTGGGACTGAAGGTTTTCTTGGATTGAACATTGGCCGTGCTGGCGCTCTCGCCCGCTCTCGTCAGGCTCAGCCATTCCGAGCCCGTCTGCATCACTCCCTGGGAAAATGTCCAATCCTGCTCGGAAACGGGTGCTGCCGCTCGAAGCGCTGGCACTGCTCCGTCTTGAGGCGCCGCCCCTGGATAGGACGTTGCGGACGCGGTGGAAGCCAGCCCCAATCCCGCGCACAGCGACAGTACGATTGCTGAATTCTTAAAAAACATCACTCTGACAATTCCATTGAATACATAATTCGCCCATTTTTGAAAATGCGAATGGGCATGCGCAACAATATCATTTCTGGCGGATCTCTAAATGGATAGTTTTGGGAAAATAATTCTCTCAACAAAAACATACGGCGTTATGTTTTCGACAGAATTCTCGACATTTGGAACTTCCGGAATTAATCTATTTCCATTGAATGCGCCGCGTGCGCCGCCACCGAATCCGCTGGAGGCGACCCACGGCCAGTCGCTTAGGATGGGGGGCCGGGCACCTTGCTTGCCGCCAGGCGGGAGAGAGACGAAGAAATGAAGATACGCATCATTGGTGGCGGCCCCGCGGGCCTTTTCTTCGCGTACCTGATGAAGCGCGACGACCCCGCGCACGACATCCGCGTCTACGAACGCGACGCCGAAAGCGCCACTTACGGCTGGGGCGTCGTGTTCTCCGACGTCGCCCTTGCCTTCGTGCGCGAACTCGCGCCCGAGCTTTACGACGCCATGACCGGGAACCAGGAAGTGTTCGACGAAATGGCCGTCGTGCATCAGGGGCAGCACGTCACGCTGGCGCACAACACCTTCCATCGCATGGCGCGCATCGACCTGCTCAAGGCCCTGCACGTGCACTGCCGCAGGGTCGGCGTGGCGATCGAATTCGAGCGCCGCGTCGACGAAGTCACGGCCTTCGCCGATGCCGACCTGATCGTCGCGGCCGACGGCGCCAACAGCGCCATTCGCACGCGCCACGCGGCGCATTTCGGGCCCACGCTCGACGAGCGGCCGAACCTGCTGGCCTGGTACGGCACCACGCAGCTCTTCGATCCGCTCTCGCTCATCTTCCGGCAGTGCCCCGACGGCCTGGCGATCGCCCATACCTACCGCTACAGCCGCACGCACAGCACCTTCCTGGTCGAGGTCGATCCCCAGACATTCCACCGGTCGGGGCTCGACCGGATGAGCGAACAGGACAGCCTCGCCTGGTGCGAGAAGGTCTTTGCCGAAGACCTGCAGGGCCACAAGCTGTTGTCCAACAAGTCGAACTGGTTCCGCTACACGATCGTCAAGAACCGGAACTGGCACTACCGCAACATCGTGCTCATCGGCGACGCGCTGCGCACTGGGCACCCTTCTGTCGGCTCCGGCACGCGCCTGGCGATGCAGGATTCGATCGCGCTTTTCGACGCCTTCAAGACCTGCGGCCCCGATGTGCCGAAGATGCTCGACGAATTCGTGCGCATCCGCCAACCCGGCTCCGACGCGCTGCAGAAGGCCGCCATCAGGAGCACCGAGTGGTACGAGAATCTGGGGCCCAAGCTGCAGCTCGACCCGATCTCCTTCGCCTACGACTACGTCACGCGCAGCGGCCGTGTGGACCATGCCGAGGTGCGCAAGCGCGATCCCGAGCTCGCCGCCGCCTACGAAAAGCTTCATCCCGAAATCGCGTTCTGAATCGTTCCGGACGCAAGGAGACTCCACATGCTCGAAGGCTGCATCCCCTGGCCCGCCGAACTCGCGGAAAGCTACCGCCGCGCCGGCCTGTGGGAAGGTCTCACGGTGGCCGAGATGGTCGAGCGCGCGATGCATGCCGCGCCCTCCAAGGACGCTTTGGTCTTCAACGAACGCCGCGTCAGCTACAGCGAGCTTGTGCGCAGTTCGAGGCGCCTGGCCGTGGCGCTGCTCGACCTCGGCCTGCGGCCGCGCGACCGCGTGGTCGTGCAGTTGCCGAACGTGCCGGAGTTCGTCATCGCCTATCTCGCGCTCAGCTGGATAGGCGCCATTCCCGTCATGGCACTGCGCGCGCACCGGCATGCCGAGGTGCGCCATTTCATCCGCGCATCGGGCGCCAGCGCCTACATGGTGCCGGACCTCACCGGCAAGTTCGACTATCGGCCGATGGCCGCAGAGATGGTCGCCGAATTTCCCTCCCTGCGCCATGTGATCGTCGCGGGCGAGCCGGCGCCGGGCCAGCGCGCCCTCGACCCCTTGATCGGCACCGACGAGCCGGAAGACGACGCGACCATCGCCAGCCGCTTGCGCGAGGTCCGCCCCTCGCCCGACGAGGTGTCGACCATGCTGCTGTCCGGGGGCACGACCTCGATGTCGAAACTGATCCCCCGCACGCATAACGACTATGTGCTGAACGCCCGCCTCTGCGCGCAAGCCGCGGGCTTCGACGGCAACACGGTCTTCATGGCCATCCTGCCGCTGGGCCACAACTACAACCTCGCTTCGCCTGGGCTGCTCGGCACCTTCTACGCGGGCGGCACGGTGGTGATCGCGCCCGGCACCGACATCGAGAGCATCTTCACCGCGGTCGAGCGCGAGCGCGTCTCGACCATCGCCAGCGTCGTTCCCCTCATTTCCAACTGGCTCGACAGCGACGCGCCGACGCGCTTCGACCTTTCTTCCCTGACGGTGGTACAAAACGGCGGCGCTCGGCTGCCGCCCGAGTTGCGCGCCCGCCTGCGCGAGCGCTTCGGCTGCATTCCGCAGGAGATCTACGGCACGGCCGAAGGCCTCATCAACATGACGCGCCTGGACGACCCCGACGAGCTCCTGCTCGAGAGTTCCGGCGCGCCCGTGAGCGAACTCGACGAAATCAGGGTGCTGGACGACCAGGACCGCGAAGTGCCCGACGGCGAGCCCGGCGAACTGGTGACGCGCGGGCCCTACACCATCCGTGGCTACTACAACGCACCGGAGAAGAACGCCGAGGCCTTCACGGCCGAGGGCTTCTACCGCATGGGCGACATCGTGCGAAAGCGCGGCCGCCACGTGTTCGCCGAAGGCCGCCGCAAGGACGTGATCAACCGCGGCGGCGAGAAGATCAGCTGCGACGAAATCGAGAGCCTCATCTTCGGGCTGCCGCAAGTGAGGGTGGTCGCGCTGGTCGGCCTGCCCGATCCGGTCTTCGGGGAGAAGGCCTGCGCCTGCGTCGTCCTGCAGCCCGGCACCACGCTGGGCTTCGACGAACTCATTGCCTATCTGCGCCAGCAGAAGATCGCATCCTTCAAGCTGCCGGAGCGGCTGGAGATCATGCAGGCGTTTCCCGTGAGCCCGGTGGGCAAGATCCTCAAGCGCGAACTGCGCGATCGGCTGATGGCAAGACCCCGATGACGACTCGGCGCATCGGCGCGGCCATGCCTCGCCAGCCGGAACCAGCGCCTATCGGCCGAGTACGGCATAGAGAATCGACCCGGCCGCACCCACGGTGACGAGCACCGTCAGGCCCGCCCCCGCCTGTCGCGGACTGGTGGGGCCCAGCGAGCGGCTCAGGCCGACGGCACTCAGCAGCCTCGCGACGATCAGCGCGATGCCCAGCACGTGGAGGGGGAGCGCCGGCATGCCGAGCAGCTCGGCGAACGCGATCAGCAGCAAGACCAGCGGCACATGCTCGGCGAAGTTGGCATGCGCGCGGATGGCCTGTGCCATCGCCGGGACGCCGCCGTCGCCCGCGTTCACATGCAGCCGGGCGCGCTGGACGATGACCCTGACCGTCAGCGCGGCGCCGAGCAGGCCGAGCAGAGCGGCGTAGAACGCGGCGATCAAGGGGACGAGGGGTACGAAATGCATGGAAGACTCCTGAAGTTCGCGAACATCGCGATGGGTACTGCCATGACGTGTGCCGCTCCCCGGAATCGACAGCGCTGAGGATCTTTTTTGTGGCGCAGGGCGTGCCCTGGAGCGGGGAGCCGCCGGCAGTAAATCAGCAATTTCCGACAACGACGGCGTCCATCATGAGTCAGACTGGATGCATGGAGGGCAGACGCCCGGACTCGCATGTCGATGGACTTTCACCACCCGCTCTTTCAGAGCCTCGCCCTCCCCTTCGTTCTGGCGTTCGTGGCGACGGGCGCTGTGCGCGGCATCCTGGGCCCCATTGCAGGCACGCGATGGGCGGCCGCCGGCGCGGCGTTCGCGATCTTCGCCGCGTGGGTCTGGGTGCTTGGCCTGCGATCGCAGCCGGGCTCGATCATCGGCGAGCTGCCCTGGATCTGCGCGGCAGGGTGCCTCCTCGGCCTGGCGCTGCAGGCAGTCCGAGCAAGTCCGAGCTTCGCATGGCTCGCTGCTTGCGCGCTCTGGGCGCTGATGCTCACCGACCTCGGCACGCCGACATTGAGGGCGGGGGCCGCTCCCTGGCTGATGGGCCTTGTGGTCACCGGTGCCGTGTTGAACGAACCGGCGCAGGAAGCCAGCGCGCCGGCGTCACTCTTCATTGCGAGCCTCGGGCTGGCCGTGGCGGCTCTGATCGCCGGCTCGGCGCTGCTCTTCGAACTGGGGCTGGCGCTGGCATTCGCCGTGGCGGGATGCGCGCTATGGGTCTGGCCTGTCGTTCGAATTCCATTCGGCCCGAGCGGCATCGTGGCAGCGGTCATGGCCTGGCTGGCGCTGGCGCAGACGCAGGCGACCGCCATGCTGTCGCCCGTGCGGCCGATCGTTCTTCTGCTGCTGGCCTGCGCCTTTCTGTCGGGTCCGATCGTGCGCCTGGCAAGCCGGCTGCTGCGCCGCAAGACAGGCGAGGCACCGGAAGCGACGACGCCGCGCCCCGCGTGGCTCAGACCCCTGGTCGTCGCGGCGGTGGCGGCGGTCTGGGTGGCCGGTGCCCTGGTCGTGGCGCTCCAGGGCGGCGCGAACTCGCAGGCGGGAACGCCGGACGATCCTTACTACACGCCTCGCTGGTGAGTGCAGCGGCGCAGCGTCGGCGCAGTTATCCTCCGAGGAACCCATGACGCCAACGCAAACTCATCTTCCCGGCGTCGACGCGCTGTGGGCCGTGTGCCTCGACATCGTCGGCCACCGCCGCATCGGTGCCGCGCCCGAAACCTGGGACGCGCACGCGCCGCTCGCGTGGGATGCGTCGCAGGGCTTTTCGCTGCGCGGCGTCTGGGACCCCGCGGCCATCGAACTCTTCGAGCTGCTCAAGCCCATGCTTGACCAGCCTCTCGATGGCACGACCTGGGCCATCGGCCAGCTCGGCCAGAGTCTCGACGGCTGCGTCGCCACGCACTGCGGGGACTCCAACTACGTGAACGGCCAGGAGGTGCTGCTGCATCTTCACCGGCTGCGCGCGCTGTGCGACGCGGTCATCGTCGGCGCCGGCACCGCGGCCATCGACAACCCGCAGCTCACCACGCGCAGGGTGCGCGGCGCGAATCCCGTGCGCGTGGTGCTCGATCCCGGCTTGCGTCTGTCGCCCGAGCTGCGCATCTTCTCGGACCGCCAGGCGCCCACCCTGCTCGCGTGCGACGCGACACGCCGGGCCGAGGCTGCCGCGCGCGTGGGCGCGCCGCAGGTGCTGGGCGTGCCCGGGCTGCTGGATGCGCAGGGCGCACTGAACCTGCGCGCCTTGCGTGTCGCCCTGCAGGAGCACGGACTGCGCGTGCTCTTCGTCGAAGGCGGGGGCGTCACCGTCTCGCGCTTCATCGCGCAGGGCTGCCTCGACCGGCTGCACCTGAGCGTCGCGCCCGTCATCATCGGCGACGGCCGGCCCGGCTTGCAGTTGCCGCGCAACGATGCGATGCGCGACTGCCTGCGGCCGCCCGGACGCGTGTTTCGCATGGGTGCGGATGTGCTGTGGGATCTGGACCTGCGCGCCGCCGGCCTGAGCGCGAAGGCCTGATTCGGGTCGGCGGGCTGCGCGCTGAGAGGTCGAGGCGATGCCGGCCGTCACATGTGGCGTCGGCGCCGGGGCCTGGCGAGCAGAATCAGTGAGGCCGACCCTGGCCACGCCAGTCGAGGTCAGGGAGGCATCGCCAGCACGTCCTGGTGCCCTACGAGCAACCGCGTCGAATCGACGATCGCCATGCGCCGCGCTATCCATTCATTGACGAGAGCGCCGGCGGACGGGTCCTGTTCAAGCGCGGCGGCGCCGGCGCCTTCCACCATCGCGGAGACCATCGCGAGGGCCTGCGCGCCTTCGCGGGCGTTGATGCGCCAATCACTGGCCGCCACCCTCCACTCGCAACCCGCCGCCGCGAACAGGTGGGTGAGGACGTCGACCGCCTTCCCGCCAAGCGCCTCGCCGAAGCCCTTGTCCCGCCGCTGATGCGCGGCGAACAAACGGTCGATGTCAGCATCGCCCGGCACGCCCGGCTCCCATGCGACGCGCCCGTCGACCGTCAATGCGAAGAGCAAGGCGGCCTTCTCTTCCAGGGCCCGCATCAGCAGCATGGCGAGCCATTGGCTGGAGACCAGATCGAGAAGCGCCGACGCGGTGACGAGCTGCGTCCCCGACAGCGGCACGTCGTCGAGCCCGAGGGCGAGGTCGACGCAGAGCGTCCGCACTTGCGCATCCCAATCCCCGCCGGAGATGCGCAAGCCGCCGTGCTCGGCATGCAGAGCGAAACCGCGCGAATGCGCCCAGTCGTGAAGCGCATGCGGCAAGGCGTCGAGCAGCCGCGCATCATGGTCGACCAGAATCCAGCGCTGCGCCCCCCCCAGTCGCGGCGCGAGTTCACGCAGGTTGGCGCCGGTCCCGCAGGCGAGGTCCAGCACCTCCAGGGTGGGGTCGCCACCGCGCATGCGAAGCGCGGCGGCGCGCAAGTCCAGCGAGGCCGCCGCCCCGCCGCGCGCCGCATGGTCGAAGGGCTCGCGCAGCGCGAGCCAATCGGCGCTGAAGCCCGTCATGCGCCATTCCTCCGCTGGAATTCCGAGAGCGCCGAGGCAAAGCGCGCGGCGCTGTCAGCCCAGGTCGGCAGACGCTGCCTCGCGGCACGCGCACCCGCCGCCAATGCGGCACGCCACGCGGCATCGTCCAGCACGCGCTGCAAGGCCAGGCGCAGAGCGGCACCATCGCCCGGCGGCACCAACACGCCCGCATCGGCGGGCACGGTGTCAGGGATGGCGCCAGCGCGGGTGCTGATCACCGGCAGGCCATGGGCCAGCGCCTCGGCCAGCGCCATGCCATAGCCCTCGTGAAAGGAGGGCAGCACGAAGGCGTCGGCGCTCAGGTAGAGCGCGCGCAGGCCCGCCTCGTCGAGCTCGCCGTGCAGCACGATGCGCTCGCCCAGCCCATGGCGGCCGATGGCCTGCGCGAGTTCCGCGGCGCACGCGGGGTCCATGGCAAGGCTGCCCGCGCAATGCAGCGTCCAGCGCCGGTCCTGCAATCCGGCCAGTGCCTCGACCAACAGCAGGTGGCCCTTGCGGGGCGTGATGGTCGCCACGCACAGGAGCTTCGGCGCTTCGTCGCCCGATCCGCTCGCCAGCGGCGCCGGGTCGGTCCCCGGCTCCGCCACCGCAATGCGCGGCGCCGCGACGCCGAACGCGGCCAGCGCACGCGCGGTGGAAGCACTGGTGACGATCACGCCGCGCGCACTGGCGAGCGCGCGGCGCTCGCTCTGAAACAGCGCGCGCTGGCGCTGCGGCGCGAGGCCCGTCTCCAGCGACAACGGGTGATGCACCAACGCCACCCAGCGGATGCGCCGCGCATGGTGCTCGGCCACCTCGGGCATCGCGCCGAATGCCAGCCCGTCGACTACGGCCAGCGCGCCGTCGGGCAAGGCCTCGATCACCTCGCGCGTCAAGGCTCGCGCCGCCGCGTCGGGCGCGGGATAGCCTTCGCCCAGCGACCGCACATCCACCTGCCATTGCCGGGCGCGCAGCCCCTCGATGATGCGGCGGTCGTAGGCATAGCCGCCGGTCCGGGTGCCGAGATCGCCCGGCACGAGGAAGCTGCATTGCGCTGGCATCAGCCCCGGCTCGCCGGCAGCGCGCCTTCGTAGGCGGCCCAGGCCACGTGCGATTCGTTCAGCCTCACGCGCAAGGCAGACAGGCCGCCGGCATGAGGCCCCAGCTCGCCGGTGGCGATGCGCGCGGCGATCCGATCGAAGATTGCGCGCGCCAGAAATTCGGTGGTCGTGTTCTTTCCCTTGAAGGCCGCTTCGTCATCGAGGTTGCGCAGATTGAGCTCGCCCAGCACGACGCGCAGCACCTCGGTCGCCCGGGCGATGTCGACCACCATGCCATCGGCGTCCAGTTCGGCGCGGCGGAATTCGAGATCGACCACGTAGGTCGCGCCATGCAGGCGCTGCGCAGGGCCGAAGGCCTCGCCCCGGAAGCTGTGGGCGATCATGAAATGGTCGCGGACGTTGACGCTGTACATGCGGTTCTTTCAAGGAAGGAAGGAAGTCGAAGAAGGGTTCAGGAATAGTCGATGCGCTGGCACAGGGTGTCGGTCGCGCCCGCGGCCAGCCTTTGCAGCACCGAGGGCAGTTCCTCGAAGGGGGCGGCGTCGGTGACCAGCGCATCCAGCGCGGGGTCGCGCAACAGCGACAGGGCCAGCCCGAGCCGCCTTCCATGGCTCCACCGCGCGCGCTGGGCCGTGGCCACGTGGCCGACTTGCGAACTCCTGAGCGTGAGCCGCCGCGAATGAAAGGCTTCGCCCAGCGGGAGCGTGACGGCGCGCTGCCCGTACCAGCTCAGTTCAAGGACCGTCGCCTCGAAGGCCGCCAGGCGCAGCGCGGTGGCGAGACCTTGCGGGCTGCCGCTCGCGTGCACCACCAGGTCGGCATCCGGCGCCGCGCCTTGCGGGCTTGCGAATGCGACGCCCAGGCTTTCCGCCACGGGCCGGCGCGCGGGATGGACATCGATCACTTCCACCACGCAACCGGGCATGCGCCCGGCAAGCCATGCCACCAGCAGCCCGACCACGCCGGCGCCGACCACCGCGATGCGGTCGCCGAGGCGCGGCGCGGCATCCCACAGCGCGTTGATGGCCGTCTCCATATTGGCAGCCAGCACCGCCCGCGCGGGCGGCAGGCCGTCGGGCAGCGGATGCACGGCCTCGACCGGCACGACGTAGCGGGTCTGGTGGGGATACAGGCAGAAGACATGGCGGCCGACGAGCGCCTCGGGCCCCTGCTCGACCACGCCCACGCTGGCGTAGCCGTAT
This sequence comes from Variovorax sp. 01T432, assembly GCF_056398605.1. Classification (NCBI taxonomy): domain Bacteria; kingdom Pseudomonadati; phylum Pseudomonadota; class Betaproteobacteria; order Burkholderiales; family Comamonadaceae; genus Variovorax; species Variovorax sp. 01T432. Next base: position 130,203 of record NZ_JBFTPS010000011.1, read on the forward strand.
TTCACCGGCGCGGGAAATGCGCCCGCCTGGAAAGGCGCGCGCATGCGCTCGAACTCGCTGGAGGGCACCTCGCCGCGGAACACCAGCATCTCGGTGCCCCGGCTGACCCCGCTGTGCAGGGTGCGGACCCGCACCTCATGCGTGCCCGGCGTGCCGATGGTTTCGGGGCGGATGCCGGCGCGGCCGGGCGCCTCGATCCAGCAAGCCCATGACTCGGCGGAAGCAACGCGGGACGGATATGCTGGCATGCTGCTTTCTGTTGTTCAACCCATTGGCGACCGACTTTAGACGATGACTGCGCACTCCCGGGCCGACGGCCATGCGCTCGCTTCGGGTCCGCTCGCGGCGCTGCGGCGCGACGCCTGGCGCGAAGCGCTCAACTGCTTCTTGCTGCTCGCCCTGCTGGCCGCCGGCGCAGGTGCGCTGGGCGGGCTCAGCCACTGGTTTCACTTGAAGACCGCGGCGGTGTTCGCCCTGGCCTTCGCCCTGGTATTGCGCGGCCTGCCGTCGCACGCGCCGAACATGCGCTTCGGTTGCGCCAACCGCGTGACGCTCGGCCGCCTGGCGCTGGTCGCCCTGCTCGCGGCCGGCATCGGCGAAGCGGGGACGAACGCGGCTTCGATGGCATGGGGCGTCATCGCCGTCGCCACCGCGGCCGCGCTGCTGGACGCGCTCGACGGCCCCTTGGCCCGGTCCAACGGACTGGCGAGCGAATTCGGCGCACGCTTCGACATGGAGACCGATGCCCTGCTGGTACTGGTGCTGTGCCTGCTGGTCATCCAGTTCGACAAGGCGGGCCCCTGGATCCTCGCCGCCGGCCTGATGCGCTATGTCTTCGTGCTGGCGGCCGGACTCTGGCCCTGGATGGCACGCCCCCTGCCGGGCAGCCCGCGGCGCAAGGCCGTGTGCGTGGCGCAGATCGGCAGCCTGATCGTCTGCCTCGGGCCGATCGTTCACCCGCGATGGAGCCAGGCGCTCGCGGCCGCGAGCCTCGCCGCGCTGAGCGGATCCTTCGCGGCCGACGTGGCCTGGCTGGCCCGCCATCGCTATTCAACCGGGGAGCCCGCACCATGAACGCCTTCAACGCACGCCTGCCGCGCGGATTCGTCCTGTGCTGCCTGATGGGGATCGCTGCCTCGGCGCACGCCCAGGCGCCACGCTATGAACTCGACCCCGACCACATCACCATTGCCTTCGTGGTCGACCACCTCGGCTACGCCAAGGTCCTGGGCATGTTCCGCGCGGCGCGCGGCAGCTATGACTTCGACGAGGCCACGGCCACCTTGAGCAATGTCCGCATCGAGGTCGACACGCAGAGCGTCTTCACCAACTACGCCAGGCGCGACCAGCACCTGAAGAGCCCCGACTTCCTCAACGCCGCCGAGTTTCCACGCATGGTCTTCACATCGAGCGGCGCCAGGCGCACCGGCGAGCGAAGCTTCGAGGTCGCCGGCCAGCTCGAACTGGTGGGCCGCTCGCAGCCGCTGACGCTCACGGCCACCTGGAACAAGAGCGGCGCCTCGCCCATCGACCAGACATACACGATGGGCGTGTCGGCACGCGGCAGCTTCAAGCGCAGCAGCTACGGCATGAAATACGGAGTCAGCAACGGCTGGGTCGGCGACGAGATCCCGCTCATCATCGAATTCGAGGCCAAGCGGAAATGAAACCCGTGACCTTCGACCGCCGCGCTCGCGCGCAGCGCTGGCCCGGATGGGGCCGCTGGCTCCTGCGCTTCGGCGCACCCTTCGTGGTGCTCAATGCGCTGCTCGGCATGGAGAACCTTTGGCCCACGCTGTGGCCGCACCCGGCCCCGCGCCTGTCCTTCGAGCTTTGCATGGCGACGCTGGCGCTGATGCTATGGCTCGCGGTGCGCGGCCCCCAGGGCACCAGGCTCGTGCGCCCCCTGGCGCTGCTCACCGCCTTCTGGATCGTGAGCCGCTACATCGAGGTCACCGTGTCGGCGGTCTTCGGCCGCCAGATCAACCTGTACTGGGACGGCCGGCACGCGCTGGACGTGGTGCGAATGGACAATTCGGCCGGCTGGCAGATCGGCCTGGCCGCCCTCGCCGCCGTGGCGCTGCTCTGCCTCGTCTACGCGCTCGCACGCTGGTGCTGGGCCGCCATCGCGCGCGAACTGGCATGGCAGCGGCCGCGCCCGGCCATCGGCCTGATCGGCGTGCTGCTGCTCGCGAGCTTCGCGGCGCAAGGCATTGGCGGGCGCGACACGCGCTGGTTCTTCTCGATGCCGGTCGCGCCCATCATCGCGCGCCAGGCCGCGCTGCTGGCGAACCAACTGCTGCCCGGCGAGGCCGCGGCGCAGCTCTCGCCCAGCCCGGCCTTCGGCGCCACGAACCTGCTCGGGCTCGATGGCGCGGACGTGCTGCTGATCTTCGCCGAGTCCTACGGCGTCAGCACACTGGACAATCCGGCCCAGGCGGAATGGCTCGCGCCGTACCGCGCGCGCCTCGCGCAGGCGCTGCTCGCAGGGGGGCGGCAAGCCGTGTCGGCGCGGGTGCGCTCGCCGACCTTCGGCGGCGCGTCCTGGCTGGCGCACGCGGCGCTCCTGAGCGGCGTCGACACGCACGACCCTGGCAACTATGAGTTGCTCCTCGCCACCGAGCGGCCGACCCTGGTGCGTCTCTTCAAGGCGAACGGCTACCGCACAGTGAACTGGGCGCCCGGCCTGCAGAAGCCCTGGCCCGAAGGCAGCTTCTATGGCTTCGACCGCTATGCCGACGCGAACGGCATCGGCTACCGCGGCCCGGCCTTCGGCCACTGGCGCATTCCCGACCAGGCCTCGCTGGCGCTGATGCAGGCGCAGGAGCTGGCCGAGCCGCAAGGCCAGCGCGCGCCGCGCCTGATCGTGTTTCCGACGCTGGCGAGCCACGCGCCCTTCCGCCCGGTCGCACCCTATGTGGCCGACTGGGACCGGCTCCTGCGCGCCGATGCCTATACGCCGGACCAGGTCGCCCAGGCGCTGGCAAAGCCGGTGTCATGGCTGGCGCCGGTGCCCGCCTACCTGGAGTCGCTGGCCTACACCTTCCAGTGGCTGGGCGACTACCTGTCGGCTCGCGCGCCGCACAAGCTGGTGACGATCGTGATCGGCGACCACCAGCCGATGGCGAGCGTCAGCGGCCGGGATGCTTCATGGGACGTGCCGGTCCATGTCATCAGCGACGACGCGCGGCTGCTCGAGCGCCTGCAGGCGCACGGCTTCACGCCGGGCCTGTTGCCGATGCGACCCGCATTGGGCCCCATGCAGGCCCTCACCCCTGTGCTGATGGATGCCTTCGACGGCCCGGCCGGCGGCCACGTCGGCGCGGCGCAATAGCGAAGGCGTTCCGCGCACTAATTCACGCTCGCGCCGAGCCCTTCCCTGATAGCCTGTTCTCCATGCGTGCCACCATCCTCTTCGTCAACATCTGCGTCGTCGCACTCGCCTACTGGCTGGGATCATTCATGGGGTTGTTGATCGCAGGGGCCTTGTGCCTACTGATCACGGCCGGTGTCTTCGCGCTTTCCATGGCCAGGACCGAGGCCCGCGAATCGAAGGGCATGCAACGCAGCATGGGCCGCAACACGACCTTCCTCGCGCGCCTGCGCGACCACTAGGCCGGAGCGGGATCCAGGAAAAGGCCGCGGGCAACTCAGGCCGCGGTCTGCGCGCCACCCCGCGGCGCCCTCATCCGCTTGGCCAGACGCAACGGCAACCCCAGGCGGGAGATGCCCGAGTACAGGCGCTCGTCCTGCGTTCTCGGATGCGACATCGACAGCGCGCGGATGAAGCGAATCTTCGCCTCATCCACCAGCCGCGATTGGCCGGGCGGGCGCGGATGCAGGCCGAGCTTGCGCAGGAAGAAATTGGCCTGGTAGACGTGCGCCAGATCATCGGTGGCCGGCAGCGTGTAGTACATCGACAGGCTGATCGACACCTGGTCGCCGTTCCTGATGCGGTGCGGCGCCAGCGGCGGATGATGCACGCCAACGCCCGGCGTGAGCCGGTAGCTCGTGCCGGCATTCGCCAACTCATCGCGCCAGCGGCCGGCCACCGGGTTGTGGCGGTAGAAATCCTCGATCTCCGCCTCGGTCAGCACCGAGCGATCGTTCGGATAGAGCCACACCTCCTTCTCGCCACGGATCTGCATCAGGAAGTTGGTCTCATGGTCGAAGTGATAGGGCACGACCAGCCCGGGCGAGTTCAGGAACACCGTGAGGCCGCCCCAGGTGATCTGATCGCGAATCGACGCGCCCGTCAGCGCCTCGACGTCGGTCAGCAATTGCTCGAAGAGGGCCTGGTATTCACGATCCATTTCGTTGACGTTGCGCAACGCCAGCCAGCGCTTCGAACTGCCGATGCCGAGTACGTCCTCGCGCAGCCGGCGCCGCAGTTCAGGCACGCCGAGACGCATCTGCTCCGGCAGGAAGTAGCGGGCGTAGTCGATGCGATCGAACACCTTCTCCGACAGCGCGGCCAGACGGGGGATTTCGAGCAGAGGGTGCCCCGCGAGCCGGTGCCGGAAGGCGAAGGATTCCTTGTCGAGGGCCCGCCATGGCGAGGGATCCTCCAGGTCGATCAAGCCCGGCGCGCGCGCGCGGTCGCACTCGGAAAAGACAGATGCCGCCTGCATGTCCGGTCCCCTTTTGCAAATGGCTCGTTAGAACCAATGACTTAGTTACCAGACGTGACGATCCGCTTGTCTCCTGATTGGCACCTGACCTTTCGTGCCGGCGCCGCGCTCACTCGACGGCCGACTTGGCGACCGCCACCTCCGTCTCGCGCGGCAGCGTGACCGCATTCTTCACCGCCAGGATCTCCGCCATCACGCTCACTGCGATCTCGGGCGGCGTCTTGCTGCCGATGTAGATGCCGATCGGGCCGCGCAGGCGCGCCAGCGATTCGGCCGTCTGATCGAAGTGCTCGATCATGCGTTCGCGCCGCGCCTGCGCGTTGCGGCGCGAGCCGATCGCGCCGACGTAGAAGGCCTCGCTCTGCAAGGCTTCGAGCAGGGCCAGGTCGTCGAGCTTCGGGTCGTGCGTGAGCGCGACCACGCAGGTGCGCCGGTCGGGCCGGAAGGCGGCCACCGCGTCGTCGGGCATCTCGGTGCTCATCGTCACGCCCGGCAGCGACCAGGTCGTGCGGTATTCCGCGCGGGGGTCGCACAGCGTCACCGCGAAGCCGCTGAACTTCGCCATCGTGGCAAGGTACTCGGCCAGCTGGCCGGCGCCGATCAGCAGCATGCGGTATTCGGGTCCGAAGGTGTTGACCAGTTCGGTGTCGTTGATCGAGAGCTCGGCGGGCGAAGACGCCTCGGCCAGCGCGACGGCACCGTCCGCCAGCGAGACCGTGCGCTGCATCAGCCGCCCCTTCTCGAGCTGCGCGACCAATGCTTCCAGCGAGGCCGCGTCGGGGTCGTATTCGAGCAGCAGTTCCAGCGTGCCGCCGCAGGGCAGCCCGAAGCGGTGGGCCTCGTCGGCCGTGATGCCGTACTTCACGAGCGCGGGGGCGCCCGAGGGGATGGTGCCGACCGCGCCGTGGGCGCGGCTGTAGCGCGCGATCAGGTCGTCCTCGATGCAGCCGCCCGAGACCGAGCCGACCACGGCGCCGTCCTCCGCCAGCGCCATGATCGAGCCGATCGGGCGCGGCGAAGAACCCCAGGTACGCACGACCGTCGTCAGCAGCGCCCGGCGCCCGGCCAGCCGCCAATCGCGCAAGGTGCGCAACACCATCACATCCAGGTTTTCCATGGCTTACTCGCTGGTCTTGTCGGCCTTCTTGCCAATGCCGAGCTTCTGCATGAAGCCGGCGACGGCGCCGGTCTTCTCGGCAGGTGCCTCCGCGGCCTGCGCCGCTTCCGCGTCCACCGGCGGCACGCCGTGGCGGCTTTGCATTTCGGCATCGAAGCGCTTGAAGAAATCGTCGGCGGTGGACTTGGCCGCGCCGTCGATCAGCCGCTGGCCGAGTTGCGCGATCTTGCCGCCGACCTGCGCCTGCACGGTGTAGTCGAGCTCGCAGCCGGCGCTTCCGTCGGCCACCGGCTTGAGCGACACGCTCGACGAACCCTTGGCGAAGCCGGCCACGCCGCCCTGCCCTTCGAAGCTCAGCTTGTAGCTGTCCGGCGGGGTGATGTCGGCCAGGGTGACCTTGCCGCTGAACTTGGCCGACACCGGTCCGATCTTGAGGGCGAGGCCGACGGTGTACTGGTTGTCGCCGGTGAGCTCGAACCTGTCGCAGCCGGGGATGCATTTCTTCAGCGTCTCGGGATCGTTGAGCGCATCCCAGGCTTGTTGCTGCGTGACGCCGAGGCGCCGATTGCCGAGCATTTCCATGATGGTGTCCTTCTTGTCTCGTGGGGGGTTCGACCGGGCCCCGCCGCTAGCGGCCGGCCCGCATCAAGGCCGCGAGGCTCGCGGCCAGTTGTTCGAGTGCGCTGAGATTGTGGACCGCGAGCATCGCGTCCGCATGGCGGTGCAACATGGCCGCACCGCGCGCAAGGGGGGCGTAGCCCTCGTAGCGCAGCAGCGGGTTGAGCCAGAGCACCCGCCGCGAATGACGCTTGAGCCACAGCAGCTCGCGCTCCAGGGCTTCGGGTTCGCCGGTATCCAGGCCGTCGCTGATCACCAGCACCAGCGTGCGGCGACCCGTCAGGCGCCGCGCATGGCGGTGGCGCAGTTCGGCCAGCGATTCGCCCAGGCGCGTGCCGCCGGCGAAATCGTCGATGGCCGCGCTCGCTGCTGCCAGCATGGCATCGGTGTCGGCGATCCGGAAGGCGGGCGTGAGGTCGGTCAGCTTGGTGCCGAAGGCGAACACGTCGCGGCGGCCGGAGTGCCGCGTCGACGCGTGCAGGAAGGCCAGCAGCAGGCGCGCATAACGCTCCATCGAGCCTGACACGTCGACCAGCACCAGCAGCGGCAGCGGCTGCTTGCGCCGCGAGAGGCGCGGCAGGCGCAGGATCTCGCCGCCGGTGCGCGAGGCTTCGTGCAGCACGCCCGGCCAGTGCATGCGCGAATGCGGGCTCGCATCGCCGCTCGCGCGCAGCCGGCGTGAAGGCAGCTTGGGCACCGGCAGCGCGATGTCGCGCGCCAGCCGCTCCACCAGCCGGTATTCGGAGGCGCCGAGCGCGTTGAAATCGGCGTGCTGCACCCGCTGCCGATCGCTCGCCGTCATGGCGGCGTCGAAGTCGACTTCGCGGTCCGTCTGCGCGGGCATCACCGCCTGGCGCGGGGGCGCGAGCGCCTCGCGTACGCGCGGGCGGCGCTTGGAGGGCTCGGCCTTGCCTTCGGCGCTCGGAAGCATCTGCGCGAGCAGCTTGTTGGCGAGTTCGGGGTCGCGGAACCAGGCGTCGAAGAGCTCGCGAAAGACCAGGCGGTCCTCCTCGCGGCTGATCATCACGGCCTCCATCGCGGCCGCGAGATCGAGGCGGCTTTCGACGCCCACCAGCGTGGCGGCCTCGGCGGCCAGCGCGATGCGCATGGAGTCGGTGCGCACGCCCGCGCGGCGCAGGGCGCGGCCGAAGCCCATCATGTTGCCCGCCAGCTTGCCTCGGCGCGCGTCGCCGAGCTGCTGCACGGAGCCGGATGCGCTCACGGCGTTGCCTCCTCCTCGGGCTTGAGCAGGTCCGAGGCGAGCTCGCGCGTCAACGCGGCGACGTCGTCGCGCTGCTTGAACAGAATGCCCGCGGTGTCGACCACGATCTCCGGATCGAGCTCCACAGTGTCGAGCGCGATCAACGCCTTCGCCCACTCGACGCTTTCGGCAATGCCCGGCGCGCGCTGGAAGGCGCTGGCAAAAGGCGCGCTGCGCAGGCGGCCGATGAAGGCGGCGACCTGTTCCGACAAGCGCTCGCTGGCTTGCGGCACCTGCGCGCGCACGATGGCCAGTTCGCGCTCGCGCTGCGGGTAGTCGAGCCAGTGGTAGAGGCAGCGGCGCTTGACGGCATCGTTGAGCTCGCGCGTGCGGTTGCTCGTCAGCAGCGTGACGGGCGGCACCAGCGCGTGCACCGTGCCCAGTTCGGGAATGCTGACCTGGTACTCGCCGAGGTATTCGAGCAGGAAGGCCTCGAAGGGCTCGTCGGCGCGGTCGACCTCGTCGATCAGCAGCACCGCCCCGGGCGCGGGTGCCTGCAGCGCCTGCAGCAGCGGCCGGCGGATCAGGTAGCGCGGCTGGTAGACCTCCGACTCGATGTCGCTCGACGCGCCGTGGGCTTCGGCCGCGCGCATGTGCAGCAGTTGCGCGGCGTAGTTCCACTCGTAGAGCGCCTCGCGCTGCTCCAGGCCGTCGTAGCACTGCAGGCGCAGCAGCTCACGCTGCAGCGCGGTCGACAGCGCCTTCGCCAGTTCGGTCTTGCCGACGCCGGGCTCGCCTTCCAGCAGCAGCGGCCGTTGCAGCTTGAGCGCGAGGAACACCGCGGTCGCGAGCCGGCGGTCCGCGTAGTAGCCCGCGCCTTCCAGCGCCTGCATGACCGCGTCGATGGAAGGGAAAGGCGAGGTCGGCGCAGGCGTGAAATCGGTCATTGCCGGAGCTTAGCCGAGCGCCTTGGCGACCGCCCGCTGGGTCAGCACGCTGATCAGGTTGGCGCGGTAGGCCGCCGAGGCATGCAGGTCGGTGTTGAGATCGCTGGAATCGATCTTCACACCGGCCGCCGATTCGGGCGTGAAAGCCTTGTTCAGCGCCGCTTCGAGCCCGGTGTGCCGGAACACGCCGTTGCCCGCGCCGGTGACGGCCACGCGCACGCCGCTGTCGTACTGCGCGAGGAACACGCCCACCAGCGGGAAGTTCGAGGCCTTCTGGCGCAGCTTCTCGTAGACGGCGCGCTTCGGGATCGGGAAGCGGATCGCCTTGATCAGCTCGTTCTCCTCCAGCGCCGTGGTGAATAGGCCCAGGAAGAAATCGTCGGCCGCGATCTCGCGCTCGGTCGTGATGACCGTCGCGCCCGAGCCCAGCACCGCGCTGGGATAGCAGGCCGCCGGGTCGTTGTTGGCCACCGAGCCGCCGATCGTGCCCATCGCGCGCACCTGCCGGTCGCCGATGCGGGAGGCGAGATCGGCCAGTGCCGGAAAGGCCGCCTTGATCTCGGCATTGTTCGCGACATCCAGGTGCCGCGACATGGCGCCGATCACGAAGGCATCGCCTTCCCTGCGGATGCCGGTGAGTTCCTTGACGCCGCTCAGGTCGGCCAGTTTTTCGGGCGCCGACAGGCGCAGCTTCATCGAGGCCAGCAGTGTCTGGCCGCCGGCCAGCGGCTTGGCCCCCGCGGCGGCAAGCTTGACGGCGTCGGCCAGGGTGGTGGGGCGTTCGAGTGTGAAGGCGTACATGATTGGATTTCCTTCGGTGTTCAGGGAGCCGGACGGCCTTGGGTGCTGGCGGTCGCCGTCGTCTGCGGGGTGGCGCTGGCCTTCTGCATCGCTTCCCAGACGCGATGCGGCGAGGCCGGCATGTCGAATTCCTTCACGCCCAGCGGCGCGAGCGCGTCGAGCAGCGCGTTGATGACGGCCGGCGGCGAGCCGATCGCGCCCGCCTCGCCGCAGCCCTTGGTGCCCAGCGGGTTGTGCGTGCAGGGCGTGCACACCGTGCCGAGCTTGAAGTGCGGGAAGTCGTCGGCGCGAGGCATCGCGTAGTCCATGAAGCTGCCGGTGAGCAGCTGGCCGGTCGCGTTGTCGTAGACGCAGTTCTCCATCAGCGCCTGGCCGATGCCCTGCACCAGCCCGCCGTGCACCTGGCCCTCGACGATCATCGGATTGATGATGGTGCCGAAGTCGTCCACCGCGGTGAAGCGGTCGACCTTGACCTCGCCGGTCTGGCGGTCGACCTCCACCTCGCAGATGTAGGTGCCGCCCGGGAAGGTGAAGTTGGTCGGGTCGTAGAACGCGGTTTCGTTCAGCCCCGGCTCCAGCTTGTCGAGCGGATAGTTGTGCGGCACGTAGGCCGTGAGCGCGACCTGGCCGAACGGGACCTTCTTGTCGGTGCCCTTGACCGTGAACTCGCCGTTGGCGAATTCGATGTCGGCGTCGCTCGCCTCCATCAGGTGGGCCGCGATCTTCTTGGCCTTGGCCTCGATCTTGTCGAGCGCCTTCATGATCGCCGCGCCGCCCACAGAGATCGAGCGCGAGCCGTAGGTGCCCATGCCGAAGGGCACTCGGCCGGTGTCGCCGTGCACGACGTCGACCGCCTCGACCGCGATGCCCAGGCGCGCCGCCACGACCTGCGCGAAGGTCGTCTCATGCCCCTGACCGTGGCTGTGCGAGCCCGTGAACACGGTCACGCTGCCGGTGGGGTGCACGCGGATCTCGCCGCACTCGAACAGGCCCGCCCGCGCGCCGAGCGCACCGGCGATGTTCGAAGGCGCGATGCCGCAGGCCTCGATGTAGCTGGAGTAGCCGATGCCGCGCAGCTTGCCCTGCGCCTCGCTCGCGGCCTTGCGCTGCGCGAAGCCGGCGACGTCGGCCAGCTCCTTGGACTTGTCCATGCAGGCATGGAAATCGCCCGTGTCGTACTGCAGCGCCACCGGCGTCTGGTAGGGGAAGGTGGTGATGAAGTTGCGCTTGCGGATCTCGTCCTGGCCCAGATTCATCTCCCAGGCGCAGCGCGACACCAGGCGCTCCAGCAGATAGGTGGCCTCGGGCCGGCCGGCGCCGCGGTAGGCGTCGACAGGGGTGGTGTTGGTGAACCAGGCATCGACCTCCACGTAGATCTGCGGCGTCGTGTACTGGCCGGCCAGCAGGGTGGCGTAGAGGATGGTCGGAATCGCCGTGGCGAAGGTCGACAGGTAGGCGCCCAGGTTGGCGTCGGTGTGCACGCGCAGCGCCAGGAACTTCCCATCCTTGTCCATCGCCATCTCGGCGTGGCTCACGTGGTCGCGGCCATGCGCGTCGGACAGGAAGCTCTCGCTGCGCTCGCCGGTCCACTTGATGCTGCGGTTGAGCTGCTTGGCGGCCCAGGTCAGGCACACGTCCTCGGCATAGAGATAGATCTTGGAGCCGAAGCCGCCGCCCACGTCCGGCGCGATCACGCGCACCTTGTGCTCGGGCAGGCCGAGGACGAAGGCCGTCATCAGCAGCCGCTCGACGTGCGGGTTCTGGTTGGAGACGTAGAGCACGTACTCCTCGGTGGCGCGGCTGTAGTTGCCGATGGCCACGCGCGGCTCCATGGCGTTCGGGATCAGGCGGTTGTTGACCAGGTCCAGCCGGGTGACGTGCGCGGCATTGGCGAAGGCCGCGTCCACCGCCGCCTTGTCGCCGAGCGTCCACTTGTAGCACTGGTTGTCGGGCGCCTCGTCGTGGAGCGTGACGCCGCTCTGCTTCTTCGCCGCGTCGGCCACGCTCACCAGCGCGGGGTGGACTTCATAGTCGACGACCACCGCCTCGGCCGCGTTCTTGGCCTGCTCGACCGTCTCGGCCACGACCATTGCGACATGGTCGCCGACGTAGCGCACCTTCTTGATCGCCAGGATCGGGTGCATCGGCTCCTTCATCGGCGTGCCGTCGGGGTTGTTGATGAGCCAGCCGCAAGGCAGGCCGCCCATCTTGCCCTCGATGTCCTTGCCGCTGAAGATGCCGATCACGCCGGGCATCTTCGATGCGGCCGCGATGTCGATCGACTTGATCGTGGCATGCGCATGGGGCGAGCGCACGAAGATCGCGTGGCTCTGGTTGCCCATGGTGATGTCGTCGGTGTACTGGCCGGCGCCGGTCAGGAAGCGGTAGTCTTCCTTGCGCCGGAGTGCCTCGCCGATGTGCGGCAGGTTTGCGAAGTCGGGTGCGCCCATGTCGTGCTCCTCAGGCCGTGGCCGTTGCTTTGGCGGGCGCGGCGGCCATCGCCTCGCCGCCCATCTGCACCGCCTTGACGATGTTCTGATAGCCGGTGCAGCGGCACATGTTGCCGTCGAGGAGTTCGCGAATCTCGGTCTCGCTGGACTTGGGGTGATGGATGCACAGGTCGATCGCGCTCATCACCATGCCCGGCGTGCAGAAGCCGCATTGCAGGCCGTGGCACTCCTTGAAGGCCGCCTGCATCGGATGCATCGTGCCGTCGGGCTGGGCGATGCCTTCGATGGTGGTGATCTCGGCGCCGGCCACCTGGGCCACCAGCACGTTGCACGACTTGACGGCGCGGCCGTTGACGTGGATGGTGCAGGCACCGCACTGGGCGGTGTCGCAGCCGACATGGGTGCCGGTAAGGTGGAGATGTTCGCGGATCGCCTGGACGAGGAAGGTGTTGGGAGGGGCGTCGACCGTGACCTCGCGGCCGTTGACCGTGAATTGAACCTGCATGTGGCTGTCTCCGTTTGAGGTGATGGCTGGAATGGCGAGTGGAATCTTGGACGCCGGCAATGCGCTACATCCTAGGCAAAACCCTTGACGCTTGCGCGTCGCCGCCGAAATTCTCAAAATGAAACAACCCCATGACAAACCACCCCGCTTCGCCCGTGCCTGAGCGCGCCCTGACCATCGCCCAGGCCCGACGCGAATGGATCGACGGCGAAGCGGCCGCGGGCGGCCGCGCCGCGCAAGTCGAGCCGTGGCTGGTGCGTTCATGGCAGCGTTGCCTGGCGGCGGGCCATCGGCCGCAGCAGCGCGTGAGCTTCGACCCGGTATCGAACGAGGCGATACGCCGCGTCGCCGAGCGCAACCATGCGCTGGTCTCGGCCGCCCGACCGGTGCTCGACCGGCTTTCTCGCGCCATCGCCGACACGCGCTACTTCGCGATCCTGACCGATGCCGACGGCATCGTGGTCGATGTCGGCGCCCTGCCGGGCGGCAGCGACCCGGCCGCCCGGCATGCGCGCGACATCGCGCGCATCGGCATCGACCTGTCGGAGCGCGCGGTCGGCACCACCGCCATCGGTGCCGCGCTGGCCGAGCGCGAATCCGTCTGGCTGCACCGCGGCGAGCACTTCTTCGACGACACCAGCGTCTACACCTGCGCCGGCGCACCGCTGTTCGGACCGCAAGGCGATTGCATCGGCATGCTGGACCTGACCGGTGTCCAGGTGGTCGAGCGCCCGGAGCTGCGCCACCTGGCCGCGCTGTCGGCGCGCAGCATCGAGAACGCGCTGGTGCAGCACCACCCGTGCGAGCTGCTGCTGGGCATCGGCTGGCCGGGCTGCGCCGCCGGCGCGGATTCCGAGGGCCTGCTGTGCATCGATGCCGACGGCAACGTCACCGGTGCCAACGCGGCGGCGCGCCACATGCTTCACCGGCCCCTGGTGGCCGGCCCCCGCCTGCACTGCAACGATCTCTTCGCCTTGCCGCCGCAGATGCTGTTCGACGCGGCGCGGCGCGGCGACGCGGTGCTCGAGGTGCCGTTGTGGTCGGGGCTGCGGGTCCAGGTACGGCCGCGGCTGAATGGCCGCCCCGCGCCCGTCGCCATCCCGCCCGAAGCCGCCGGCCGCCCACGGCTGCGCGATGTCGAGACGGCGCTCATCCGCAGCGCCGTCGACGATGCCCGCGGCAACGTGGCGCAAGCCGCGCGCACGCTCGGCATCAGCCGGGCCACCGTCTATCGCAAGCTGGGCGGGAGCCGGCGGTCCCGCTGAAGGGGGCCGGCGAGGCCCCGCACCCCGGGCTGCGCTGGCAATTTGCGTTGTTCGCCACACCTCGCTTTCCTTCGATCCACGACTGACTTACATTTCGTTGCCAATTTGGACCTTTGTGTCCGACAACCTGCGCGCCGATCCGGCGGCTTCTCTGGGACCCTGACCATGACCGCATTCGAGGCCCGTCGGCTTTCCTCGCCCTTGAAGCCCACGAGGCGCCAGGCGATCACCCGCATCACCGGCGTCGCCGCGGCCGCCGGGCTGGGGCTGCCGGCATTCGCCCAGGCCAGGGCCGTTCGCATCGGCGCCAGCTTCGACAACAGCAGCGTGGAAAAGGCCAACGGCACAGGCTTGTTCCTCGGCTCGACCGCGTATTTCAATGCGCTGAACCGCGCCGGCGGCCTCAATGGGGCGAAGGTCGAGCTGGTGATGGCCGACGACCAGTTCAAGCCCGAGCTCGCGAAATCCAACGCCCTGGGCTTCGCGGCCGACGCCTCGGTCCTGGCCATGATCCATCCGCTGGGCACGCGGCAGACGGCGGAGATCAGCGATGCCGTTCCCGGCATGGCCGTGGTCGGCCCCAACACCGGCACGGTGTCCTTGCGCAAGAAGGCCTCGCCAAACACTTTCTGGGTGCGCGCCAACTACGACCAGGAAATCGACAAGCTCATCGCCACGGCGGCCGTGCTCGGCCAGTCGCGCATCGGCATCGTGTACTCGAACGATCCGCTCGGCCAGTCGCTGCTGGGGGGCTTCAAGGCATCGCTGGCCCGGCTCAAGCTCGAACCGGCGGTGATCGCCAGCACGCCCGGCACCACCAGCATGGAGGTGGACCCAGCCGCCAGGCAGGTCGCCGAGGCGGCGCCGCAGATCGTCATCGTCGGCCTGGCGGGCACGGCGCCCGCCTTCGTGCGCGCGCTGCGCGCGGCCGGCGGCAAGAGCAGCGTCTACGGCCTGTCGATCACGGCCGGTTCGCTGGCGGCGCTGGGCGACCTGGCGCGCGGCGTGGGCTTCGCGATCGTCGTGCCATCGCCGCTGTCGACCCGCTTCGAGATCGTGCGCCGCTACCAGGCCGACATGCAGGCCAGCGGCTTCAAGGACTACTCGCTGCCGAGCCTGGAAGGCTACATGGATGCCTGCGTGCTGGCCGAAGGTCTGCGCCGCGCGGGCCCGGCGCCGACGCGAGCCGGGGTCATCGCGGGCCTGGCCGGCATCGAAGCCTACGACCTGGGCGGCGTGAAGATCAACTTCGGCCGCAACAACCGCGAAGGCAACCAGTTCGTGGATGTCGCGGTGATCAGCGCGACCGGCAAGCTGCTCAGCTAGCCGGCGCTCGTGCAGCCGCGCCGGTCCTGCAGCAAAATCTGGCCGATGAACGAATCCTACGCAGCACACGAACCCTCCCGTGCCGAGGTCGACGCTCTCCCCGGCCCCACGCTCGTCGAATTCGGCGCACCCTGGTGCGGCTTCTGCAAGGCGGCGCAGCCGCTGCTCGCGCAGGCCCTGGCCGGAACGCCGGAATTGCGCCACCTGAAAATCGAGGATGCGAGCGGACGGCCGCTCGGGCGCTCCTTCCGAGTCAAGCTCTGGCCGACGCTGGTGTTCATGCGCGACGGCAAGGAGCTGGGCCGCCTGGTCAGGCCTGACAGCGTCGATGCCATGCGCCGCGAAATCGCCCGGCTGGTGGCGTAGCCGCGTCTCAGACCTCGGCCGCCTTCACCAGCTTCACCAGGCGCTCCAGCGGCCTGGATGCCGCGCCCGGCGCCTCTTCGAACTGGGCGTGCACGATCGCGCCATCCACCGCCAGCGAGATCGCCTGGGCATCCTTGGCGCGATGCCTCGATGGCGGCAGCAGCTTCTCGATCTCCGCCGTCATGTCGCCCTTGTGTCCGCGGGCGATCTCGACCACCTCGGGCATCGTGCCGCCGAGCTCGCCGACGCTGTTGAGAAAGGCGCAGCCTCGGTAGCCGGCTTCGCCGAACCATTCGCCCAGCGCGGGAACCAGCGCATCGATGCCCTTGCCGCGGTTCGCGCCATGACGCTGCAAGGCGTCCTTGAACCAGTTCATCCAGCGCGCGTGCCGATAGTTCAGGAAGGCCAGGACCAGGTCGTTCTTGCTCGGGAAGTGACGGTAGAAGGTGACCTTGGCCACGCCCGACTCGGCGATCACACGGTCGATGCCGGTGGCGCGGATGCCCTCGCGATAGAACAGATCGTGCGCGGTCAGCAGAATGCGCTCCCGCGCGGGAAGATCCTTGATATCCATCGTGTCGGTCGGCATGAATCGATTGTAGACAGATCTGTCTACGTCCGCTAGACTGGGCGCCATAGACAGATCTGTCTACCCCTTCGACCCATCCTCTTTCCAACCCTTCACTCGAGGCATCACCATGGAAACCCGCCCCCCTCTCCCCCCTTTCACGCTCGAGACCGCCATCCAGAAGGTGCGCCTGGCCGAAGACGGCTGGAACTCGCGCGACCCCGCCCGCGTGGCGCTCGCCTACAGCGAGGACACGCGCTGGCGCAATCGCGCGGAATTCGTGGTCGGCCGGCCCGCCGCGCAGGCCTTGCTGGAACGCAAGTGGGCGCGCGAACTCGACTACCGGCTGATCAAGGAGCTGTGGGCGTTCGGCGGGCCGCGCATCGCCGTGCGCTTCGCCTACGAATGGCACGATGATTCCGGCCACTGGTTCCGCAGCTACGGCAACGAGAACTGGGAGTTCAACGAGGCGGGCCTGATGACCCATCGCCACGCGAGCATCAACGACGCGCCCATCAAGGAAAGCGAGCGCAAGTTCTTCTGGCCGCTCGGCCGCCGCCCGGACGACCATCCGGGCCTGAGCGATTTCGGCTTCTGAGGGGACGGGCCGCGGGGCCCTCAGCCCGGCAGCGCCACGACGACCGAAGCCTCGTCGACCATGGCCGTGACACGCTGCCGTGTGCGCAACCCGCTCCCGCTCGCCGCGAAGCCGACGAGCTGGAGGCCACCCGCCAGCGCGATATCGATCTCGTCGCCGTCCTCGCCGCGCGCGGCGCTCGACACCAGGCCGGCAAGCTGATTGCCCTTCGGCCGTCGCTGCGCCGATGACGCCCGCTCGACGCGCACGGCCGTCGCCTTGCACAGCGCGATGGCCGCCATGCCTTCGGCCAGTCCGAGCAGCTCCGCGCTCTCCTGCGTGATGCGCGCGGCGATGCGGGCCGTGCCGGGGTGCTCGCCGCCGAGCGCCATGACGACGCGCACCATGCGCCCCGTGGATTCGAGCGCGCTCACGGTCACCGGCAGCTGGTTGCGCATGCTCGTGCGGATCGCCAGCCGCGCGACCGCCGTGCCGGCGCTCGCCGTTCCTGCCCGCGTCTGGACCTCGCGCCGCGCCGTGTCGAGCGCGTCCGCCAGCTCCAGCAGTTGCGTGCCATGCGGGGTCAGCGAGGCCCCGCCGCCACCCGCGCCACCCACCGCGCGCTCCACCAGCGGCACACCCGCCAGATTGGTCAGCGTCGCCACGGCCTGCCAGGCGGCCTTGTAGCTGACGCCCGCATCGCGCGCGGCCTGCGAGATGCTGCCCGTGCGGCCGATGCCGCGCAGGATGTCGATGCGCTTGTCGCTCATGCCGTGGCCGAGCGCGTCGCCGAAACGGGGGAAAGCCATGCGGGGATTGTGCCGCTTGGCCTACACTCCCCGCTATTCCATCGATGAATAGCGCCTCCTCGGCGCCAGCACCATGAACCTTCGAAACGCGTCCCGCCTGCGGATCCTCCCGCTCTTCGCCCTCTTCGCCCTCTTCGCCTCGCTGGCCGTCCACGCGGCGGAAGTGCAGGTCGCGGTGGCCGCCAATTTCGCCGGGCCGATCAAGATCATCGCCGCAGACTTCGAGAAGGCAAGCGGCCACAAGCTGGTGGTCTCCACGGGCGCGACGGGCAAGTTCTACGCACAGATCCAGAGCGGCGCGCCCTTCGACGTCTTCCTCTCGGCCGACGACGAAACCCCGGCAAGGCTCGAGAAGGAAGGCGCCGCGATCGCCGCCAGCCGCTTCACCTATGCCATCGGCAAGCTGGCGCTGTGGTCCGCCAGGCCCGGCTATGTGGATGCCGGCGGCGAGGTCCTCAGGAGCGGCAGCTTCGCGCATATCGCGCTGGCCGCGCCCAAGCTGGCGCCCTACGGCGCGGCCGCCGTCGAAACGCTCGCCAAGCTCGGGCTCCTGAGCCAGCTGGAGCCGAAGTTCGTCCAGGGCGAAAGCATCGCCCAGACCTTCAGCTTCATCTCCACCGGCAACGCGGAACTCGGCTTCGTCGCCCTGTCGCAGGTCTGGGAAGACGGCAGGCTCAAGAGCGGCTCGGCGTGGATCGTGCCCGCGGCGCTGCACAGCCCGATCCGGCAGGACGCGGTGCTGCTGGCCCGCGCCAGGGACAACGCGGCCGCGACCGCCTTCATGAGCTTCCTCAAATCCGACGGCGCGAAGGCCGTGATCCGCGCCTTCGGCTACGACATCTGACAGGCCCGCGCACTTCATGCCCACCGCCGCCGACCTCGGCGCCGTCGCGCTCACGCTGAAGCTGGCGTCGTTCACCACGGTGATCCTGCTTCTGCTGGGCACCCCGCTCGCGTGGTGGCTGGCACGCACGCGCTCGGCCTGGAAGGGGCCCGTCGGCGCGCTGGTGGCGTTGCCGCTGGTGCTGCCGCCGACGGTGCTGGGCTTCTATTTCCTGGTGACCATGGGGCCGCACGGCCCGGTCGGTCAATTGACGCAATGGCTTGGCATCGGCCTGCTTCCCTTCACCTTTGCCGGGCTGGTGGTCGGCTCGGTGGTGTATTCGATGCCCTTCGTGGTGCAGCCGATCCAGAACGCCTTCGAGGCCATCGGCGAGCAGCCGCTGGAGGCGGCGGCGACCTTGCGGGCCTCGCCGATCGACAGCTTCTTCAGCGTCGTGCTGCCGCTCGCGCGGCCGGGCTATCTCACAGCCATCGTGATGGGCTTCGCCCATACGGTGGGCGAATTCGGCGTGGTGCTGATGATGGGCGGCAACATCCCCGACAGGACGCGCGTGATATCGGTGCAGATCTACGACCACGTCGAAGCGCTCGAATACACGCAGGCGCACTGGCTGGCGGCCGCGATGGTGCTGTTCTCCTTCCTGGTGCTGCTGGCGCTGTACGTCCTCAATCCCACGGGACGGCGGCGGTGAGCGCGATGGCGAACACGGGCGTGCAGGCGCGCCTGAAGGTCGACTACCCCGGCTTCTCGCTCGATGTGGCGCTTGCCCTGCCCGGCCGGGGTGTGACCGCGCTCTTCGGCCCTTCCGGCTGCGGCAAGACGACCTGCCTGCGCGCGATCGCCGGGCTGCATCGCGCCGCGGGCGGCCATGTCGAGATCAACGGCGAAGTCTGGCAGCACGGCGGGCAAACCGGCGCAGGCGCGAAGTTCCTGCCCACGCACCGCCGGCCGCTGGGCTATGTGTTCCAGGAGACGCGCCTCTTCGCGCACATGAACGTGCAGCGCAATCTCGAATACGGCATGAAGCGCGTGGCGCCGGGGCAGCGTCGCGTCTCGCTGTCGCTGGCGGTGGAGCTGCTGGGCATCGGCCACCTGCTCGGGCGCCAGCCCGAAACGCTCTCCGGCGGCGAGCGCCAGCGCGTGGGTATCGCGCGCGCGCTGGCCACGAGCCCGAAGCTGCTGCTGATGGACGAGCCCCTGGCTTCGCTGGACATCCAGCGCAAGCGCGAAGTCCTGCCCTACCTCGAACGGCTGCACGCCGAGCTCGACATCCCCGTGCTCTACGTGAGCCATGCGCCCGACGAGGTGGCGCGGCTGGCCGATCACCTCGTTCTGCTCGACGCCGGCCGGGTGCTTGCCAGCGGCCCCACCCATGAACTGCTGACCCGTCTGGACCTGCCGCTCGCCCATGGCGATGCCGCCGGTGCGGTGATCGCCGCGGTGGTCACGGCCTACGATCCGGCCTACAGCCTGACGCAGGTCGCCTTCGCCGGGGGAAGTCTCAGCCTGCCCCACAGCGGCGCCGCTGTGGGCCAGCGGGTACGCGTGCGAATCCAGGCGCGGGATGTGAGTCTGACCCTGCACCACCAGGCCGACACCAGCGTGCTGAACATCCTGCCCGCGACCGTTTCCGATCTGTCCGACGACGGCCCGGCCCAGTGCATGGTGGGCCTGGACGTCGGCGGCACGCGCATGCTGGCTCGCATCACGCGCAAGTCGGCCGAGCTGTTGCGGCTGGCCGTGGGCACGGCCGTGCATGCGCAGGTCAAGGGCGTGGCGATCGTCGAGTGAGGCCGCCGCGCGCGCCGAGCCGAGCGCAAGGCCTGCCTCAGGCGCCGGCAGGCACCTTGTCCAGGAAGCCCGTGACCGCGCGCAGCTTGCCGGCATCGAGCTGGGCGAAATCGGTGCCCTCGATCAGGTCCTCGGCGCCCTTCGGGCCCAGCGTCCACGAGAAGCGCAGATGCTCGCCATGCGCGTCGGCCCGGCCCTTGAGCCTGAAGCGGAAGCCCGGGTAGCGCTGCTGGACCCCGCCGACCAGCGCGCTGATCTGCGTGCGGCCGCTGGCCTGCGCGAGGGGATCGACGTAGCGCGCGTCGGCGGTCCAGTGGCTTTCGAGGAGTGCCGCGCGGCGCTCGGCGTCGGTCTCGTTCCAGACGGCGATGTACTGTTCGGCGACGCGGGTCGCATCGATGGCTGCGGTGTTCATGGCGCTTCCTTTCATTTCATTTCATGGCCCGCAACAGCGCGGGGTGAATGAATGGTCGCCGCGCGAGCGTCGCGGGTCGATGACCTGGGAGGTCATGCGCCGCAAGTCCCACGCGTTCCCTCTGCTTTCTCGATCCGTGCCATGCGTCTCGCGGATCGGCGCCCGGTTGATGTCCCCTCAGGGCGCCAGGAAGCCCGCCTTGCGCAGTGCGCCCTGCCCCGCGCCGCCCACCAGGTCATCGGCAAAGGCCTGCGCTGACGGGGGCGCACCCTTTCGCACGGCGAGCCCGTATTCCGCGCTCACATTGATGGCCGGCGGTACCTCGACGAGTTGCAGCGACCGCTCCTCACCGATGGCGATGACCGCGTTGGTGCAGTAGGTCAGGAACACATCGGCCTGCCCGGTCGCCACCAGCATGCCGTAGACATTGCGGTCCGGCGGCGGCGGCGGCGAGTTCGGGCCGCCCGTGAGCTGCAGCGCCTTGGCCGCCAGCGCCTTGCCCGAGCCCGCGGGCGCGGCGCCGGCGCGCTCGACCTTTTCGAAGAGTTCGAAGGCGTAGTCTCCCGAAGGATCGGCCTTGGGCGTCGAGGTGCCGAGCTTGATGGCGGGGTCGAGCATCGTCCTGACCAGACTGTCGCGCGTGACCGCAAGGCCGGGCCGCGCGAGCGCGCACATCGCGTTGCGCGCGAAGGCACGGGTGGGGCGCCATGCGTCGGCCGCGCTCAACGCCTGCGGATGCGCCATGTTGGCCGAGGCGAACACATCCGCTCTTTCGCCCGCCATGATGCGATCGCGCAGCAGCCCCTAAGCGCCGAAGGTCAGCGCGATGCGCGTGCCGGGATTCGCCTGTTCAAACGCCCGGGCGGCCTGGGTGATCGGGCCGCGCAGGCTGCCGACGGCGAAGACTGACAGCGTCGCTTCCTGCGCGCAAGCCATGCCCGCGGACATTGCCAGACCGATCGCCATGGCGCGCAGCACGCCGCTACCGGCTCGCATTGGGAAAGAACAGCTGCTCGCCACCGATCTTGTAGGACGCGATGGCCGATTGCCCCGCCGGCGAGATCACCCAGTCGACGAACTTCTGCGCCCCCGCGCTGTTGAGCTGCGGAAACTTCGCCGGACTCGGCACCATCACGCCGTACTGGTTGAAGAGGCGCTTGTCGCCCTCCACGAGCACCGCGAGTTCGGCGCGGTTCTTGAAGCTGAGCCAGGTGCCGCGGTCGGCCAGCACGTAGGCGCCGCTCGAAGCCGCGATATTGAGCGCCGGCCCCATGCCGCAGCCGCATTCCCTGTATCCCGAACCCTTCTTCTCGTTCGGCACGGGCTGGCCGGCGTCCGTCAGGCCGGCCTGCGCCCAGAGCCGCCGCTCGGCGGCGTCGGTGCCGCTCTTGTCGCCGCGCGAGACGAAGGGCGCGTTGGCCGCCGCGATCTTGCGCAGCGCGGCGACGATGTCCGCGCCCTGAATGCCGGCCGGGTCATTCTTCGGGCCGATGAGGACGAAGTCGTTGTACATCACCGGGTAGCGCTTGGCCGCATAGCCTTCGGCGACGAACTTCTCCTCGGCGGCCGTGTCGTGGACGAAGAGCACGTCGGCATCGCCGCGCCGGGCCATGTCGATCGCCTGGCCGGTGCCGACCGCGACCACTTTGACGTCGATGTTGCTGGCCTGCTTGAAGGCGGGCAGCAGATGAGAAAAAAGGCCCGACTGTTCGGTCGAGGTAGTCGACGCCATGGTGATCGTCTCCGCATGGACGGCCAGCGCGCACGCCCACACCATCAAAGCGGCCGCGCAACGATTCAAATACTTCATACCAGTTCTCCTTTGACAAACAGATGCGCCTCCTCGGGCAGCGGCCCGCTGAAGAATTCGCGGACCGGGAGGTCGGCCAGCACCCGGCCGTGCTCCATGTAGACCACGCGGGTTGCGAGCCGCTTCACCTGGCCGAGGTTGTGGCTGGCGAAGACCAGGGTGCGGCCTTTCGCGGCGTCGGCGATCAGGGCCTCGACCTCGCGCTTGGCCGTGGGATCGAGGCTGGCGGTCGGCTCGTCGAGCAGCAGGACTTCAGGCCTCAGCGCCCAGGCACGTGCCAGCGCCATGCGCTGCTGCTGGCCGCCCGACAGCGTGCGCGCATTGCGCTCGGCGAGCGACAGCAGGCCCACGCGGCCGAGCGCGGCCAGGGCCTCGCGCTGCGCGTTCGCCCACGGAACGCCGCGCAGCCAGAGCGCAAGCGCGACGTTGGTGCGCACGCGCGCGCGCAGCATGTGCGGCCGCTGGAACAGCATCGCCTGGGCGCGCCGCGGCACTCCGCTCACGAAGATGCCGGCCGCATGCGGCACCAGGCCGTGCAGCACGCGCAGCAGCGTGCTCTTGCCGCTGCCGTTGGCACCGATCAGCGCCACGCGCTCGCCCGCACCGATCGACAGCGAAACGCCCAGAAGCGCCTGCACGCGGCCAAAGCGCACGTCGATATCGTGAAGACTGAACAGGGGCTCCGAACTCACGAGACCACCTCCACGTGCCGGGTGGTTCCCAGCGCGTCGGCCGCGCCGCCGTCGATGCGCTCGCGCCAGCCGCGCAGCGC
This sequence comes from Variovorax sp. 01T432, assembly GCF_056398605.1. Taxonomy (NCBI): domain Bacteria; kingdom Pseudomonadati; phylum Pseudomonadota; class Betaproteobacteria; order Burkholderiales; family Comamonadaceae; genus Variovorax; species Variovorax sp. 01T432. The sequence goes on from NZ_JBFTPS010000011.1 coordinate 153,016, forward strand.
CGCGATCGCGAGGTTCAACACCAGCACCACGCCCAGCAGCACGAGCCCGAGGGCGAGCGCGAGAGGCAGGTCGCCCTTGCTGGTTTCCAGCGCGATGGCGGTCGTCATCACGCGCGTGAAGCCATCGATGTTGCCGCCGACGATCATCACCGCGCCGACCTCCGACACCGCCCGGCCGAAGGCGGCGATCAGGACCGTGACGAGTGCGTAGCGCTCGTCCCACACGAGGAGCAGGCCCCGCGCGAAGGTGCCCGCGCCGAGCGAGCGCAGCTGTTCGCCGTGAGCGCGGTCGGCGTCCTCGACGGTCTGGCGCGTGAGGGCCATGACCACCGGTAGCACCAGGAGGGTCTGGGCCAGCACCATCGCCTTGAACGAGAAGAGCCAGCCCAGGAAGCCGAGCGGGCCCGAGCGCGACAGCAGCAGATAGATCACCAGCCCGACGACCACCGACGGCAGCGCCAGCAGCGTATTGAGCAGCGTCAGCAGCAGGCCGCGCCCCTGAAAGCGCGACACGGCGATCCAGGCGCCCAGCAGCAGCCCGAAGCCGCAGGCCAGCGCGCAGGCCGTGGCGCTGACCGCCAGCGAGCGGCCCACGATGGCCATCAGCACGGGGTCGCCCGAGACGAGGAGGCGGGCGGCGGCGACGGCGCTGTCGGCGAAGGTATTCATGCGTGCGGTGAAATGGGGAGCGGGGGCAGTATGCGGCAGGCCTGCCCACCCACCCTATGCAATGCCTTGCATAAGTAAGGACCCGAGGCGCCCCCTCTGCATAATCCCTCGCACCCCCTTCTTCTCCCCTCGTGCAACAGATCGAACTCTCCTACGCCATCGCCCCGCGCCGCCACGGCCGCGGATTGATCCGCAATCCGCTCATGGAACTGCTGCACGCCGTGCGCGAGCACGGCTCCATCTCCGGGGCGGCGCGCGCGGTCGGCCTGTCCTATCGCCACGTCTGGGGCGAACTCAGGCGCTGGGAGCAGACCTTCGGCCACCCGCTGGTCACGAGCGAGCAGGGCCGCTCCGCCCAGCTCTCCGAACTGGGGGACAAGCTGCTGTGGGCCGAGCGTCAGGCGCAGGCCCGGCTGGCGCCGCAGATCGAGGCGCTGCATGCGGACCTCGAACGGGCCTTCGCGCTCGCCTTCGACGACAGCACGCATGTGCTGAGCCTGCAGGCAAGCCATGACGACGCGCTGGTCCTGCTGCGCGCCCACGCGGCCGAGAAGGCGCGGCTTCAGCTCGACATCCATTTCACCGGCAGCGTCGACGCGATCAGCGCGCTGAACCAGGGGCGCTGCGTGATGGCGGGCTTCCACACCCTGGAGCAGCCGCCCGTCGGCTCCCTGGCGCAGCGCACCTACAAGCCGCTGCTCCAGCCGGGGCTGCACAAGATCATCGGCTTCGCGCGGCGCACGCAGGGGCTGATCGTCGCGCCCGACAACCCGCTCGGCCTGCGCGGCCTCGCCGACGTGGCCAGCCGGCGCGCGCGGTACGTGAACCGCGCCATCGGCACCGGCACCCGCGTCGTGCTCGACGAACTGCTGCAGCGCGCCGGGCTCGATGCCGCCGCGCTCGACGGCTATGCGCGCAGCGAGCCCTCGCATACCGCGGTCGCGCATGCCGTGGCGGCCGGCCAGGCCGATGCGGGGCTCGGGCTCGAATCGGCGGCGCGCAGCGCCGGACTCGGCTTCGTGCCGCTGGTCCATGAGCGCTACAACCTGGCCTGCCTTCGATCAGCGCTCGACCAGCCCGCCATTCAGGCACTGCTCACCCTGCTGCGCGGCGCGGCATGGCAGCACCAGCTCGGCACATTGCCGGGCTACGAGAGCGCGAACAGCGGAGAAGTGCAGTCGCTCAGCGCCCTGCTGCCGTGGTGGAAATTCAAGCAGCCGAAAAAGACCCGCTGACGCTCAAAGCGCGCAGGTCCTGAAGCCGAAGAAGCCGTCATCGCGCCCCGGCAGCGCGAAGCCCCGGTGCTTCGGCGAGCGCAGCCGCGCCCGGGTGGCGAAGGAGGCGCCCCGCAGCACACGCGCGTGCCCGAAGGCGGGCTGCGGATCGAAGGGCGTGCCGGCGCTCCATGGATCCGCCGCGAAGCCGGGCCAGGACTGCAGCGTGCCCGCGGTCCACTCGTGGACATCCGCCCATCGGAAGCCGCGCCGCGCGGCGGTGTGCGCGGCGATCTCCCACTCGACTTCGGTGGCCAGGCGTCGCCCCGCCCAGCGCGCCCAGGCGTCGGCTTCCCACCACGACACATGCACGGCGCTCTGGTTGCCGGCCGCGCGCACGGTCCGGCCGAAGTGCTGCTGAAGGACCGAGCCGCCCGTGCCATGCCGCGCCGCGCCGATCTGCTCGACATACCGCGGTCCGCGCCGCCCTTCGAACTGGTGCCACAGCCAGTCGCGGCCGCCCGGCTGCCAGAATTCGTCGCGATCGTAGCCGCCGTCATCCACGAACTCGACGTACTGGCTCCAGGTCACCGGCTGGGCGTCGATCTCGAATTCCGGCACATCCAGGCGCAGCTGGCCCCGGTCCTGCGCGAAGGCGAAGCCCGTGCCGGCCATGCCCAGCTCCCAGGACGTCGCCGGCAGCAGCAGCGGCTCGCGCGTGACGGCGGCGGGCTGCGTCTCGACGCCCAGCGCCAGGCCGAGCGTTTGCGCCATCACCATCAGCTGCTCGCCGCGCAGGTCTTCATGGAACAGCGCGAGCCGGTAGAAGTAGAGGCCGGCGTCCGTCTCGGCCGCGTGCTCCAGCAATTCGAGCGTGCTTTCCAGCGTGTCGAGCATGTAGGCCTTGGTCTGCGCGAGATCGGGCAGCGCGGGCGACCACCGGTCCGGCGGGGCGGCCTGCGCCGGGTTCCAGCAGGCATCGGCCTGCGGCTCGATCGCGGCCAGCCGCGTGGGCCGCACCGGGCAGTCGGCGCCGAAGGCGCGCTGCGTATTGCGCCCGATCCACCATTCCGCGAACCACCCGATGTGGCCCGCCAGCCACAGCGGCGGGTCGATGTCATCCCGCCGGGGCACGGCGAGCGTCGCCGTGCCGAGCGCCTCCTCGCAGAGAGAGAGGAGATGCAGCGTGTGGTTGCGCGCGTCGATCAGCGCCAGCGACAGCAGTTCACGGCCCGCGCGGCACATGTCCGGCGAGTCGATCGAATGCGGCAGGCCGGGTGTGCCGAACGGCGTCGAAGACGGCGGGCTCGAGGGCATGGCGGGATTATGGCGACGATGCGCGGGCGAGCTCCCGCGCCTAGGGAATACACCATCCTGTTGCGCCCCGGAAGGGCCTACTCGCCCCCCTAAAATCCCGCGTCCGTGAGCGCCCGTGGCCACGTCGGCATGACCGGCGGCCCGGGCGATTTCATATTCGGCGTTCATTCATTTGGGGGGGAGCATGAACAGCTTGCTCAGGTTTTCGCGTGCCATCGACTGGCTCAATGGCCAGATCGGCAAGTACGTCATCTGGTTGATCCTGGCCTCGACGGTCATCAGCGGCATCAATGCCGTGGTGCGCAAAGCGTTCAACATGAGTTCGAACGCGTTCCTCGAAGTGCAGTGGTACTTCTTCGCGGCGTCCTTCCTCATCGCCGCGGGCTACACGCTGCTCAACCAGGAGCACGTGAAGATCGACGTGATATCGAGCCGACTGTCGAAATCCAAGCAGATCTGGATCGACATCATCGGCTTTACTTTCTTTCTCACCCCCATCTGCCTGGCCATCCTCTGGTATGGCATTCCGTTCTTCCTCCAGGGCTACCGCTCGGGCGAAATGTCGAACAACGCGGGCGGCCTGATCCGCTGGCCGGTGTACGCCATGATCCCGATCGGGTTCACGCTGCTGCTGCTCCAGGGCTGGTCCGAACTCATCAAGCGCATCGCGTTCCTGCAAGGCCGCATCGACGACCCGACCCAGAAGCGCGCGGAGAAGACGGCCGAAGAAGAACTGGCCGAAGAGATCCTTCGCCTCGCCGAGGCCAAGGCCAAGGCCAACGCAGGCTGATCCCGGAGTACCCATGGAATTTCTGACCCAGAACTACGCCCCGATCATGTTCGCGGGGCTGATCATCTTCCTGCTGTTCGGCTTTCCCGTGGCCTTCAGCCTCGGCGCCTGCGGCCTCTTCTTCGGCTTCGTCGGCATCGAGCTCGGCCTCCTGCCGCAGGCGCTCATGCAGGCGCTGCCGCTGCGCCTGTTCGGCATCATGCAGAACGACACGCTGCTGGCGATTCCCTTCTTCACCTTGATGGGGCTGATCCTCGAGCGCAGCGGCATGGCGGAGGACCTGCTCGACACCATCGGCCAGCTCTTCGGCCCGGTGCGCGGCGGCCTGGCGCTGGCGGTGATCTTCGTCGGCGCGCTGCTCGCGGCCACGACCGGTGTGGTCGCCGCCTCGGTCATCTCGATGGGCCTGATCTCGCTGCCCATCATGCTGCGCTACGGTTACGACCGGCGCCTGGCCTCGGGGGTCATTGCCGCATCGGGCACGCTGGCGCAGATCATCCCGCCGTCGCTGGTGCTCATCATCATGGCCGACCAGCTCGGCCGCAGCGTCGGCGACATGTACAAGGGCGCCTTCGTGCCGGGCTTCATGCTGACGGCGATGTACGCGCTCTACGTGATCCTGATGGCGATCTTCAAGCCCACCTGGGTGCCGGCCCTGCCGCTGGAGGCCCGCACCTTCCGCGAAAAGAACGGCAGCAGCGGGCTGCCCTCGCTCCTGGTCGTCACACTCCTTGCGACCGGCGCGGCCGTCTTCTTCGGCCAGCACATCGCCGACGTGCACACCTGGTGGAGCGGCGAGACGGTGACTTCGGTGCCGACCGATGAAACCATCGTCGTCTCCATGTGCGTGGGCGTCATCCTGGCGTTCCTCATCGCGGTGGTCAACCGCGTCACGCGCCTGAACCTGCTGTCGCGCATCGCCGAGCGCGTGACCTTCGTCCTGATCCCGCCGCTGCTGCTGATCTTCCTCGTGCTCGGCACCATCTTCCTGGGCGTCGCGACGCCGACCGAGGGCGGCGCGATGGGTGCGCTCGGCGCCTCCATCATGGCGATCACGCGCGGGCGGCTGAGCATGTCGCTGATGAAGCAGGCGCTCAACACGACCACCAAGCTGTCCTGCTTCGTGGTGTTCATCCTGATCGGCTCGACCATCTTCAGCCTTGTCTTCCAGGGCATCGACGGGCCGCGCTGGGTCGAGCACCTGCTCACGGGCATGCCCGGCGGGCAGCTGGGCTTCCTGATCCTGGTCAACCTGCTGATCTTCTTCCTGGCCTTCTTCCTGGACTTCTTCGAGCTCTCCTTCATCGTCGTGCCGCTGCTCGCGCCCGTGGCGCAGAAGCTCGGCATCGACCTGATCTGGTTCGGGGTGCTGCTGGCGGTCAACATGCAGACCTCCTTCATGCATCCACCCTTCGGCTTCGCGCTCTTCTACTTGCGCAGCGTCGCGCCGACCAACGAGTACACCGACAAGCTGACCAAGAAACGCATCCAGCCCGTCACGACCATGCAGATCTACTGGGGCGCCGTGCCCTTCGTGCTGATCCAGATCATCATGGTCGGGCTCATCATCGCCTTCCCGGGCATCGTCTCCAGCGGCCTCGACAAGGAAGTGAAGATCGACCTGGACAAGATCGGCGCCCAGATGCAGGCCGACATGCCCTCGGAAGAACCCGCCGCACCGACGCCGCAACCGGACGGTTCGGCCCCCGCTCCGGCGACAGGCGCCGAACCTTCCGCCCCGGCGGCGCCTGCCGCGGAGGACGATCCCATGAAGGCGATGGAAGAGTCCCTGAGCAAGGAAAAGAAATAGCGCGCGGGTGCACCCGGTCCTGCCCCGGCAGGCCGGTGCATCCGGCCCGCGAAGCAGCTCCCCGCCATCGGGATAGGGGGCAGTCTTCCTAGACTGCGCCCCTCCCACACCACCCGGCATGCGGGTCCGCACCGGGCGGTTCGAGAGTTTTAGGTCATGAGAGTCTGGGTAGTCCCATACGGTCAAACCAGGCGATGTTCAGCACGCTGTTGA